>NZ_JAYWLR010000013.1:0-70204 GCF_040946405.1 Corynebacterium sp. LK2510 | reverse complement strand
CCAAATACCTCGGAATAGTCGCTCGAACTAGGGGCTAGAAATCTGAATCGGGTCGCTGCGCTCCATCGAACTCGGTAGCATCGCGGAAGAATGGCCACCGTTGCGATTTAGCATAGAGTTCCGGCCTCTCGTTTCGTTTTCCTCTGCATAAGGAGCCCCCATGACCGATCCCATTTCCGCCGCTTATGAAGAACTCCAGAAGCATTGGAGGAAGTTTCCTGAGAATCGAAAATCCGACGATCCCGTTGAGGCATATAAGGCATGGGCTGAGACGGTGCACTCTTTATTCGAGAAGGGCGACACGGATGCTGGCAACAAGGCAGCGGAAACTGTATTAATCGACGAGTTGAAGACGGCGTATGCTCTGATTCATCCCGACGACAGAGATAAGCTCTTTGGGATCCTGTTTCCGGCAGATAGTGATACTAATGGGCTGCAGCAGCTGGCAGCAGCTAGGAACTTGATGAACGGGATTTACTCCGGTGGCCTCCCAAACGTTCCCCAGCACTACAAGGGCAATGTGAAGCGGGCACGCGTAGTAGGGATCTTGATGAATCCTGGGCGCGATGATGTTCTACAGGACCGCACTGACGAGAATTTCAGCTCGTACGACGTTGGACATGAGATCCTCGAGTCGGGGCAGGACGTTTCGGAAAAGTCGCCCGAGCTGAATAAGCGTGTTATGGAACAGCCAACGATTCTCCAGTCGCTCTGGGACGGTAACGGCAGCTGGACCAATTGGGGTGATAGTCACACTATTATCAAGCCGGTCGACGATAAGAATGCTGTGGTCGACAGCTGGAACGGCAAGCGGCCAGCCTATAGGAAAGCCGCCGACGGCAAGTATCACTGGGTCAAGCTCGATTTGGAAAGCTTTTGCGAGATTGAGTTCTTCCCGTACCAGACTCCCAAATGGAAAGACCTGCCCGTGTACTTGAAGGAAAAAGTAGATCAGCTCCCATCGGTCAGAAAGGCTCGAAAGCTCCTCGGAGCTCTCGCTGCAGACACGGCTGAGGGAATCGTAGACGGTAGACGCGACGAACATGGTCGCGTGTTTATTGTTCGTAATAAAGATGTGTTGCAGTTCTTCCGTGAGTCAATCGAAGCTAAGCACCTAAGCACACTGATTGATGCTGGCCTTGTGTTCACCTTCAGTTCAGACCAAAGTCGATCTGTTAGCGCCAACAACCTACGACTTGTAGGAATAGATGAGGTGGAAGGCGGGCAGGTTTCCAGTAAGCAGCCAAAGCTCAACGACCTTGAGTGGGAGAATTACAGCTTCATCGAGCGCCCATTTGAAGTTTCGGCCGAGTAGTCAAGGGGAGCTCACCTGGGGCCCGAGGCTATAGATGGGATCAACATTCAGGGGCCGAGCTATTTCCACGGGATAAGGTTCCGGGCGAGCTGCGAGCTACCCGTGCCCCAGGGGGCAGCGAAGGTGAAAACGATGAAGCGGCCTCCACGCGGAGGCCGCTTTTTCGTCTATCCGAGACTAGTGCTCGCACCAGTGGCCCTCGTGGGCAGCGTGGCGGTGGCCGTCGTGAATGTAGTCGACGTGATCGCCGTGGGGGACGGCGACGTGGCCGCAGCCCTCACCGTGGTTGTGCGGGTGCTCCTCGTGCACGGTGTGGCCGGCGGGCTCGCACTCGTCCCAGTGGCCGTCGTGCTCGCGGTGGATGTGGCCGTCGTGGACGTAGTCGACGTGATCGCCGTGCGGGATGGCGACGTGGCCGCAGCCCTCACCGTGTGCGTGGTCGTGGTCGTTGTGCTGGGTGTGCTCTGCCATGTCTTCTCCTTGGGGTAGGTGGGAGGAGCTACCCTCCGCGTTTTCAATCCACTTTCATTAAACATGATGCGCGGAGCATTTTCAATTCACTTTCAAAAAGGGAAGAGGCGGGTGGGCATATCGGCTGCTCCTCACTGTTTGACTTCCGGCTATCCGGGGCCGTACGCTCACTTAAGGTCAGAATGACATTAAGTGTGAGGAGCCCGCTATGAGCGGTTGGAATCGCCTCAACGTCGAGGAACGTCGACAGCAGGCGCCGCAGGTCGCCGTGTCGACGGTGGCCTTCTCCGCTACGCCGCCGCACGGCAGCTCCGCTTCCCGCGAGACGCTGTGGGTGCCGCTCGTGCGCCGCGTCCGGGCACCCTTCAAAGGGGCGTGGGCGCTACCCGGCGGGCCGACGCAGTGGAACCAAACCTTGGGGCAGACTGCCCGGGAAACTCTCATCGCCGCGACTCATGCCGAGCCGAACTACCTCGAGCAGCTTCACGCGTTCGGCAGTGTGGAACGCTCCGCGCAGGCTGAGCGCACGGTCACCATTGCTTACTGGGCCCAGTACCGGGCACGCGACTTTGACGGCGTGCCCGAAAACAAGGACCCGAACATTGCATGGTGGGGCGTCGATGCACTGCCCGAGCTCGCATTCGACCACGCCGAGATCATCCAGGCGGGAATCCAGCGGTTGCGCCGCCGCGCCGAGCAGACCCTGGTGGCGCACCGCTTTCTCGACGACGAGTTCACGATGGCCGAGCTGCGCGCCGTCAGCGAGCTGATTGTTGGGGAACGGCTGGATCCGGCGAACTTTCGTCGACAAGCGCTTGCGCGCGGCGAGCTCGAGGAAACCGGCGCAACCCAGGCGGGCACCAAGCACAGGCCCGCGAAATATTACCGATTCACAAGCACAGAACAGGATTGAGAGCATGACCTCCGTAACCGACCTCATCCTCACCGCTGCGAAAAAGGAACAGCAGACCTGCGATGTGCAGCTGCCGGCCGAGCCGTGGGAGACCGACCAGAACCATTCCTACGGGCCCGGCGCGTCCCACTCCGACGTGTTCCCCGCCCGCGCCCCGCGCCAGGGCGCGCTGCCGGAGCGCTACACCTCCGCCAGCGACGCGGAACTCGACGCGATGATCACCGAGGCCAAGGCGGCCCTGGGCAACAGGGTGAAGATCCTCGGGCACTTCTACCAGCGCGACGAGATTGTTAAGCACGCCGATTTCCTCGGTGACTCCTTTAACCTCGCACAGGCGGCCAAAGCCCACCCCGAAGCGGAGGCGTTCGTGTTCTGCGGCGTGCACTTCATGGCGGAGACAGCCGACATCCTCTCCGGTGATGACCAGGCGGTGATCTTGCCCAACCTGTCGGCGGGTTGCTCCATGGCAGACATGGCCACCATCGGCCAGGTCGAGGTGTGCTGGGAAGAACTCAGCGCCGTGCTGCCGCAGGCAGGGGAGAAGGCCCCGCTCGTGCCGGTGACCTACATGAACTCGAGCGCGGACATCAAGGCGTTCTGCGGGCGCAATGGCGGAATCGTGTGCACCTCCTCGAACGCCCGCACCGTACTGGAGTGGGTATTCGAGCGCGGCGAGCGCGTCGTGTTCCTGCCGGACCAGCACCTGGGGCGCAATACTGCGCGCGCCATGGGCATCGCCGACGAGCAGATCATCATGTGGCACCCCCACAAGCCCCTCGGTGGCAACACCCCGGAGCAAATTGAGCAGGCCAAGGTCATTTTGTGGGACGGGTTCTGCTCCGTGCACAAGCGCTTCACCGTCGCGCAAATCGAGCGTGCCCGCGCTGAGTTCCCGGGCGTGCGCGTCGTCGTCCACCCGGAGTGCCCGGCGCCGGTCGTCGACGCCGCGGACGCCGCCGGCTCCACCGAGGTCATCCGCAAGGAGGTAGAGGCCTCCGCACCGGGTGATGTGCTCGCGATCGGCACAGAGATCAACATGGTCAACCGCCTGGCGCAGCAGTACCCGGACCGTACCATCTTCTGCCTCGACCCGGTGGTATGCCCGTGCTCGACGATGTATCGCATCCACCCCGCCTACCTGGCGTACGCGCTGGAGTCGCTGGTCGAAGGCACCGTGGTCAACCGCATCGTGGTTGACGAGGACGTGGCACGCGACGCCGAGATCGCCCTCGAGCGCATGCTTGCGGCGAAGCCGCGGTAGATCATGCGACACGTCATCGTCGTCGGTTGCGGCGTCGCAGGAATGTCGGCGGCGCTCGCTGCCGCCAACAGCGCCGACGTCACACTTGTCTACCCGGGCCGCGACATCGCCACCAGCCCGGGCTCGACTCAGCTTGCCCAGGGCGGGATCGCCGCGGCGATTGCGCCCAGCGACAGCCCCGAGGCCCACGCGCGCGACACCGTCGCCGCGGGAGCCGGGCTTGTCGACGCCCACGCGGCAACCTACCTCACCCGCAACGGCGCGCAGGCCGTGGCGCGGCTTCTGCGCGAAGGCTTTCCCGCCGATCCCGGCGCGGGGCTGGAAGCGGCGCATTCTGCGGCTCGCGTCGTCCACGCCGGCGGGGACCGCACCGGTGCGGTGCTGCACGACTATCTCGCGCGGCGCATCGCCGAGCACCCGCGCATCGCGCACGCGCCCGGAAGCACTGTCACAGAGCTCACCCTGCGCGACGGCTGGGTGGCTGGGGTGCACGGCATAACCGGTGACGCGGTGATCCTTGCCACCGGCGGTTACTGCGGTGTGTACCCGCGCTCCACCGGCGCGTCCGGGGCCCTCGGCACCGGCATTATCGCGGCGGCGCGGGCGGGCGCGGATCTGGCAGACATGGAGTTTGTCCAGTTCCACCCGACCGTTCTCGAGGGCACCGGTGTGCTCATCTCCGAGGCGGTGCGAGGAGCCGGCGCCACGCTTCACGACGACACCGGCACCCGCTTCCTCACCTCCATCGACCCACGCGCCGAACTCGCTCCCCGCGACGTCGTCGCCGCCGGCATCGAACACGCCCGACGGGCTTCGCGGGTGTGGCTAGACGCGCGCCACATCGAAGACCTGGCGCGCAGGTTCCCCGGCATCACGGCGAGCCTGCGCGCGGCCGGCATCGACTGGACCCAGCAGCGCGTTCCCGTCGCCCCGGCGGCGCACTACAGCATGGGCGGGATTTGCACCGACGCTGCGGGTCGCACCACGGTGCCTGGCCTCTATGCAGTCGGTGAAGTCGCTCGCACCGGCGTGCACGGCGCCAACCGTTTGGCGTCGAACTCCCTGCTCGAGGCGATGGTCTATGGGCAGGCGGCGGGGGAGGCGTCGGCAAGCGATGCGCCCTGGGCTGGTCCGACTGCCGCGCGGGACGTGCTCGAGGTGGAGCTTCTTGCCTCGCGCGAGGATGGCGCACATACCGGTGCCGCGCGCGAGGCCATCGGGCGGGGAGTCGGCATCGAACGCACCGCGGCGGGAATCGAAGCGTGCCGCGGCACCCTCGCGGAGCTGTCTGGCGTCGCCGCTGCGACTGGCACGCTGATGTGCGCGGCCGCCCTGGCGCGCACGGAATCGCGCGGGGCGCACCGGCGGGTGGACTACCCGCACACCGACCCAGCCCAGGCGCGATCGATCGTGCTGCGGGCAGCCGACTCGCCCGACCACACACTTGACCACTCGAAAGGACGACCATGCTGACACAGGCCACCATCGACAAGGCGGTGCGCTTCGCCTTGGCCGAGGACGCGCCGTGGGGCGACATCACCTCCGCGGCCGCCATCGCCGAAGACGCGACTCTTACGGTCGCCCTCGTAGCTCGAGAGGACGGTGTTTTCGCCGGCGGTGAGGTTGTGCGCGCCGCGTTCGCGCTGACCGACGCCACCATCGCCGTCACTGAGCTCGCCGCCGAGGGCCACCGCTTCGCGCCCGGGGAGCGCCTCGCACTGATCGAAGGGCCCGCGCGCAGCATCCTTACTGCGGAACGAGTCGCGCTCAACTTCGCGCAGCGCATGTGCGCGGTTGCCACCCTGACCTCGCGTTACGTGGATGCGGTGCGGGGCAGTGGCGTGCGTATCGTCGATACCCGCAAGACAACACCCGGCCTGCGCGCCTTCGAGAAATACTCCGTACGCGTCGGGGGCGGGCACAACCACCGCTTCAGCCTCTCTGATGCCGTGATGGTCAAGGACAACCACCTCGCGGCGCTCGGCGGCGACACCACCGCGGCGCTGCGCGCCATCCGCGATCGCGTGGGACACACCACCCACATCGAGGTCGAGGTGGACCGGATGGACCAGATCGAGCCGGTTCTCGCCGCAGGTGTGGACAGCATCATGCTGGACAACTTCACCCCGGACGAGCTGCGCGAGGCGGTGGCGCTTGTCGGTGGGCGCGCGGCAACGGAAGCCAGCGGCAACGTCAGCCTGGATACCGTCGCCGAGATCGCGGCGACGGGGGTTGACGTCATCTCCGTGGGCAAGCTGACCCACTCCGCCGGATCGCTCGACCTCGGCCTCGACGAGGTGCGCTAGCCGTGCTCTACCTCGACGCGGCCGCGACAGCGCCCCTGCGCCCTCAGGCCCGCGAGGCAATGCTGCGCGTGTGGGATACCGCTCACGCGAATCCTTCTAGCGTGCACTCCCCGGGCCACAACGCCGCGTGCGAGGTCGACCATGCCCGATCCGTCATCGCGGAGGTGTTCGGCATCCGCCCTGAGGGGGTCGTGTTCACATCGGGTGGTACTGAGGCGAATAACTTGGGAATCATCGGGCGCGCCCTGGCGCACCCGCGTGGACGCCACGTTATTACCTCGCCCATCGAGCACTCCTCAGTCCTGGCCAGCTGCGACTACCTGCGCCGCCTCCACGGTTTCGAGGTGGACTTCCTCGCAGTGGACGGGGAAGGAAGGGTTGACTACGGCTCGCTGCCCACAGTAATCCGCGAGGACATAACCCTCGTTGCGGTGGGGCTTGCCAACAGCGAAGTGGGCAGCGTTAACGATGTCAGCTGGATCAGCCACCTCGCCCGCGATAAGGGGGCGGGCATGCACGTCGACGCGGTCCAAGCGGCGGTCCATCTCCCGGTGACGCTCGCCCCTGATGGCTGGCCAGGGCCGGTCGCCGACACGCTCGCGCTGGCCTCCCACAAGTTCGGTGGCCCCCAGGGCGTGGGCGCACTGCTTATGCCGCGCCACATCAGCCTGGAACCTGTCCTCCACGGCGGCTCGCAGGAGCAGGGCAGGCGCTCCGGAACGCACAACGTGGCCGGCATTGCGGGTTTCGCGGCTGCGGTTGCGGCGTCCGCACAGACCGTTGGGGCGCGGGCGGCAGCGTTGATGGCGTCGCGCGACGAACTGATTGCCGCCATCGAATCGGGAGTGCCTGGATCCCAGCTCACCGGGCACCGCACCGAGCGGCTGCCCAATCACGCCTCCTTCGTTGTCGACGGGGTCAGCGGGGAATCCCTGCTGGTTGCCTTGGATACCGCCGGGTTTGCCGTGAGCTCCGGGTCGGCGTGTAAAGCCGGAAGCAGCGAGCCGTCTGCGGTACTGCTCGCCATGGGATATTCCCCGGAACTTGCGCTGTCCGCACTCCGGTTTACCCTTTCGCAGCCGCTTGACAGCGCCACCATCGACCGCATCGTCGACACCATTCGCCGCGAAGTTGCACTGCGTGAGTAGACCGGTTGTGCAATTCTTTTCGGGTGGCAGTAACAGATGAGCACATTCGCGCGCGCGGCACGGTCGGCGAGGTCTTCAGCGCTTTCCTTCGCCTCGGCCTGACCTCCTTCGGCGGTCCGGTGGCGCACCTCGGGTACTTCCGTGACGAGTTCGTCACGCGCCGCAGGTGGATGGGTGAGAAGGAATACGCTGACCTCGTCGCGCTGTGCCAGTTCCTTCCCGGTCCCGCCTCGAGCCAGGTCGGTATGGCCGTGGGCCTGCAGCGTGCGGGGTTCATGGGACTTGTCGCGGCCTGGGTCGCTTTCACCGCGCCGTCCGCGCTCGCGCTCGTCGCGTTCGCGTTGGGGGTGGCCACGCTTGGCGACGTCAGCGGCGCCGGGTGGCTCATCAGCTTGAAAGCGGCCGCGGTGGCTGTGGTGGCGCACGCGGTGCTGGGCATGGCCACAAAGCTGGTCACCGACAAGTGGCGCGCGCTGATCGCGGCCGCTGCGGCTGGACTGGTCCTTCTCGTGCCCCACCCCGCAGTCCAGGTGGGTGCGATTGCATTCGGCGCGTTGGGCGGAATGGCGCTCCTACGCTCGCGTGAGGCAGGGCGCGACACGGCGCGAGAGACGGCCGCGCCCGAGGATTCAGCGCATTCCTCGCGCCCTACTTCGAAGGCCGTTGCCCTCGCGTCGCTCGTGCTCTTCGCCGTCCTCCTTGTCGCCTTGCCGGTCCTCTCTAGCGCCACGGGGTCCACGGCGGCGCACCTTTTCGACTCGTTCTTCCGCGCCGGCGCCCTCGTCTTCGGCGGCGGCCACGTCGTGCTGCCGCTCCTGGAACAAGCCACGGTACCCGCGGGCATCGTGGACCACAGCACTTTCTTGGCCGGATACGGTGCCGCCCAGGCGGTGCCGGGGCCGCTGTTTACCTTCGCCTCCTTCCTTGGCGCCAGCGCGCAGGGGACCAGTTGGTGGTGGGGCGCGCTCGTCGCAACGGTGGCGATCTTCCTGCCCGCGGCGCTGCTTGTCGTCGGAGTGATGCCGTTTTGGGACAGCCTGCGCCGCCACCTGTTTGCCGCGGCGGTCCTAGCCGGGGCCAACGCTGCCGTGGTCGGCATCCTCGGCGCGGCGCTCTACACCCCGGTGTTTACCGCAGGAATCACGGGACCTGCGACCATGGCGCTCTCTATCGTGGCCTTCACGGCTCTTCAAGCGTGGCGACTGCCTGCCTGGGCGGTGGTCATAGGCGCGGCGCTTATCGGGTTCGTTTTTCTGTAACGGAGCGCGAGCACGGGTAGCGTAAGCGGAATGAAAATCACATCCACTCCGGTCGGAGTCCTTCTCGCGGCGGCCATCGTCACCACCACAGCAGCCCCGCCCACCCAGGCGCAGGCTCTGCCGCCGCTGGAGTACACCCTGTCGTCGGTCAACCCGCTGTCCTCGGTCATTACCGGTCTGCCGAGCTACACCGGGTCCACCGTTTTTGATTTGCTCAGCGTGCCGTTGGCGTCGTCAAGCCTGCTGTCGCAGGTGCCCATGCTTGCGGTGCCCTCGCTGCTCCTCGCGATCCTTGGCCGCAGTCTCTTCGGCACCGCGCTCTACCAAGGGGTGGGATCGACGGGCAGTGCCTTGAGTTCTGCGATCACCGATGCCACCGCTACCTTCCCGGACCCTGACGCGCCGCCTGCCGAGTTTGTCAGCCTCGAGCACATGGTCGACGACCGCTACGAGCTGACCGTCTACTCGCCGTCGATGCAGCGCGAGGTGAAAAACGACATCCTCCTGCCGGGCGGGGTTGACAACACCGAGCCGCGCCCGACGTTTTACCTCATGCTCGGCGCCGACGGGGCTGCGGATGGGTTTAGCTGGCACGGCAATACCGACTACGAGGAGTTCTTCGCGGACAAGCATGTCAACGTCGTCACGCCGAAGGGCTCGGTCTCCTCGATGCAGGCCGACTGGTACTCCACGGACCCCACCACGGGTGCGAACAAGTGGCTGACCTACATGACCAAAGAGCTTCCACCGCTTATCGACGCCCACTTTAACGGCACCGGCCGCGACGCGATCGCGGGAATCTCCATGTCGGGCGGGCCGGCCATTTCCATGGCCGGTTTCGACCCCGAGCGCTTCGCCGCCGCCGGGTCCTACTCCGGCTGCCCAGCCACGACGGGTCTCATCGGCGGGGCGTGGACGTCCTCGGCCGTGCTTATGAATGAGGGCAACCCGGTCAACATGTGGGGCCTACCCGGCGATGAGGCATGGGTGGCGCACTCACCGGTGCTCAACCTCGACGCGCTGGAAAACACCGCTGTTTTCGTCAGCGCGTCGATGGGCGTGCCCGGCGAGATCGACGGCGGCACGGACCTATCCTCACGGGTGAAACGACTCGGGTTTCCGATGCTGATGGAGGGCGGGGCATACGCGTGCTCGGCGCACTTCGCCAACGAGGCACGCAATGCGGGCGTCGACGTCGACTGGTTCGAGGTTCCCGAGGGCACGCACACGTGGGGATTGTTCGAGCTCGAGATGCGCACCAGCTGGCGCACCATTGGACCCGCAATTGGGGTTGAGTAGGTACCGACTAGTGCCGAGGTGGGCGTTTGAGCTGGCGATTTGTTGAATCTCACCGTGGTGCTTTAAGTTTAACGAGTCGCAAACACCAAGCGAACGCGCCCCGTTCGTCTAGCGGCCTAGGACGTCGCCCTCTCACGGCGGTAACACGGGTTCAAATCCCGTACGGGGTACCATTTCGTGGTTGCACGCCACGGGTGAGTTTGAGCGAGGCAGTCAGTGGATTTCCACTGGCTGCCTCGTTTGTTTTGCGTCTTCTGTGGGTTGATCGGGGGGTTAAGGTGCAAAATGTGTGTCCGGTCGGCGTGTCGCTGGCCGGATATTTGCCCGTTATTTCAGCGGGTTCTTTCGTTTCCATGCCGTCTTAGGCAGGGGGCTGCGCAGGTGACGTGTGAGTGAGTGGCTGCAGATTCGCGGCTGAGAGCGGGGTTTGGGCAGGTGCGTATTGTGGAGCGGCCGCAGGTAAAGCGTTGGCGGCAAGCCGTTTGTCGCGCGATTTGTCCTAAGCAGCTCTGCACACGCTTGGCATCGTGGTCTCTTGCGTTTCATCGGGAAGCACAGCACGACTGCGCTAGCACGTGAGGGCGCCAATCCGGTGGATTGGGCGTGTTTTGGGGCAGGTATGAGCATGCGAGGCGTATATAGGCCCGATTTGCATGGTCTGAGCAGTGGTTATCCGGCGGAAGCGGATACACTTCTTGGCCCTTAGCCCCGGATCGCCGAGCCGGGAGCTTCTATTCCGGCAGGACACTGTTTATGCCATGAGGTCCTCCACGAGGCGGGTGGCGAGCTCCGCGGAAGAGGCCGGGTTCTGGCCCGTGTAGAGGGTGCCGTCGACAACCACGCGCGGGGCGAACGGCTCGTCCGCCTTGGTGAAGTCGACGCCGAGCTCAATGAGCCGGTCTTCCAACAGCCACGGGGCCTTCTCCGCCAGGCCGCCGGCGCGCTCCTCCTCGTTGGTGAAGCCCGTCATCGCGCGCCCGACGAAGGGCGATGTGCCCTCGGTGTCGGCGGTCGCCAGCACGGCGGCCGGGGCGTGGCAGAGCAGGGCCAGGGGAGCGTCTGCCTGGAGGCGCTGCTCCAGGATCGCCGCGGATGTCGTGTCGGTGGCAAGATCCTCCATCGGGCCGTGGCCACCCGGGTAGAAGACCAGGTCGAAGTCGGCGGCGTTGACGGACTCCAGCGACTCGGGGGACTCGAGCACCTGAGCCAGCTCGTCGAGGGTGCGTTTCACCGCCTCAAGGGTCTCAGGTTCGCCGGCACCGTCCGCAAGGCTCACCTTGTCGACGACCGCGGGCTCGCCGCCCGGGGTCGCCACCGTCAGGTCCCAGCCCGCCTCGGAGAAGATGCGGTAGGGGGTGGCGAACTCCTCGGCCCAGAAGCCCGTGGGGTGCCGGGTGCCGTCGTTAAGCGTCCAGTGGTCGGCGGCCGAAAGAACAAAAAGTACGCGTGTCATGGAAATCTCTTACAGGGTGACGATCATTTTGCCGGTGTTGGCTCCCTCGAAAAGCTCGAGGAACGCCCCGGGCGCCGACTCGATGCCGTCGCGGGTGGTGGTGTCGTAGGTGATGGAGCCGTCGAGGACAAGCGGCGCGATCTTCTCCTGGAACTCAGCGGCGAGGTGGTTGTACTGGCCGACGGTGAATCCGCGCAGGGTTGCGCATTTGCCGATGGCGTTGCCGAGGTTGCGCGGCCCGGGGGTCGGCTCGGAGGAGTTGTACTGCGCGATGGCGCCGCACATGGCGATGCGCCCGAACAGGTTGATGTGGTCAAGGGCAGCCTCTAGGTGGTCGCCTCCGACGTTGTCGAAGTAGAGGTCGACGCCGTCGGGCGCGGCCTCGCCGAGCTGGCCGGTGACGTCCCCGTCCTTGTAATTGAACGCTGCGTCGAAACCGAGGCCCTCGACGTAGTCGATCTTCTCCCGGGACCCAGCGGAGCCGATCACCCGGGACGCGCCGAGCTGCTTGGCGATCTGCCCGGCGGCGGAACCGACCGCGCCGGCCGCGCCCGAAATGAAGACGACGTCGCCCTCCTTGATCTCACCCACGGCCGTCAACCCCACGTAGGCGGTGAGCCCGGTCACGCCGAGGATGCCCAGGTACGCTTCGGCCGGTGCGGCGTCGGTGTCGATTCTTTCCGCCTCAGCCTCTTTGAGCACGGCTCGGGTGCGCCATCCCTGGAAGTGTCGGACGGTGTCACCAACAGCAAACGCGGAGGAGCGGGTCTCCACGACGGTGCCTATCGCGGTTCCTGTGAGAGGTTCGTCGATGCGGAACGGCGGGATGTACGACTCGGTGTCGTTCATTCGGCCCCGCATGTATGGGTCGACGCTCAGATGAGTATTAGCAACGAGGATCTGGCCTTCTGCTAGATCCGCCAGGTCCACCGATTCGAGGCGGAAGTTGTCCTGAGTGGGTACTCCGTTCGGCCGGGAGGTCAGGACCCATTGCTGTGTGGTTGTCACGAGTGTCTCCTTTTCGATGGTCGAAGTCGTTTGCGGGATATGAGGGGACAGGAAGCGAGCGGGGGATCACACGGGGCGTGTGGACGCGACTGTACGCTTTCCGGCGCGTCTGCTGCGGCATGATCCGTAGGCTGGACACCGTGCAGTGCGACATCCTCGAAATCGACGTGTTTTCCTCCGGTGCGTTTACCGGCAACCCGGTCGCTGTTATCGCGGGAGGGGAAGAGCTGGCAGAAATCGGCGGCGAGGCCATGCAGCGCATCGCGGCGTGGCTGAACTACTCCGAGACCACGTTTCTGCTTCCGCCGCGAGAGCCAGGAGCCGATTACCGCGTGCGTATTTTCAGCACCAGCCAGGAGTTCCCCTTCGCCGGCCACCCCACCCTCGGTACGGCGAAGGCGTGGCTAGAGCTCTCCGAAACGGAAAGCGCGGACCAGACCATCAAGCAAGAGTGCGGTGCCGGATTGGTCCCGGTGCGGCTCAGCGGGCAGACGCTGTCTTTCGCCACTCCACCGCGGGTACGTACAGGTGAGCTCAGTGAGGACGAGATCGCCTCCATCTGCGCCGCTTTCGATCTCGAGCGCGGTGAGGTGGTCCACGCAGTGTGGGCTGACAACGGTCCGGGGTGGACCGCGGTCGAGCTTGGCAGCGTCGAAACTTTGCACGCGCTCGAGCTGCCGCGCGAGACGGTCAAAGTCGGGTTTGCGGCCTTTACCGGAAAGACGGATACCCTCTATGAGGTGCGCGCGTTCTCCAACGGGCGGGAAGACCCCGTCACCGGAAGCCTCAACGGCGCTGTCGCGCAGTGGATGCGCGAGACCGGCCGCGCGCCGCGCACTTACTCAGTTGCGCAGGGGTTGCAGCTCGGCCGCGCTGGGCGAATCGAGGTGTGCGACGACAGCGACGACATCTGGATCGGCGGGGGAGTCGACGTGCGCGTGCGCGGCACCATCGCGCTCGGTGACGTAGCCAACGGTGCCTAGCATCGGCAGCGGACAGATGTGTTGAACAGATAGAATTGCCCTTATGCTTTCTCCACGCAATAACGGCCTCCTGTCCGTCATCGGGAGAACCCCCCTCGTTTTTCTCCCCGACCTCGCGGATGACCCCGAAGCCCGCGCGTGGGCGAAACTCGAGTCCTTTAATCCGGGCGGCAGCGCAAAGGATCGTACGGCGCGCGCGCTGGTAGCGGACGCGGTAGACAAAGGCGTGTTGAAGCCAGGTTCCGTGATCGTCGAGTCCAGCTCCGGGAACCTGGGCGTGGCGTTGGCGCGCGAGGCAATCATCGGTGGCTGGGAGTTCCACTGTGTAGTTGACCCACGCACCAACCAGTCCACGCTTGCCCACATTCGCGCCCTGGGCGGGCACATCCACCCCGTTGAGGCACCGGATCCGGAGACAGGGGACTGGCTCACAGCCCGCCGCGCTCTCGTCGCCGAGCTTGTGGACGAGCTCGGTGCGGTCAACCTGGACCAATACTCCAACCGCGCGGCGTTTGACGCCCACAGCGAGGGCATGATGCCGGAGATAGTCGAGCAGCTCGGACACGCCCCCGACTACCTCCTGGTCGCGGTGAGTACCACCGGCACCGTCGGCGGCTGCGCCCGCTACATCAACGTCAACTCCCTGCCCACCAAGGTGATCGCGGTCGATGCGCATGGCTCGGTTCTATTCGGCGGGGCCCGCGGCGAGCGGATCCTGCCGGGGTACGGCGCAGGTATCGTCACCGCCCTGTCGGAGGAAACAACGCCCGACCAGATCATTCGCGTCACCGCAGGTGATGCGGTGGCGGCCGCGCGCCGGGTGGCGCGCACTACCGGGTTCATGCCCGGCGCGTCGGGCGGTGCGGTGTGCGCCGCCGCAGCCCAGGTCGTGCGCGATGACCCGGGTGCCGAGATTGTCGCGGTGTTCCACGATGACGGCCGCGCCTACCTGGACACGGTGTACAACGACGAATGGGTCGAAAGGAACGTGAAGTAAATGAAGGTGGCCATTATCGGTGCCGGCCCACGCGGGCTGTGGGCGGCGGAGGAAGTGCTCGGACGGGCACGCGAGCGCGGCGCGCGCATCGAGCTGTCGGTCTACAACGACGGTCCGCTGCGCACCGCCAGCGGACCCGGGGCCTACCAGCACGACGTGCCTGAGAAATGGCTGCTCAACGTTCCCTCCGACATCGTCGAGACGCAGCTGGGTTCCTTCAACGAATGGCGCGGTAGCGACGACACCTTCCCGCCGCGCCGCGAGGTCGGGCGGTTTCTGACCGCGTCGTGGGCAGCGCTCGCCGAGCACGTGCCGGCGGGGTGCTCACTGGAGATCGTCGAGAAGCGTGTGGAGCATCTCGCACCCCGCGGCGATGCGGTGGAGGTCGAGGACACCCTCTACAGCGAGGTGCTCGTCACCACTGGCCACGCCGACAGCTGGCCCGGCGCTCTCGCGGGTACGGACATCGACGGCGTGGACAGAGTGATTCCCGCCTTCGCAGCACACGAGTTGGCCACGCTGGGCGAGGACGACACCGCAATCGTTCGCGGCGCAGCCCTGACGTTCATCGACGTCGTGCGCTATGCGCAGGCGAAGGTGTTCTATCCCGTCACCCGCGGCGGGCGGCTCATGGACGTCAAGACTTACCTCGACGACGAGCAGGAGCGCAGGCTTCGCCCGGCGTTATGGCGCGCTAATGAAGCGATCCGTGCGGCGGCGGGGTTCGACGATCTCGTCGGCGCCGTGGAAACGCTTGCGCAGGAGGTTCTCGCGGTCACAGGAGGCCAGGGTGATGCGGAATCGATCCGCGCCGTGCTCGACGGCAGCGACGCCACAGACCCGGTCGAGGACCTGCGCCGCTCCTACCAGGTGGCAGTGGGCGAGCACCCGTGGACGCCCGCGGCTGCGGTGGGCTACGCCTTCCGCACCGCCTACGACGCGATCATCGCTCGTGCATCCTTCGGCGGGCGCGACACCCTGGGCGGCGAGCGCTTCGGCAATCTCACTAGCACTCTCGAGCGCGTCGCCTTCGGCCCGCCGCCGGTGACGGCAGCTGAGGTCCTCGAACTCATCGACGCAGGCCGTATCCGCGTCGACCTTCTCGCACGCGGCACGGAGGACCTCGGGGAGCTTGCGCGCGAGGTCGGCGCCAACGTCGTCATCGACGCCGTAAACGCCCCGCCCGGGGCGACACCCGGCTCGCTCGCCGGAGCGCTGGCGGAAGAGGGTATCGCACAGGTTCACGAGGAAACAGATTCGATCAAGGTCGAGCGCGACGGCCGGCTCGTCGGCCAGGAGCACCTCAGCGCCGCCGGTCGGATGAGCGAGGGCTGGATCCTGGGCCACGATACGCTGCGCCGCTGCGACCACGAGGTCATCCCGGCGTGGGCGCGCCGGGTGACCCGTGCCGCAATGGAAGACCCGGACCGCGTCCACGGCATGCCGCCGTTGGAGGCGCGCCTGGAGCCGTGGGCCGAGCAGCTCGTGGAGAATGCGGACACCTGCCAGGGGCTGATCAACGACTTCGCCAGCCCTGTCAACGTCCTCAATCCCGCCCCGATGCTGCGCAACGTCGAGGAACTCGTCGACGCGGCCGCACAGAGCGGCGTTGAGCTGAAAGTGTTCTACGCACGAAAGGCAAACAAGGCCCTCGCCTTCGTCGACGCGGTGCGCGATGCCGGCCATGGCGTCGACGTGGCCAGCGAGAACGAGCTGCGCCAGGTTCTCGAGCGCGGCGTGGCGGGCGAGCGCATCATCTTGTCGGCCGCGATCAAGACCGATGCGCTGCTGCGCCTGGCCATCGACAACGGCGTGGTCATCTCTGCGGACAACCTTGACGAGTACGACCGCATCCACTCGCTCGCCGGCGACACGGTTGCACTGGTGGCACCACGGCTCGCCCCGGATCCGGAATCGATGATGCCTACCCGCTTCGGCGAGCTCGCGCCGAACTGGGTGCGCCACCTCGAACGCCCACTGGACAACGTCCGCGTCGTCGGTGTCCACGTCCACCTGCACGGCTACGCGGCGGCGGAGCGCAGTGCCGCACTTCGCGAGTGCTTCGGGCTTATCGACGCACTGCGCGAGCACGGCCACGCCCCGGAGTTCATCGACCTCGGCGGGGGAGTGCCCATGAGCTACCTTGCCCACGAGGAGCAGTGGCACGCCTACCAGGAGGCGATCGAGGCGCAGCGCGACGGTTACGCCGACGCGTTCACCTGGAAGGCGGACCCGCTGCGCACCACGTACCCCTACTGGCAGGACCCGACGCGCGGGCCGTGGCTGACGCAGGTGCTTGTCGACGGCATCGCCGAAGGCCTCACCAGCCGCGGTCTTCGCCTCCACCTCGAGCCGGGGCGCTCGCTTCTCGACGGCTGCGGGCTCATCCTCGCCCAGGTCGCCTTCGTCAAAACCCGCAGCGACGGCCTGCCTCTGGTAGGGCTGCACATGAACCGGACCCAGTGCCGCACCACCTCCGACGACTACCTTGTCGACCCACTTGTGGTGCAGCACGCTGGGGCAGGCGGCGAAGGCGAGGAGGTCGAAGCGTTCCTCGTCGGTGCCTACTGCATCGAGGACGAGCTCATTTTGCGTCGCAAGGTGCGCTTCCCCCGCGGGGTGCGCGCGGGCGACATCGTCGCGATTCCGAACACTGCCGGGTACTTCATGCACATTCTGGAGTCGGCGTCGCACCAGATCCCGCTGGCGGCCAACGTGGTGTGGCCAAAGCGTCAGCGCGACGCCATCGACACCTGGCAGTCCACACCTAGGCAGTGATTCCCGGCGGCGGTGATTCGGGGAGAAGCGAGATACCCAGCTACAGTGCGGCGTCGAGCGCGGCTGCGGCGGCGGTGAGTTCGCTGCCCCATTTCGCGATGGGGCTGGGGCTGAGCCGCTCCACGGGTCCGGAAATGGACAGCACCGCCACCACCGTGTCCGTCGAATCTCGGATCGGAGTGGATACGCTGGCCAAGCCCACCTCGCGCTCTGCCACCGACTCCGCCAGTCCGCTCGCGCGCACGGACTCGAGTTCCTGGGGCGGGAAGGGGTGGGCGTCGATAAGCCCGAAGGCGGCGTACACGCGGGCCGCGGACCCGGCGCTGAGGGAGAGCTGCGAGCCGACGGGGACCGTATAGGTCAGGCCGCTGGAGGGTTCCTCCGCGGCGATGCACGTGCGCGTGGTGCCGGTGAGCTGGTAGAGCTGCACCGACTCGCCGGTGGTGGAGACCAGGTCACGCATGATGGGGGCGGCGGCGGAAAGCAGCCGCGGCGACGTCCCCGTGCCGTAGCTGGCGAGTGCGGGCCCGATGATCCAGGAACCGCCGGGCGTGCGGGCGAGGATGTGGTGCACCTCGAGTGCCGTGGCGATCCGGTGGGTTGTCGCACGGGGAAGACCGGTGTCGGCGCTGAGTGCGGCGAGGCTCTTTTCGCCTGTGGACACCGAACGCATAATAGCGACTGCGCGATCGAGAACTTTGATCCCGGAATCTTCTGTATACTGTCTCACACTACGGATAGTAGCATCTCGCATAATGAGAATGTGCAGTAAGGAGGAGAACATGAGCGACACCCCCATGACACTCGCGGAGAAGGTGTGGCGCGATCACGTAGTCACCAAAGGTAAAAACGGTGACCCGGACCTCATCTACATCGATTTCCAGCTCCTCCACGAGGTTACCTCACCCCAGGCATTCGACGGCCTGCGTCTAAGCGGGCGCACGGTGCGCCACCCGGAGCTGCACCTGGCCACCGAGGACCACAACGTGCCCACCCTCGGAATCTCCTCCGGCAACCTGCTCGAGATCGCTGAGCCGACCTCGCGGGTGCAGGTGGAGACGCTGCGCACAAACTGCGCCGAGTTCGGCATCACTCTCCACCCGATGGGCGACGTCAAGCAGGGCATCGTGCACACGGTCGGCCCCCAGCTGGGCATCACCCAGCCCGGAATGACCATCGTGTGCGGCGACTCGCACACCTCCACCCACGGTGCGTTCGGTTCCATCGCGATGGGCATCGGCACCTCTGAGGTCGAGCACGTCATGGCCACGCAAACCCTGTCGCTGGCCCCGTTCAAGACGATGGCGGTCAACGTTAGCGGGGAACTTGCCGAGGGCGTCAGCGCAAAGGACCTGATCCTGGCGATCATCGCCAAGATCGGCACCAACGGCGGTCAAGGCCACATTATTGAATACCGTGGCGAGGCCATAGAGAAGCTGTCGATGGAGGCGCGGATGACCATCTGCAACATGTCCATCGAAGCGGGCGCCCGTGCGGGTATGGTCGCCCCCGACGAGACCACCTTCGACTACGTCAAGGGCCGCGAGTACGCGCCCACCGGTGAGGACTGGGACGCGGCCGTGGAGTACTGGAAGACCCTGCCGACGGATGAGGGCGCGAGGTTCGACACCGTCGTCGACATCGACGGCAGCGCGCTGACGCCCTTCGTCACTTGGGGCACCAACCCCGGCCAGGGTGCACCGCTGTCCGCTAGCGTTCCCGACCCGGAGGAGTTCGGCGACGACACCGCCAAGCACGCCGCCGAGAAGGCGCTGCGCTACATGGACCTGACCCCGGGCACCCCGCTGCGCGATATCGCCATCGACACCGTTTTCCTGGGTTCGTGCACCAACGCGCGCATCGAGGACCTGCGCGCGGCAGCCGAGGTTGTCAAGGGCCGCCGAATTGCTGAGGGCACCCGGATGCTCGTGGTCCCGTCGTCGACGATGGTCAAGCAGCAGGCCGAGTCCGAGGGGCTGCACCAGATTTTCACTGACTTCGGAGCACAGTGGCGCACCGCGGGCTGCTCGATGTGTCTGGGCATGAACCCCGACCAGCTCAGCCCCGGGGAGCGCTGCGCATCGACCTCGAACCGCAACTTCGAGGGCCGGCAGGGCCCGGGCGGGCGCACCCACCTCGTCTCCCCGCTCGTCGCCGCAGCTACCGCTGTCGTCGGCCGCCTGGCTAGCCCGGCAGACCTGTAACCGCGCTCCGCAACGCTGAAGGAAACAACCGGAGGAAACCATGGAGAAGTTCACCACCCACACCGGGGTCGCCGTTCCGCTGAACCGCTCGAACGTGGATACCGACCAAATCATCCCCGCGCGCTACCTCAAGCGCGTCACGCGCACCGGCTTCGAGGACGGACTGTTTTCCAACTGGAGGGAGAACGAGCCGAACTTCGTGCTCAACCGGGAGGAGTACGCCAACGGTTCCGTCCTCTTCGCCGGCCCTGATTTCGGCACCGGCTCCTCGCGCGAACACGCCGTGTGGGCGCTGGGTGACTACGGCTTCCGTGCCGTGTTCAGCCCCCGCTTCGCCGACATTTTCCGCGGCAACGCGGGCAAGGCCGGCCTGCTCGCAGGCGTCATGACCGAGTCCGACATCAACCTGATCCTCAAGCAGCTCGAGGCCAACCCGGGGTGCGAGGTCACGGTGTCTTTGGAGGACCGCACGGTCACCGTCGGCGAAAGCACCTACACATTCGAGGTGGACGACTACACGCGGTGGCGGCTCATGGAAGGCCTCGACGATGTCGGGCTGACGCTTCGCGACGTCTCCGCGATCGAAAGCTTCGAGGCCTCCCGCCCAGCATTCAAACCGAGCGTGTAGGCGCACTCCGCAACGCGGTGCTGCCAGCCGCAAGGGGACTGCCGATCTGACGGAGCTAGCGCACGGGCAGCGGCGACGGCATGTAGTCGGCGCCGTTGAGCTCGCCGTTGCGGAAGGACAGCACCCACACGCCGCCCTTCTTTACGGAAATGTCGGTGTCGATGGGCAACCTGCCCCACGAGGAAAGCCACGCGATCATCTGGGGCATGACGGTGCCTTGCGCGCAGATGACGCTCGTGCCGCCCTGTGCGACGACCTCCATGAACGCCTTTTGCGCCTCGACCTGGCTTTCTTCCCATCCGGCGTCGCCAAAGCGAACGTCGACCTCGACGTCGATCCCAAGCTCGTCCGCGAGCGGGGCGACCGTGGCCTGGCACCGGTCGGGGAGAGCCGAGTAAATGCGGGTCGGCTCGAAGGGCGCGAGGAGCGGCACCAGCATCTCCGACTGCCGCCGGCCCTTCTTGTCCAGCGGGCGCAGGTTGTCATCGCCCGCCCATTTTTCGCGGTCGTGGGCTCGGGCGTGGCGCACGTACAAAAGGCGGGTATCCGAGGGGAGACCGAAGCGCTTGCGAGCCTTCTCCAGCACTTGGCGGTCAAGGTCATAGGAGACGAGCTCGCAGGCGTCCTCCACAGACAACCAGCGGATCTCGTCGACCTCGTTGTTGGGCACGAACTCTCCGCCGATCACCTCACCTGTCCAGTAGTAGACGACCTTCGTGGTGTTCTTCACCGGATAGACCGTCTTGCCCAGGTGCTTGCCCAGTCGGATCCGGTATCCTGTCTCCTCCTCGATTTCGCGCACAGCGGTGGCGACAAGAGATTCGCCCGGGTCGACCTTGCCCTTGGCCAGGGACCAGTCGTCGTAATGCGGGCGGTGAATGCAGGCGACCTCGATGGCCGAGGTGTCGCCGTCCTCTCTCAGCTCACCGCGCCACAGGACAGCGCCGGCAGCCAGCGTCGTCCTTTTGAACTCCTTGTCCGGCCGTCGCGGAATCTCCTGGTGGCGCCCGGTGAGAAACATCTCGCCATGGGCGTCCTTGTCCTGCTCATGCGGTGTGGAACCGGTTGGCGGCGACGACGTCGCGTTGCGGTGTGACTGGGATGCCCGTGAGTCAGAAGCCATGCAAACATTGTTACCTACTTCGGGCACACGTGCGAGCTGTTCTAAGCTGGTTGTGTTCAGACTGCGGCGCGTTCGGCGCATGTTCAGCCCCGGGGAAAGGAGCCGAAGGATGGTCAACGTTGCGGTCATGGGAGCCGGATCGTGGGGGACGACCCTGGCCAAGGTGTTCGCCGACGGCGGCAACTCGGTCGCGCTGTGGGCGCGCCGCGAGGAGCTGGCCCGTACGATTACTGAGACTCGGGTAAACCCCGACTACCTGCCAGGCATTGCTCTGCCCGAGGCCATCTGGGCCACCTCGGACGATGCTGCGGCGCTAAACGGGGCCGACATCGTGGTCTTCGCGGTGCCCAGCCAAACGATGCGCGACAACGTCGCGGCGTGGACGCCCCTGCTGCCGCCGGATGCGACCCTGCTGTCGATTTCGAAGGGCATCGAGACCGGCACGTACATGCGCATGACCGAAATCATCGCCGAAGTCACCGGCGCGGCGACGGACCGGATCGCGGTGCTGTCGGGGCCGAACCTCGCGCGTGAGATCGCACTCGAGCAGCCCGCCGCCACCGTCATCGCGTGCACCGACCTCAACCGCGCAAAGCTCGTCCAGGCCGCCTGCGCGACAACCTACCTGCGCCCGTACACCAACACCGATGTCATCGGCTGCGAGATCGGCGGCGCCTGCAAGAACGTCATCGCCCTAGCCTGCGGCATGGCCGCCGGACAGGGGCTCGGAGAAAACACCCTGGCCACGCTCATCACGCGAGGCCTGGCGGAGATCACCCGACTCGGCACGGAACTCGGGGCGGACCCGCGGACCTTCTCGGGGCTCGCCGGGATGGGCGACCTCGTGGCAACGTGTGCCTCGCCGCTGTCGCGCAACCGCACGTTCGGAGCTGCCCTTGGCGCGGGAGCAAGCGTCGAGGAGGCGAAGTGGGCGACCAAGGGGCAGGTTGCCGAGGGCGTGATTTCCTCTCAGAGCATCCACCAGCTGGCCCACATCCACGGCGTCGACATGCCGATTACCCAGTCGGTGTTCTCGGTCTGCCACGAGGGCCAGTCCGTCGCCGAGACCACCCGCGCTCTGATGGGGCGATCCCGGAAGTCGGAGTAGGAACGCCTCAACGGTAGGATCGTCCGCGTGATTCGCATAGCTGTCATCTACGGAGGCCAATCCACCGAGCACTCCATCTCCTGCATCTCCGCGGGCTCGATCATGGCGGAGCTCGACCGGGAGCGTTACGAGATCTTCCCCGTCGGCATCACCCGCGAGGGTGCCTGGGTAGTCGGGGAGATCGACCCGATCGCCAGCGCCACCTTGCCCGAGGTGCGCGAGGGCCGCGAGATTGCGCTGAGCCTCAATCCCGCCCGCCGCGGCGAGTTTGTCGACGCATTTACGGGTGAGTCCATCGCCACCGTCGACGTCGTCTTCCCCGTGCTCCACGGCAAGTACGGCGAGGACGGCACGATCCAGGGCATGTTTGAACTCTCCGGCATCCCGTACGTCGGCCCTGGCGTGATGGCGTCGGCGTGCTCGATCGACAAGGAGTACACCAAAAAGCTCGCCGTGCAGGCGGGCCTTAACGTGACCCGCGAGGTCGTGCTCGAGAACAACTCCGGACTGAGCGCAGAGCAGCGTGAGTACCTCGGTCTGCCCGTCTTTGTGAAGCCCGCTAGCGGTGGGTCGTCGATTGGCGTGTCCAAGGTCACCACCTGGGACGAGATCGATGCTGCGCTCGCGACGGCGTTCGAGACGGACAACAAGGTTGTCGTCGAGGCCGAAGTCATCGGCGACGAGGTCGAGGTCGGCGTGCTCGAGTACCCAGACGGCAGCGTCGTCGCGTCGGTCCCGGCAAAGCTCAACGGCACTGACGACGGTGCTGAGGGCTTCTACGGCTTCGAAACGAAGTACCTCGAAGACGGCGTTACCGCGACGATCCCGGCACCCTACGATGAGGCGACGATCGATGAGCTGCGCAGCCTTGCCGTGCGCACGTTCCGCGGCCTGAACTGCAAGGGCCTGGCACGCGTGGACTTCTTCGTCACCGAAAACGGTCCCGTGCTCAACGAGATCAACACGATGCCCGGGTTCACCCCGATCTCGATGTACCCGCAGATGTGGCAGGCATCCGGGCTGACCTACGGCCAGCTTCTCGACGCCCTCATTACGACCTCTCTGGGACACTCCGAGCGATAGCCTCGGACAGCGCGGTCACGGCCTCGTTGCCTTCGGCCTGCGGCAGGCTCGCCGCGACCACCGCGTCGCGGCCGAGCGCGAACCACGTCGACGACGTCGTCCCGTTGGCCAGCGTGGTGTCCTCGAACCAGGTCACCTCGTTGATCTGGTAGAGCTGGATGCCCGCCTCGTAGTTCTCCGGATCGGCGACCCCGCAGCGCACCACGATCGGCTCTTTGCCTTCTTTGACCCAAACCGCCGTGAGCGGCTCGGCGGCGTCGATAGGCGAAAAGCCTTCCGCGATGTTGACCGGCAGCTCAGACATGAGCGCGTCGCAGCCGGCGCGCGGCCCGGCGGCAAGCTCGCTCAAAGGTGCCGGTGCGGGCGGAACCTCCTCCTGTGGCAGGTCCCCGACGGGCAGGCTGCCCAGGTCGTGGGCGAACTCGCGCCCGCCCACCGCGGCGTCGTCTGAGGTAACGGCCACGACCGGTGCGCGGTCGATCGTGTACCAGGTCGACATCGTGGATCCGGGCGTGGAGTCGTCGATGCGCATCCACCGCGCTCCGGCTGCCTCGAAGGTGGGGGTGTACTCGTTGTACTGCAACGGTGCGTCGACCCCGCAGCGCAGGGTGATGCGCTCGGTGGAGGAGGACTGCCACGCCGCCGCGCCCGCCGGTGCCGGATCGGCGAGCTCGGCGCGCGCGTGCCCGGCCAGACGCTCGGGCAGCGCGCCGAGCAGCGCGGCGCACTCGGCGGAGTCTGCCATCGGCGACGGCAGTGTGGCCAGCGGCACCGGCTGGCGGGCGACGCGGTCGAAAAAGACCTTCGCGCCCCCGAGCACCGCCGCGACCAGCGCGAGCGCCAGCGCAAGGCTCACCCACATCGCGGTGCGATTAAATTGAACCACGTGGGGTTCGTTTCCGGCAGGGACCTCAGAGACCTCAGTCATGTCGCAAAAGCCTACTGAAAGGGCGTGTATCCACGTGATTCGCACCGGATTCCCCACCGATGGGCCCACCCTCGGCGAGGTCGGCGAGCAGCAGGTGATCCGCGCGATCGTCAACGCGGCGCCGTCCTCCCTCAACGGCGACGATGCCGCAGTGCTGCGCCCGGCCGCCCCCAACTCGCGGATGGTGGCCGCCACGGACATGCTCGTCCACGGGCGCCACTTCCTGCCCGAGTACACCACGCCCGAGCAGCTCGGACGCAAGGCGGTGTTGCAGAACTTCGCCGATATCGAGGCCATGGGGGCGCGGCCGGTGGCGGTGCTGCTCGCGCTGTCGGCGCCGCCGACGCTGCCGCTGGCGGTCGTCGAGAAGCTCGCCGAGGGGATCAACTCGATGGTCGAGGAGTACGCCGCCGAACTTGTTGGTGGCGACGTCACCTCCGGCTCCGAGCTCGTGATCTCGATTTCCGCGGTCGGCTGGCTCGGGGGAAACCTCCAGCCGCTCACACTCGACCGCGCACGCGCGGGGCAAAACCTTGTCGCCCACGGCCGCATCGGCTACTCGGCCGCTGGGCTTGACCTGCTGCGCTCTGGACGGCAGATTCCGGGCGAGTTCGCCGAGCTTGTCGACGCCCACCAGGCACCGCGCTTGACCCCGGGCCGCGGTGTTGTCGCGCGCGCGGCCGGGGCCACCGCGATGACCGACAACTCCGACGGGCTCGTCCGCGACGCCGGGCTGATCGCGAAACGCTCCGGAGTGCAAATCGTCCTCGACCGCGAGGCGCTGGCGCCGGACGACAACCTCACCGCCGCCGGGGAATTCCTCGGCGTCGACCCTTGGGACTGGGTACTTGGCGGGGGAGAGGACCACGCGCTGCTGGCCACCATCGACTGTGACGCCCCGGCCGGGTTCCGCACGATCGGGCAGGTCAAAAAGGGCGCCGGCGTCACGCTTGGCGGCGAGGAGCCCGTGCACGCGGGAGGGTGGGACTCCTTCTGATGAATCTGCCCGTGCACGAATCGTGGAAACGCCCGCTCGCACCCGTCGAAGATCACATCCACGCGATGGGTGACTTCCTCAGGTCGGAGGAGTCCTACCTGCCGCGCGGAGGCGACATTCTGCGGGCGTTCTCAGACCCCTTCGACTCGGTTAAGGTCCTCATCCTCGGCCAGGACCCGTACCCCACTCAGGGCCACCCCATGGGCCTGGCGTTTTCCACCCAGCCCGGTGTCGCGCCGCCGCGCTCGCTGGTCAACATCTACACAGAGCTGCGCGACGACCTCGGCATCGCACCGCGCAGCGACGGCGACCTCAGCGCCTGGTCGCGCCACGGCGTGTTGTTGCTCAACAGAGTGCTCACGGTCCGGCCCGGTCAGGCGGGATCCCACCGCGGTAAAGGGTGGGAGGCCGTCACGGAGCAGGCGGTCCGCGCGCTCGTGGAACGGGACGCTCCACTGGTTGCCATCCTGTGGGGCAGGGACGCGCAGACCGCAGCCCGCTTCCTGGGCGAGACCCCGCGCATCGAGTCCCCGCACCCCTCGCCGCTGTCGGCCCACCGCGGCTTTTTCGGCTCGCGCCCGTTTTCCAAGGCGAACCAGGCGTTGATAGACCAAGGCGCGGAGCCTGTCGACTGGTCGTTGTAGACTCCTTAGCCATGGCCCATGACGCTGAGCACGCTGTCCTGAACGGCGCCCGACTCCTTTCCTGGGCGCGGCGTTCCGCAGCGGAACTCGAGCGCCGCCGCGCGGAGATCAACGAGCTCAACGTCTTCCCCGTGCGCGACGCCGACACGGGCTCGAACATGGCGCACACCATGACCTCGGCAGTTGCCGAGGCGGAAAAGTGCCCCGAAGGTGCCGACGTCACTGAGGTGGCCCAAGCGCTCGCCGTAGGCAGCATGCGCGGTGCCCGCGGCAACTCAGGCGTTGTTCTTTCCCAGGTCATCCGCGCGGTGGCGCAGACGGTCGAAGCCGAGGTCACAAACGGTCTCGTCGTGGCCGACGCCTTGTCCTCCGCAGTCCAGTTCGTCGACCGCGCCATCTCCGAGCCGGTCGAGGGAACGGTGGTGACCGTCCTGCGGTCGGCCGCCGTCGCAGCGCGTGAACAGCTCGAGCACGACTCCTCGCTGCCCGCCGTCTCCGGCGCCGCCTTGGACGCGGCGCGTGCCGCGCTCGCGGCGACGCCCTCGCAGCTGGAGGTGCTGCGCGAAGCCGGTGTCGTCGATGCCGGCGGCACAGGACTGGTTATTCTCCTCGAGGCACTCGTGCATGAAATCGATGGCGCTCGCCGCCCGGGCACAGTGCCGTCGCAGGGGCAGCGTTCCACCACGGCGGTCGCCTCGCACGCGCAGCCGGCTGAGCTCGAGGTCATGTTCTGGTTCGAGGGCGATCTCGACGCCCTGGAAAAAGAACTGTCCGCACTCGGCGACTGCCTCGTCATCGCCCGCGCCGGCGAGACCTCCGGCAAGGTGCACATTCACTCGTTCGAGGCGGGCACGGTCATTGAGACAGCGTTTGCCGCGGGTGCGGTGACCGACCTGCGCCTCGAGGTGCTGCCAGCTTCCCCGCAGGCGACCAACCCCGAGCGCCTCATCGTCGCGGTGACCCCGCCGGGCTCGCTCGCCTCACTCTATTCCGAGGCTGGCGCTGTCACCGTCACCCCGGGCGACGACGTGGTCGCTGACGTGCTCGCCACTATCCGCCGGTCGTCGGCCCGCGAGGTTATCCTCCTGCCCAATGGGTTGTTGACCAGCCGCCGGATCAGCTCGATTGAGAAGTCGGCGCGCGCATTTGGTCAGACGGTGACCGTTCTTCCGACAGTCCGGTTGGTCTCGGGCATCGCGGCACTCGCGGTGCACGACGCGAACCAGCCGCTATCCACGGTTGCGTACACGATGTCCGAGGCAGCAGGTGAGATGCGCACCGCTGCGCTGCAGCGCGCGGAGATCGCCGGCCTCGTTCAAGGCGGCGCGGTGTCGAAGGGCGACCTCATCGTCGTCGCGCACGGCGAGATCTCCCTGGCTCCCACCGACCCGCTGGCAGGGGTTGAGTTCGCCTGCCGGCGCATGCTCGAGCACGGCGGGGAACAGGTGTCGATCCTGTACGCGCCCGAGGAGTTCGCGCGTTTCGACGCAGACCCGCTGGCCGCAGCGCTCGACGTCGATGTGTTGGCGTATCCGGCAGACGGCCTCGGAGCCGTGGCGGAGATTGGGGTGGAGTAGCGCCATGCTCGGGTTTCAGGACACGCGCCCGCTCAACTTGGTTATCCCGGTGAAGCAGGCCCGTGCGCTGGAGAAGCACCTCGGCATATCCACGTGCGGGGAGCTGCTGAGCCACTACCCGCGCCGCTACTTGCACTACGGATCCGGCAACACCTTCGAGGGCGCCATCGAAGGTGACACCGTCACCATCGTGGGTTGCGTCACCGCCGTCAAAAAGATCGAAAAGCCCGACCGGATTATCTACCAGGTGACCATCTCCGATGGCACGCACGGCATCGGCGCGTCATTTTTCAACTCGACGTACGCCATGGGAGCGCTGAAGAAGGGCGTGCGGGTCATGGCCACCGGAAAGCTCACCTCGTTTCGGGGCTCGCCTCAACTCCAGCACCCATCATTTGTGCTTCTCGACGGCCCCACGAAAGCAACCGGTGCCCTGCGCCAACTGGGCCACTTCGGCGAACTCGAAGAGATCCTCTCCGGACGCGAATGGTTGCCGTTGTACCCAGCGACAGCGAAGCTGAGCACCTGGACGATCATGGGTGCGATCCACGCCGTTCTGCGCTCCCTGCCGCATGTCGACGAGCCGCTCGGCGCCACCCCCGACGGCATGGTCGAGCTTGACCGCGCCATCAGAGAGATCCACGAGCCAGGGAAAGAAGGACCGGCCGCTGCGCTCCAGCGGTTGAAGTACGACGAGGCGATGGGAATCGCGCTGATCATGGCGGTGCGACGCGCGGACGCCGCCAAAGACACCGCCCGGCCGCTGCCGCGGGTGGAGGGGCGCGACCAGGACGGGTTGCTTGCCCGACTTCCCTTTCCCCTGACGAAGGGACAGGGAGCGGTGCTGACCGAGATCTCGGACGATCTCGCCCAGGCGCGTCCGATGAGCAGGCTACTGCAGGGCGAGGTCGGCTCGGGCAAGACCATCGTGGCGCTTCTCGCCATGCTGCAAGCGGTAGATAACGGGGCGCAGTGCGCTTTACTGGCGCCGACGGAAGTGCTGGCCATGCAGCACGCGCGCTCCCTGACAGAGACGCTCATGCGCGCCGGCGTGCCCGTGCGCGTGGTCGCGCTGACGGGTTCGATGAGTACGGCGCAGCGCCAGGACACGCTGCTCAAGATCGTCTCCGGGGAGGCCGACATCGTCGTCGGCACCCACGCGTTGATCCAGGAGGGCGTGGAGTTTTTCCGTTTGGGCTTCGTCGTCGTTGACGAGCAGCACCGCTTCGGTGTGGAGCAGCGCGATTCGCTCCGGGCCAAGGCTGGCGATACTGTTCCCCACCTGCTCGTGATGACGGCCACGCCGATTCCCCGCACCATTGCGATCACCGTTTTCGGCGACCTCGAGGTCTCAACGCTCAAGGAGCTGCCGGGCGGGCGCAAGCCGATTCAGTCCTCGGTGGTGCCGGAGTTCCGCCGCTCCTGGGTGGCGCGGGCTTGGGAGAAGATCCGTGAGGAGGTCGCCGAGGGACGCCAAGCGTACGTTGTGTGCCCGCGCATCGAGGGTGACGGCGGGGTCATCGAGGTCGGGGAAGTACTGGCGGAGACGGAGTTTCAGGGGCTATCGGTCGGCATCCTCCACGGCAGGATGAAGGCGGAGGAAAAGGACGCCGTCATGTCGGACTTCGCCGCGGGAGACATCGACGTGCTCGTCTCCACCACGGTTATCGAAGTCGGCGTCGATGTGCCCAACGCGACGGTGATGCTGGTGCGCGAATCCGAGAGCTTCGGTGTCTCCCAGCTGCACCAGCTCCGTGGACGGGTCGGGCGCGGCGGAAACGCCTCCTTGTGCCTGTTCCACACACTGGCGCAGCCCGAATCAGACGCCTACGCCCGCGTTTCCGCAGTGGCAGAGACCTCCGATGGTTTCAAACTCGCGCAGCTCGATCTTCTCAACCGCCAGGAGGGCGACGTGCTCGGCGCCATGCAGTCGGGGGCCAAGCGCACGCTCAGACTGATCAACCTCATCGACGATTACGACCTGGTGGTGAAGGCCTACGCGGACGCTGGGGGGTTCGTCGATAAGCACCTCGCGCGAGCCCGCGAGGTGACGCGCGCGTTGGAACCAGAAAAATTCGAGTACTTGGACAAGAGTTAGAGTTATGGGAATGAACCGTATTATTTCGGGCGAGGCCCGGGGCCGAAAGATTAAGGTGCCGCCGGAGGGAACCCGGCCCACGTCCGACCGCGCGCGCGAGGGACTGTTCTCCTCGCTGCAGGTGCGCTTCGGCATCGCCGACCAGGTTGTGCTCGACCTCTTCGCCGGTTCGGGCGCGCTCGGCCTCGAGGCCGCGTCCCGCGGGGCGGCGGAGGTCGTGCTCGTGGAGAACGACCCCAAAGCAGTGGAGGTCATCGAGTTCAACGCCGGGGTGGTGGGTCACCCGAACGTCCGCGTCGAGCCCGTGAAGGCCTCGACCTACCTGGCCAGGGCCCCGCGTGAGCACTTCTCGATGGTCTTTGCCGACCCGCCTTATGCACTGACCGACGAGGCAGTCGCCGAGATGCTGGCTGCGCTCGAGCCCGCGCTTGTCGACGGCGCCGTGGTCGTCGTCGAGCGCCACCGCGAAAGCCCGGAGACAGCCTGGCCCGCCTCGTTCACGCCGACGACGCAGAAGCTGAAGAAGCGCCTGTACGGCATCGCGCGCATGGACATGGCCGTCTACGCCACACCAGAGGAGCATTAACCCATGACCGTCGCCGTATGCCCCGGATCCTTTGACCCCGTCACCAACGGGCACCTCGATATTTTCGAGCGCGCCGCGCGCCACTTCGACGAGGTGATCGTGCTCGTTACCGGAAACCCGACGAAGACCTCGGGCCTGTTCACCGTCGCGGAGCGCGTCGACCTGATCCGCAAAGTTACCCGCCGCGTGGGCAACATCCGCGTCGATTCGTGGGGCGGGCTGCTCGTCGACTACACCTCCGCCCACCACGTCACCGCTTTGGTCAAGGGGCTGCGTTCCTCTCTCGACTACGAGTACGAGCTGCCCATGGCGCAGATGAACCGCCGGCTGACGGGGGTGGACACGTACTTCCTGCTCACCGACGAGCGCTACGGGTACACCTCGTCGTCGTTGTGCAAAGAGGTAGTGAAGTTCGGTGGCGACGTCACGGGCCTCGTTCCCGACCACGTGGCAGAGGCAATGAGGGAGAAGCTGCGGTGACGCTCGCCGCGATCGGTGTCTTTATCACCGTTCTCATCGGGTCGTGCCTGCAGCGGATTTCCGGCATGGGGGTCGGGCTGATAGCAGGACCAGTGATTTCGCTGTTTATCGGTCCCGTCCAGGGCATTTTGCTTGTCAACGTGCTGGCCACCTTGAACGCGGCGCTGACCACGCTGACCGTGCGCCGCGACGTGTGCTGGCGCAAGTTCGTCTCCATCGCGCCGTATCTGGTCCTCGGGGCCGTTCCGGGGGCGTTGCTCATCCGTGCCGTGTCCTCGTCGCTGCTCATGGTGATCGTGGGCGTGCTGTTGCTAATCGCACTGGGTGTTGTGACTCTGGGCAAGCGCCACCTGCCGCGCGTGGAGGGGCCAGTCCCGGCCGCCGCCTCCGGTGTCGTCGGGGGTTTCATGAACACTTTGGCGGGGATCGCCGGGCCCGCCATCACCGTCTACGCCCAAGCGGCGCGCTGGGACCAGCGCACGTACGCCGCGACGCTCCAGCCGATTTTCATGGTCGGTGGGGCGACCTCTTTTGCCATCAAAGAGTTCACGGGGGCAGCCGAGGTTGGTGCCCTCGGCGTCGAGCTGTGGGTTGCCGGGGGACTCGCCATGGTGCTGGGTCTTACTGCGGGCACGCGCCTGGCGCCAAGCGTGCCCAGCGACAAGGCCCGCAACATCGCGCTGGGCCTCGCCTTCCTCGGTGGCGGGACCGCTGTAGTGCGCGGTGCCGCGGGCCTGTTGATGTAGCCAGCGTTCTAGAACAGAGTGGACAAAAACGCCCGGGTGCGGTCCTCGCGTGGGTTGTCGAGGACCTCGCTCGGCGCGCCGTATTCCACGACGCGCCCGTCCGCCATGAAGGCCACCTTGTCGGCGACTTCGCGGGCGAAGTTCATCTCGTGGGTGACCACGAGCATGGTCATGCCATCGCGGGCCAAGTCCTGCATGACGCGCAGGACATCGCCGACGAGTTCGGGATCGAGCGCGGAAGTGGGCTCGTCGAAAAGCATGAGCTTGGGGTCCATGGCCACAGCGCGAGCGATCGCCACACGCTGCTGCTGGCCACCGGAGAGCTGGATCGGGTAGGCATCAGCTTTCGACACCAACCCGACCATGTCGAGCAACTCCATCGCGCGCTTGGTGGCCTGAGCGACCTTCTCGCCCTTGACCTGGACCGGCGCCTCGATGATGTTTTCCAGCACCGTGCGGTGGCCGAACAGATTGAACTGTTGGAACACCATACCGATGTTGCGGCGCTGCTTCGCCGCGTCCTTCTCGCTCATCTCTCGCAGAATGCCGTCGCGCTCGTGGTAGCCGATGAGCTCGCCGTCGACGTAGAGTCGCCCGGCGTTGACCTTCTCGAGGTGGTTGACGCAGCGCAGGAAGGTCGACTTGCCGGAGCCGGACGGGCCGATGAGGCAGGTCACCTCACCGGGCTGAACCTCGAGGTTGATGCCTTCGAGAACGTTGAGGTTGCCGAAGGACTTCCAGACGTCAACAGCCTTAATCATTGGAGTGGTCATGGTTTAGCGTCCCTTCCGCTCGGGGCTGTCGATGAGGTTGACCTTGGACGGGATCGTGCCTTCCGCGTCAGCGAGGCTGGCCAGCTGGCGTGCGGTGAGCTGCCGGGTCGCGCCGCGGTCGAAGTGCTTCTCCACGAAGTGCTGGCCGATCATCAGCACCGACGTAATGGCCAGGTACCAGGTGGCGGCGACCAAAAGCAGCGGCACCGGCTCGAACAGCGCGGCCGCGATGTCCTGGGAGCGGCCGTACAGCTCGAGCGAGTAGGGCACCGCGACGACGAGGGAGGAGGTCTTGAGCAGGGAGATAAACTCATTGCCGGTCGGCGGAATGATGATGCGCATCGCCTGGGGCAGCACCGTTCGGCGCATGGTCTGGGACCAGCTCATGCCGAGCGCCTTCGATGCCTCAATCTGGCCCTCGGGAACCGACGAGACACCCGAGCGGACGATCTCTGCCATGTAAGCAGCCTCGTTGAGCCCCAGGCCCACCACGGCAAGCAAGAACGCCGAGGAGGTAAACGGCGCCAGGGAGATGTTGGCCACGCCGAGGTTAATCGTGTCGTAGATTGCGCCCAGAAGGCCCCAGAACATCAGCTGGACGTAGACCGGGGTACCGCGGAAGATCCACAGGAACAGCCAGCTCACGGACGTGAAAACGGGGTTCGGGCTCATCCTCATCACGCCGAGCAGCACGCCACCGACCACGCCGATGATCATCGCGAGAACTGTGATGGCGAGCGTGTGTAACGCCGCAATGGCAATGCGCGTGTCGAAGAGGTAGGCGAAGTACGTGGACCAGCCGTAGGCCGGGTTGCGTGCCGCACCGATGACAAACCACACCAACAAAGCGATGAGTACGGCGGCAAGGGCCCAGCGGCCCGGGTGGCGAAGAGGCTTCGCGTGAATGCGCTCCGGCGGTCCGGGGCGCGTCGCGTGGGTCTGGAGAGTGGAGCTCATGTGCGCTACACCTTTCCGTTCAGGGGTTGTTCATTGATCAACGCTTCGTTGAGGTAGCCCGTGGAGACGTTCCACTGCTCCAGGATCCTCTGGTACTCGCCTGTTTCGATGAGGTGCTGCATGGCAGCGGCCATCGCAGGTGCGAGCGGAGAGTCCTTAGGGACGGCGAAGCCGTACGGAGCGGCATCGAACATTTCACCGATGAGCTCGAGCTGTCCATCGGAGCGCTCGACTGCCCAAGCGGTGACGGGGGAGTCCGCGCTGAATGCGTCGGCGCGCTCCACCAGCGCAGCGAGCGCTGCGTTGTCGGAGCTGTCGAAGGACAGGATGTTGATGGGGTCGTCGCCGTTGGCGATGCACTCGTCGTTCTTCGGGCGGACGTCGTCAGTCTCAGAAACCGTCGTGCGCTGAACCGCAATGGTCAAGCCGCAGGGATTGTCCGGGTCGACGTCGCTGCCGGGCACCGCCGCCCATTGAATGCCGGCGTAGAGGAAGTTGACAAAGTCGAAGGACTGGCGGCGTTCCTCGTTGTCGGTGAACCCGGACATCCCGGCGTCGAGAGTGCCAGCCTGAACCGCAGGAAGGATCATGGAGAAATCCATTTCCTGCGGGTCGAACTCGAGGCCCATCACGGCCGCGACGGCCCGTCCGAGGTCGAGCTCCAAGCCGATGAGGTTGCCAGCGGAGTCTTTGAACTCGAACGGCGCGAACGGCGGGTTCGTCCCCACGGACAGCTTTCCGTCTGCGGCGACGCCGTCTGGCACCATAGCGGCGATCTCGGGCCGCTCGGCGGGGACAATCGGCTCCCATCCGTCAGGGTTTCCGCCCTCGGTATTAGTCACGCAGGCGCTCAGCGCGCCGAGCGATACCGCAGCCAGGGCTGCGGCCGCGGCGCGGGCGCACAAGTTGGTCGGGCGCATCCTAGCGCGGGATAAAGCGGGAGGCGATCTGGATGATCTGGCCGATCACGGTGATAGCGGCGAAGACGAGCAGCCAGGTCGAAGACGTCTCACCAAAGCCCTGGGAGCTGGTCTCCGGGTCGCCGGACGACATCTTCTCCCAGCCCTTGAGCTCGCGCTCGACCAGGTCGGCGGGGTTGTAAGAATCGGGGAGCGTGGAACCGGAAACATAGGCCTCGCCAACACCCTCCAGGGAGGTGTCCTGAGCGTGGGCGGGGGCGGTGGCTGCACCAGTCGCGACGATGAGGGCGAGGGTGCCTGCAATGAGAGATTTACGCATAGGCGAATAGTACACAGGCGTTCCCGACCTGCGCGAATCTCCGCTGAGTAGATTGTTGGACCCTGAATTATTCGGTCTGGGCGCACTGCGCTAAACTGATTCGGCAAGCCCCAGTAGCCCAATTGGCAGAGGCAACGGATTCAAAACCCGTCCAGTGTGAGTTCGAGTCTCACCTGGGGCACAAAAAACGCAGGCCACAGATTTTCTGCGGTGAGTGGCGCGGGTGAAAGTAGCCAATAAAGTGGCGCGTGAGATCTGGTCGTTCATCTCCGCCACCTCCACGCTCTCATTGAGTAGGGCGTACGCGTGGAGTGGGCACCGTGTTCGTGTGCCCCACAGGCCGCCGGCACGTTCCCTCTGACGTGGGCCCGTTGTGCCGCGAATGTCGCTTCGGGCGGCGAGGCAGAGGCCAGGAGGGCAATAGTGAGGATCGTTGTGTCCCTCGCAGCCCACCAACTGCCCGTACTCGTAGAAATGCTCTCTACTCGCCGGCCTGAAAATCAGTATCGGCGAATAGAGAGCAGTGTGTCCGCAGCAGCGGTGGGTTAGCGCACGGCGGCGACGACCTGGTTGGCCAGGCGGATGTGTCCCTGATTGGTCGGGTGGAGCGGAAATGCGTTGTCGAAAGAAGAGAAGCCCAGCGGGGAAAAATCACGGTGACCCGGTTGTGCGCACCAGCCGGAGGCCTCAGCGGGAGGGGCGACGTAGGTGACTCCCTCGCGGGCGGCGACCTCACTCATCACGGAGTTCACCGACCCGATGTACGCCTGGAGACCCCGCTTGTCCTCCGGAGACATGAACCCAGTGAAGAAACATGATGCGTCAGGATTGCCGAGGGGGTCAAGGTAGCCGAGCAACACGATTGCGGCTCCCGGAGCTGCGCGGAAGCGGGCGTCACGCACGATCTCGGTCAGCTGTTCGGCGAGGGCTCCGCGATTGACTACTGCACCCATCGGTGCGCAGTTGCCAGACGAGCCCAGCACTGCCTGGGAACATAGTGGCGCGACATGGCTCACGAATTTGGGGTTGGCGCCCATTTGAATGGTGACCAGCCCGGTATCCGGGCCGATGGCGTCGCGCTGCGCTGGAACAATCTGCCCGGCTTTGGAGCGGGCGTTCCAGTAGTGTCCAACTACCGCGCCAGCGCAGGACACGTCGGCAAGCGGCATGCCCAGCTGCCAGGCAATCTGGTTCGGGTAGTTGTCCTTGCTGCGTCCGCAGGAAACGGACTCGAAGTTCGAGAAATTGATTTCGGTCGGCGAACCAACTGCAGTCGAGCTGTCGCCGATGGCGACATATTTACCGACGGGTGCGGCATGGGCAGGTGCAATAGAGGAAAGTGCGGCGAGCGCGGTAACGGCTCCCACTAGAAAACGGCGAATAGTCACAGTCGAATTCTATCCCTTGTTGAGCTCGAATCCAGCTGCGTTTATCCAAGACAGCGGAATCGGAGCGTGGGCGTAAAGCTGGGTAAAGCACTTCTCAGCCGAGTTCATGGCACGCGCTCGATCGTGCGGGATTAGGCGCCGAGTAGGTCTCGGTGGCCGCAGCGTAAGGTATTAGCCTGCCTGAACCACGACGATCCACACCGCCACGAGGTGGAGTACGGCCGCGACGATGGTGAGGGTGTGAAAGTGCTCGTGATACCCGTAGATCCGTGCCTCGCGGCCCGGCCACTTGAAACCGTAGAGTGCTGCGCCGACGGAGTAGGCTACGCCGCCCAGAAATAGCAGCCAGACCACAGCGGGATCGGCAGCACGGAGCAGCACCGGCAGCAGCGGGACGATCAACCACCCCAGCGCCAAGTAAACAACGACGTCGAGCCAGCGCGGATGGTCGATCCACACCATGTTCAAAATGACTCCGAGCAGCGCCCCCGCCCAGGCGACAGCAAGCATCCAGGTCGAATGAGGCGGATCCAGCAAGATGGCGCACATCGGCGTGTAGGTCGCCGCGATAAAGACCGCGATGGTGGAATGGTCGGCTCGGCGCCACCACTTTACGGTGTCGGCGGATTTCCACGGCCAACGGTGGTACAGCCCGGATACCGCGAACAGCAGCGTGAGCCCGGCGCAGTAGATGCTGACGCTCATCGCCTCTTTCCACGGCAGCGTCATCCACGCGTAGGTGATGAGCACCGCGGACGCGATCGCGGATGCGAAGGCGGCGACCAGGTGCGCCCAACCGCGGGTGACAGGCCGCGGGCCACGGTCGGCCATGGTGAATGTCCGCTCGATGTAGCTCACGCCGCCAAGGCTACAAACGCAGGTGATCTAGCGCCAATAGGCAGTGCGCGACCTCAAGCGCATCTGTGCCGCATAGCCCCAGGATCACAGTTGCTGAGGACGTGCAGAGTGCTCAGTGCGTGACGTGTCCGGGTCGCTGTCTAGACTCGGGAACCGTGACTAAGCGCCTATTGCTCATTGACGGACACTCCATGGCTTTCCGCGCTTTCTACGCGCTGCCGGCGGAGAACTTCTCCACGTCCGGGGGCCAGCACACGAACGCGGTCTACGGGTTCCTCTCGATGTTTGCGAACATCGTCGCCGAGGAGAAGCCGACCCACGTCGCGGTGGCCTTCGACGTCGGCCGCACGACCTTCCGTACGGAGAAGTTCCCAGAGTACAAGGCGCAGCGCGAGGCGGCTCCCCCCGAGTTCAAAGGCCAGGTCCCGCTTATCGACGACGTCCTCAACGACCTCAGCATCGTTACCCTGTCGAAGGAGAACTTCGAAGCCGACGACATCGTGGCGACACTCGTGACCCAAGCCCGCGCCGAGGGGGGCTACGAGATCGTCATTGTCACGGGTGATCGTGACTACCTGCAGCTTGTCGACGACACCACGACCGTCCTCTACCCCACGAAGGGCGTCTCCGTGCTGACCCGCTTCACACCGGATGAGGTAGAGAAGAAGTACGGATTGACCCCTGCTCAATACCCGGACTTCGCGGCGCTGCGCGGCGACCCCTCGGACAACCTGCCGAGCGTGCCCAAGGTGGGGGAGAAGACCGCCACGAAGTGGATCTTGCAGTACGGCACCCTTGACGGTCTGGTCGAGCACGCCGATGAGATCAAGGGTGTGGCCGGAAACAACTTCCGCGAGCGGATCGACCAGGTTCTGCTTAACCGCGAGCTGACCCGGATGGTCACCGACGTCGAGCTGCCGGTCGTGCCCGACGATCTCGAGCTCAAGCCGGCGGACGTGTCCCGTGTGGCGGCGTCCTTCGATTCCCTGGAGTTCGGCGTCAACCTGCGCGAGCGTGTGCTCGCCGCGGTCCCCACGGAAGGGAATGCGCCTGAGGTCGAGACCGTCGAGCTCGACGAGATCGAGGTCTCGGATGCGCCGCTGGATCAGTGGCTGGCCGAGCGCGAAGGCGAGGGTCTGGCGTTCTTCCTCACCGGCAATGGTGCGCCGAACCGCGGGGACGCGTCGGCGCTTGCGATCGTCGATAAGCAGCGCCGCGGCATCCAGAAGGACCTGGCGGATCTCTCTCCGGCCGAGGACGCCGCGCTGAAAGCATGGGCCGAGTCGGACGCACCGAAGTACCTCCACGAGGCCAAGCGCGCGTTTCATATGCTGCGCGGCCGCGGGATCACCTTGCGCGGCATCGCGCACGACACCGCAATCGCGGCGTACCTGCTGCGGCCCGGTCAGCGCACCTACGAGCTTGTCGACGTCTACCAGCGCCACCTGCAAGGCCAGCTCGGCCAGGCCTCGGACCAGCTCAGCCTGATGGGCGATACCACGCTCATCGATTCCGCCGCCGCAATCCTCGAACTCGCGCAGGAGCTGTCCACCCAGCTCGGCGACATCGACTCCTTCGAGCTGTACTCCGACCTGGAGCTTCCCCTGGTGAGCATCCTCGCGGAGATGGAGGACGCCGGTATCGCCGTCGACGCCTCAGTCCTCGAGGGCGAGCTGAAGCGATTCACGGCGCAGGTTGCAGAGGTTGAGGAACAGGCGCGCCGGCTTGTCGGCGAAGACTCGCTGAACCTGTCCAGCCCGAAGCAGCTCTCCGCGGTACTGTTTGACAAACTCGAGCTGCCGAAGACGAAGAAGACCAAGACGGGGTACTCGACTGCGGCGAAGGAGATTGAGGCGCTGGCCGCCAAGAACCCGCACCCGTTCCTCGACGCGCTTCTGGCGCACCGCGAGTACCAGAAGATGAAGTCCACCATCGAGGGATTGATCAAGACGATCCAGGACGACGGGCGCATCCACACGACGTTCAACCAGACCGTCGCTTCCACGGGCCGGTTGTCCTCGACCGAGCCGAACCTGCAGAACATTCCGGTGCGCACTGAAGCGGGCCGCGTCATTCGCTCGGCGTTTGTCTCTGGCAGCGACTACGAGTGCCTGCTGACCGCCGACTACTCGCAGATTGAGATGCGCGTGATGGCGCACCTGTCCCACGATGAGGGGCTGATCGAGGCGTACCGCGAGGGCGAGGACCTCCACAACTTCGTCGGCTCCCGTGTGTTTGACGTACCCATCGACGAGGTCACGCCAGAATTGCGCCGCCGCGTGAAGGCGATGAGCTACGGCCTCGTGTACGGCTTGTCCGCATTCGGGCTGTCCCAGCAGCTCAACATCTCACCCGCTGAGGCCAAGCAGATCATGGAGAACTACTTCGAGCGCTTTGGCGGGGTGAAGAACTACCTCGGCGAAGTGGTGGAGCAGGCACGCCGTGTCGGCTACACCGAGACTGTCTTCGGGCGGCGCCGCTACCTGCCCGAGCTGACCTCAGACAACCGCCTGGCCCGCGAGAACGCCGAGCGCGCCGCGCTCAACGCGCCGATCCAGGGAACTGCGGCCGACATCATCAAGGTCGCCATGATCCGGGTCGACCGTGCACTGGACAAGCACCGCTCCCGGGTGCTTCTGCAGGTGCACGACGAACTCGTGGTTGAGGTTGCTCATGGTGAACTCGACGAGGTCCGCGCGATCGTGGAGCGAGAGATGGACGAGGCGATTACCCTCCTCGTGCCCCTCGAGGTCTCCGCCGGAACGGGTGCGAACTGGGACGAGGCAGCGCACTAGGCGGAACGCGATCCCAGGACCGATTCGCGCACAGCCTAGAGTTGTTCTCATGGTGAAACGACTCTCCGCCACCCTTGCCGCCGCTGGCCTGGTACTTGCAGGTTGCTCAGTGGGAGAAGGCTCTGGCCCTGGAACGGTGACCATCACCGCGACCACGTACGTCGACGCGGGGGCACCCGCCGACGATGCGGGCGGGGTACCAGCTTCTGAGCCCGGAGCCGGCGCGGTCGCGCAACCTGACGCCGGCACGGTGCCGGCCAGCCAGGTGGGAGGGGAGTGCGGCACCGTCGGCGACGGTATCCGGGTGAGGGCCTACAGTGCTACGTCCTGCGAATTCGCCATGGCCATCTATCCGGTGGCCATCTCCGCGACGTACACGCTGCACCGCTCGAGCCCTTCGGCACCCGGCGCAGATGCGGCGAGCGGACTCTCGGTGGTCAGCCCGGTAACCGGTCAGACCTATCCAATCACCTGCTTCAAGACGTCGTCGGGAAGCACGCTGAGCTGTTACAAGCCCGACGAGGAGAAGACCGTCGGAGCCGACTTCAGTGGCCCGACCGAGGCCTACTGGCATTCCAACCAGTCGCCGATCTAGTTCGGCGCTGCCGCTGGATCAGCCGCGCAGACGAAGATTGCCGTGCCGGGGAAGATGCGCCCGCGCTCCGGGGACCACTGGCCCCAGGTCTCGGTGAGCTCTGTGGGCCACTCGGGCTCGATGACGTCGTGAAGCTCGAAGCCCGTGGCACGCAGGGCCCGAACGTAATCGCCGAAGGTGCGGTGGTACTCCGCGTAGGTGAGGGTGCCGTCGACCGCGCGTTCCTCGTATTCGCGCTCGAAGTAGGGGATGCAGGCAGTGAACGCCTGCGGGTCGTCCGGGAAGACCCACCGCATCGGGTGGTTGACGGAGAACACGAACCTCCCGCCGGGGACCAGGACGCGGCGGATCTCAGCGAGTGCGGCCTCAATGTCGCGCACAAAGGGCAGCGCGCCGAAGGCGGAGAAGGCGACGTCGAATGCTGCGTTGCGAAAGGGCAGTGCGAGCACGTCGGCCTGGGCTAAGGCGAGGCGGTCTACACGCGGTGCGCGGGCGAGCATGCCGCGCGAAATGTCGACGCCAGCGACCAACCCGACGCCGTCGGCGGCTAGCCACGCCGCACACGGGGCAGAGCCGCAACCGATCTCGAGGACGCGGGCGCGGGAGACGTCGCCAAGCAAGCGCACGTCCTTCTCCGCGAGCATCTCCGGCGACCAGTGGAACCCGTCCAAGTAGGCGGCGTGGTCCGCGTGGTATCGGGCCGCGTCCGCGTCCCAGTGGGCGCGGTTAGCGGCAGACGGCGAAACCATGGACGACTCCTTTAATCCGATTGGTAAAACATTTGCCCTAGCTGGGAAAAGGGACTACTATTCCAGGGGCGTATCTGCGCCGAGGGGTGTTCCACGCTGTGTAGGAGGGCTGGGACAGACCTGAAGTGAGATCGGGATGCGGCTAACCTGCAGGTCGGCGCGTATTTCCGAGAGATGCGCTCATGTCCATTTTCGATCTCCTATCCATTTCGGAGCACTTTAACTTATGCCCACTTCCAACGCACCCCAGGTTGCCATCAACGACATCGGCAGCGCTGAGGACTTTCTCGCCGCAGTAGACGCGACCATCAAGTACTTCAATGATGGCGACATCGTCACCGGCACCGTCGTCAAGGTCGACCACGACGAGGTTCTCCTCGACATCGGATATAAGACCGAGGGCGTCATCCCCACCCGCGAGCTCTCCATCAAGCACGACGTCGACCCGGACGAGGTCGTCGAGGTCGGCGATGAGATCGACGCACTTGTCCTGACCAAGGAGGACAAGGAAGGCCGCCTCATCCTGTCCAAGAAGCGCGCACAGTACGAGCGCGCCTGGGGCACCATCGAGGAGCTGCAGAACAATGACCAGCCGGTTACCGGTACGGTCATCGAGGTCGTCAAGGGCGGCCTTATCCTCGACATCGGCCTGCGCGGCTTCCTGCCGGCATCGCTCGTCGAGATGCGCCGCGTGCGCGACCTGGAGCCGTACATCGGCCAGGAGCTCGAGGCGAAGATCATCGAGCTGGACAAGCACCGCAACAACGTGGTTCTGTCCCGCCGTGCATACCTGGAGGAGACCCAGTCTGCGGTCCGCTCCGACTTCCTGCACCAGCTGCAGAAGGGCCAGGTCCGCAAGGGTGCTGTGTCCTCCATCGTCAACTTCGGTGCCTTCGTCGACCTCGGCGGCGTAGACGGTCTCGTCCACGTTTCCGAGCTGTCCTGGAAGCACATCGACCACCCGTCTGAGGTCGTCACCGTCGGCGACGAGGTCACCGTCGAGGTTCTCGACGTCGATCTCGACCGCGAGCGCGTTTCCCTGTCGCTGAAGGCGACCCAGGAGGATCCGTGGCGCGTCTTCGCCCGCACCCACGCTGTGGGCCAGATCGTCCCGGGCAAGGTCACCAAGCTCGTCCCGTTCGGCGCCTTCGTCCGCGTCGAAGAGGGCATCGAGGGCCTCGTCCACATCTCCGAGCTGGCTCAGCGCCACGTGGAGGTTCCGGACCAGGTTGTCACCGTCGGCCAGGAGGTCATGGTCAAGGTCATCGACATCGACCTCGACCGTCGCCGCATCTCCCTGTCGCTCAAGCAGGCTGACGAGGACTACACCGAAGAGTTCGATCCGTCCCGCTACGGCATGGCCGACTCCTACGACGAGCAGGGCAACTACATCTTCCCGGAGGGCTTCGACGCGGAGACCAACGAGTGGATGGAGGGCTTCGACGAGGCTCGCCAGGCATGGGAGGCCCGCTACGCAGAGGCCGAGCGCCGTTTCCAGGCCCACACGGCCCAGATCGAGCGCCACCGTGCAGCCGCAGCCGAGGCTGCGGAGCAGGGCACCGACTCCAACTACTCCTCCGAGTCTGACGCTGCAGCTCCGGCAGCGGACCAGGCTGAGGAGTCCATCGGTTCCCTCGCGTCCGACGAGCAGCTCGCTGCTCTGCGCGACAAGCTGGCTGGCAACTAAGCCGCCACAGGTTGTAGCTGGCGCTAGCTAGCTTTTCGACGGCCCACCCTCCCGCATCGGCGGGGCGGTGGGCCGTTCGCCTATCATGGGCCGCATGCTCAGGATCGGACTCACAGGCGGTATCGGCAGCGGCAAATCGACCGTGGCGCGGCTGCTCGCCGAGGCGGGTTTCCCCGTCGTGGACGCAGACCAGGTTGCACGCGACAACATGTCGCCGGGCTCGAAGGTTCTGCGCGAGGTCGCAGCCGAATTCGGCGCCGACATCCTCGGCCCCGACGGCTCGTTGGACCGTGCCGAGCTGGCGCGCAGGGCCTTCGCCACCCCCGAAGCAACCGCGCGGCTGAACGCGATAACGCACCCGGCGATCCGGGAAGAATCCGAGCGTCGCCTTGCAGCGCACGAGCGCGATGGTGCCAAGGCTGCGGTATACGACATGCCGCTTCTTCTCGAGCTCGGGCTCGACGCGTCGATGGACCTCACTGTCGTGGTGCACACGGCGCAGGAGGAGCGGGTGCGGCGGCTCGTCGAAAAGCGGGGGCTCGATGAGGCTGATGTGCGCAACCGCATGGCGCGCCAGATGGGGGATGAGGAGCGGCGCGCGCGTGCCGATGTCGTCCTCGATAACAATGGCTCGGAGAAGGACCTTGCGCGGCAGGTCGACGGCCTGATCGCGCGCATTACGGAAATGTCCCCAGACATTTAGCATTTAGTTAGTTCGAATTAGCTTTCCGTGGTTAGTGTTGCTCTGCATGGGAACCTGGAACTTTGGGCCGTTTGATAACGACCGCGCCCGTGACGCGGTGCGGCAGCTGGCCGACGGCACGTTCCACATGAACCAGTTCCGCTTCGAATGCGGAGACGCACCGTTGGACTCGGGTTGTGCCGAGGTGATCATCGCGCTCAACGCCGTGATGAACGGCCACATTCCGTGCAAGGAGTTCACCCGTGCACTGGACTACGAGTTCACGTTCGGGGACCGCCGGTGGCTGCGGACGAAGCTGCGCGAGGCCCTCGACCCGCACCGCTCAGAGTTGTACGAAATGTGGAGTGACGCCGGCGAGCTCGAGCAGTGGCTGGAGGCGACAGCCGCCGCCGCCAAGTAGCGCGGGCCGATTAGGATGGGCGCATGGCTTTCGCTGCTGAACACCCCGTCATCGCCCATTCCGAGTTTCGCCCGGTAGGCGAGATTCAACGGAGGGAAAAGCCCTTCGAGGTCGTCTCAGAGTTCCAGCCCTCGGGCGACCAGCCGGAAGCGATCCGCCAGCTCGACGAGCGTCTGCGCAAGGGCGAGCGCGACATCGTGCTGATGGGTGCAACGGGTACCGGTAAGTCCGCGACGGCAGCCTGGTTGATCGAGAAGCAGCAGCGCCCCACGCTGGTCATGGCGCCGAACAAAACGCTGGCGGCGCAGCTGGCCAACGAGCTGCGTCAGCTGCTGCCGAACAATGCCGTTGAGTACTTCGTGTCCTACTACGACTACTACCAACCCGAGGCGTACATCGCGCAGACTGACACCTACATCGAGAAGGATTCCTCGATCAACGACGACGTGGAGCGCCTGCGCCACTCGGCGACGTCGGCGCTGTTGAGCCGGCGCGACGTGGTGGTTGTCGCGTCTGTCTCGTGCATCTACGGCCTCGGCACCCCGCAGTCGTACCTCGACCGGTCTGTGGTGCTGCGCCAGGGGGAGGAGGTCGACCGCGATCAGTTCCTCCGCCTGCTTGTCGACGTCCAATATGAGCGCAACGACATCGATTTCAAGCGCGGCACCTTCCGCGTCAAGGGCGACACCGTCGACATCATCCCGGCCTACGAGGAAGTCGCCGTGCGCGTCGAGTTCTTCGGCGACGAGGTCGACGAGCTCTACTACATCCACCCGCTCACCGGGGACATCCTGAGCAAGGAAGAAGAGGTCCGCATCTTCCCGGCAACCCACTACGTCGCCACCGAAGAACGGATGGACAAGGCTATCGAGGCAATCAAGGAGGAGCTCGCCGGCAGGCTGGAAGACCTGGAGAACCGCGGTAAGCTGCTCGAGGCGCAGCGGCTGCGCATGCGCACCGAGTACGACCTCGAAATGATCCAGCAGGTCGGTTTCTGCTCGGGAATCGAGAACTATTCGCGGCACATGGATGGACGCCCGGCGGGCTCGGCTCCCGCGACGCTGATCGATTACTTCCCGGAGGACTTCCTCACCATCATCGACGAGTCCCACGTCACCGTTCCCCAGATTGGCGGCATGTTTGAAGGCGACATGTCGCGCAAGCGCAACCTGGTGGAGTTCGGTTTCCGCCTGCCGAGTGCGGTGGACAACCGTCCGCTGACGTTCGACGAGTTCGAGGCGCGCGTCGGCCAGACCGTCTACATGTCGGCCACCCCCGGCGACTACGAGCTCGAGGCGTCGGGCGGCGAGTTCGTCGAGCAGGTGATCCGCCCCACGGGCTTGCTCGACCCGAAGGTTACGGTCAAGCCGACGAAGGGGCAGATTGACGACCTGATCGAGGAAATCCGGCAGCGTGTAGAGAAAGATGAGCGCATCCTCGTGACCACGCTGACCAAGCGCATGGCGGAGGACCTGACGGACTACCTGCTCGACAACGGCATCAAGGTCCGCTACCTGCACTCTGACATCGACACTCTGCAGCGCGTCGAGCTGCTGCGTCAGCTGCGCCTGGGCGAGTACGACGTGCTCGTGGGTATCAACCTGTTGCGCGAGGGCCTCGACCTGCCGGAGGTGTCACTCGTTGCGATTCTCGACGCCGACAAGGAAGGCTTCCTACGTTCGACGAAGTCGCTGATTCAGACGATCGGCCGCGCAGCGCGAAACGTCTCCGGCGAGGTCATCATGTACGCCGACCAGGTCACCGAGTCGATGGCCGCTGCTATCGACGAGACCGAGCGGCGCCGCGAAAAGCAAATCGCCTACAACACTGAGCACGGCATCGACCCGCAGCCGCTGCGCAAGAAGATCGCCGACATCCTGGACCAGGTCTACGAGAACGCGGACGAGGACGGTGCAGGGCGGCCGGGCGGCGAGGCCGCGGTTGTGGATCGGCCGGACGTATCCACCATGGCGTCGGACGAGGTGCAAAAGCTTATCGACGACCTCACGGCCCAAATGGGTGCCGCCGCCCGCGAGTTGAAGTTCGAGCTCGCCGGTCGCCTGCGCGATGAGATCGCGGATCTGCGCAAGGAAATGCGTGGTATGAAAGAAACAGGAAACTAGGAAGGATCGGGGTATTCTTATGCACTCTTACACGTCGATTGCGGTGGGCACGGATGGCTCCGCAACGTCTCTTATGGCCGTGCGATCGGCGGCAAGCCTGGCGCGTGTCTACGACGCTGATCTCACCGTAATCTGCGCGCACTATTCCGCCAGCGGCTCGATGCTCAACTCCACGAACGCCGAGCTGTCAAAGGTCGAAATCGTCAGCGACAGCGACGCCGAACACATTCTCAACACCGCGAAGGGCATTGCCGAGGAGGAGCAGGCTCCGCGTGTGAACCTCGTTGCTACCCCGGGATCTCCCGCGAACGTCCTGGTGGAGGCTGTGCGTGATTACGGGGTCGATCTGCTCGTGGTGGGCAACAAGGGGATGCGGACCCTTGCGGGGCGTATCTTCGGCAACATCCCGGGCAACGTGGCGAAAAAGGCTCCGGTCGACGTGATGCTCGTTGACACCCGTGCGGAGGGCCACGACCAATAGGTCGACCAGGAAGCTGGGGGGTTGACCGGGGAGTAGACTCAGGGACTGAATCTGCTCTCCCCACGAAAGGTATGCGTACTGAGATGGGCAGCACTTATGGCACTATCGTCGTCGGCAGTGACGGTTCGAAGTCGTCGTTCCTCGCCATCGAACGGGCTGCGACAATCGCGGCCGCGTTCGACTCCGCGCTGATTATTGGCACCGCCTACTACGAGACGGAGGAGGAGGCGTCGAAGGCCATGCGCCAGGATTCTGTGACCATCCTCGGTGATGAGCAGGCCCGCGTGAACCTCGAGAGGGCGGCGGACCACGCCCGCGCGGTGGGAGCAGCCAACGTCGACACAGCGATCCGGCCGGGCACGCCGGTCGAGGCGCTGATGGCGATTGTGAACGAGAACAATGCGGACCTCCTCGTCGTTGGCAACCGCGGCATCAACTCCCTGACCGGCCGCCTCCTCGGGTCCGTTCCGGCGGACGTCGCGCGTCAGTCTGACTGTGACGTCATGATCGTCCACACCGTCAACTAGACCGCCTACTCTAGTTCGAGCTCGCCGACGATGGTGAGCGTTTGGGTGGCGCGCGTGACCGCGACGTAGAGGTCGTGGAGGCCCTGCGGGGACGCCGCCGCAATCGCTTGTGGGTCCACCACGACAACGTGGTCGAATTCGAGGCCTTTGAAGTGCGCGACGTTGTCAGCTGTGATTACTGCGTGTGTGCGTCCGGGATCCTGCCCGGCGTCGTCCGGCACGAGCGCGCCCGTTTCGCTCCCCGCTGGAGCAAAGGACACGGGAACTCCCGTCGAACGAATCGCAGTCGCAGGTTCCGCATCCGGATCGATCCGGCGCAGGATCTCATTTGCCACCTCCATGATCTCCGCAGGAGTGCGGTAGTTCACGGTCAAGGCATGGGTGCGGAATCGCTTGCCGACGAACGGCTCAAGCGCGGCACTCCACTCGTCTGTGCCGGCGGGAGACGAGGTCTGGGCGGTATCCCCGACGAGTGTCATCCACCGCGATGGACAGCGGCGAAACACCATGCGCCACTCCATGGGGGACAGCTCCTGGGCCTCGTCGACGATGACGTGGCCGAAGGCCCATGTGGAGTCCTCCCGGGCACGCTCGGCAGTGCTGCGGATGTCGGTCACACGCTGGCGCTTAGCGAGGGTTTCGGCGTCGATGACGTCGTGAGCGGAGAGGATTTCCGCCTCGAACTGGTCGTCGTCGTTGTCCGTAGCCTCGGACGAGGAGAGGATATCCAAGGCGTCCTCGGCCTCGGCAACTTGTTGCTGCCACTCTTCGCGCTCCTTGCGGGCGCGCTCTTCCGCGTCGTCGCGGCCGATGAGCTCGGCCAGTTCGTCGACAAGCGCGGTGTCCGAGTGCGCACTCGGTGTCCCCGGCGCGCGGTAGAGGGCATCACGGGTGTAATCGTCGTAGTCGCCGGCGACGGCATCGATCGCCTCGCGCGAGGTGAGGACCTCGTTGAGCACCTCGACGGGATCGAGAGTGGGGAAGTGTTCGTCAATGAAGGCCTGCACGTGGGGCTCGTCTAGGAGGTCGTCGTGAAGCTGGTCGACATCGGCTGCGCTCAGGAGGTTCTCCCCGCCGAGGGGGTCGGCGCCGATGCGGGTCGCAAGCGCGCCGGCCAGGGAGCTCACGAGTGCTTCGGTGAAGACTGCCCGGGCCTTGTTGTGCGGCTGGCGGGAGCGCCTAGCCTTCGTGCGCGCGGCCTTGACCATGGCGGGTGTGGCGTGAATGGTCACCGAGCCGATGGTGAGCGCGACCTCGGTGGTGGGCACTGTCTGATACATCTGCACGGCGCGTTTGAGGATGGTCACCATCTCCTCGGATCCCTTGACTTCGCGCGCCGCAAGAGATTCCTCGGTGGCGTCTGGGCTAAACCCCGGCACGAGGTCGGCGACGGTGCTCAGCACCACGCCCGTTTCTCCGAGCTCGGGCAGAACCCGGGAAATGTAGTCCAAGAAGGTGCCGTTCGGTCCGATGATGAGCACGCCCGTGCGCGAGAGCTGCTCGCGCCATGTGTAGAGCAGATAAGCGACGCGGTGCAGCGCCACTGCGGTCTTGCCGGTGCCCGGCCCGCCCTGGACAACGAGCACGCCCCGGGTGGCGTCCCGAATGATCTCGTCCTGCTCGCGTTGGATGGTCTCGACAATGGACTGCATCCGGCCGGTGCGGGCCCTGTTCATCGCCTCGCGCAGGGCTGCTTCATTTCCGACGTGGGACTGCTCCGCCGCCGATCCCTGGCCCGACAGTACTTCGTCGTCGATTCCGGTGACGTGGCGCCCGCGCATGCGGATATTGCGGCGGACGTGGACGCCTTCGGGGTTCGCCGTTGTGGCCAGGTAATAGGGGCGTGCCATCGGGGCGCGCCAGTCGAGCAGCAGCGTCCGGTAATGGTCCGAGCGGTCGTCGATGCCCATGCGGCCGATGTAACGTTGGTCGAGTGCTGGGTTGTAGCCGGCGGGGTTCTCCGGCTGTGGGTCTTCGACGTCAATGCGGCCGAAAACGAGACCCACCTCAGCTATGCCGAGCATATCGAGCTTGGAGTTCAGGGCGTGGTACTCCGTCTCGCGGCGCACGAGGGCATCCGGGTCCGGATTGTCAGGGTCAACGTCAGCCTGCACCTCGGCGAGCTTGGCGCGGGCCGCGCGGACTTCGGCATCGAGGTGCGCAAACAAGGTGTCGACGTAACGCTGTTCCTTCTCCACATCCTGTGCACCATCGTCGTGCACGCTCGAATCTGCGGGGTGGGTCACCCACGCACCTCCTTCAACTCTCCTGCGACGGACTTTTCTTGTGTGCTGCTGCGCTCACTCAAAGGGGATGCAACTTTAGCAGCGCAAAGCCCCGCCCCCCAACACATTCGGGGAAACGGGGCAGGGACCTAAGCCAGCGGACTAGGCGTACTTCTTGATGGCCTTGTTCACTGCCTTGGAGGCGCGCTTCTGAGCCTTATTGGCCTTGCGCTTCCACTTGCGCTGCTCGCGCTTGGACGGCGCGGCATCGAGGTTGTCGAAGGCGGACTGCAGAACATCCACGGCCGACTGGGCGCGGTCCTGCAGCTTCGAGGCTGCCTTGTTCACCTTGCGCTTTGCCAGGAACTTGTCGGTGGCAGACGGCTGCAAGTCGTTCAGGGAGGACTGCAGGTCGCTCACGAAGCCGTTGACCTTGCGCTTGGCCGCAGCCTGCTGAAGCTTGGACGGCTTAACGTCGTTGTACGTGCTCTGCGCCTGGTCTGCGGCGGTGGAGAGGAAATCAGAGGCGCTGTCAGCAACGTTGGCAGCAGTCTTCTTCCAGTCATCCTTGTTGTCGTCGACGTAGGAGGTGACCTGGTCGGTAGCGTCGGAAATCCAGTTGCCGGCCTTGCTCATGGCCTTCTCGGTCTCGGACTGTGTCGGCAGCGCCTTCTGCACGCGCCATGCCAGGCCCGGCTTGCCAGCGGTGTCGACGGATGCGAGCAACACGCCACCGAGCAGGGACAGGTCGGTCAGCGCACCGTTGCGGCGGCGGGCCTTCTCCTGGTCGTCGTTCGACTCCCAGAAAGCGTGGCGGCCCAGCAGCGACGGAACGGTCGCCGCGGCGAGCAGCGTGGCGGACAGACGCGGCATCTTGCCCAGAGCGAAAAGGCTGCCGGCGCCGACCTTGACACCGCCAACGGCGAGCGCCGCCGTCTCGGGGGAATCAGGGATGAACCCGCGGTACTGCGGCGGCACGAAGGTGCGCGCCTTCTTCAGGACAGACTCAGCATCCTCGCGGCGTGCGGACGGGTTAACAAGGGTGTCAATGCCGTCGGCAACGTAGGCGGACGCCAGCATGGGGCGTGCAAACTTGCGGATCATAAGGTGTTCATTCCTTTTCCATGCGGTTTCGAAAAGTTACACCATCCACTCTAGACATTTCTCACCGAGGCGTGCCACGGCCTCGGATGGCTAAGGGCTACCAGCGGCGCTCCCACCACTCGCCCAAGCTGGGGCGTTCTGCCCCGAGGGTGGTGGCGTCACCGTGGCCCGGGTGGACCACCGCGGAGTCGGGGTAGGTATCGAAAAGCTTCTCCTTGACGTCGCGGAAGAGACGGACGAAGTCACCCTCCGAATCGGTCTTGCCCAGCCCGCCCGGGAAGAGGGAATCGCCGACGAACAAGTGGGTCTCCCCGTCGATCGGTGCAACGAGACAGGCTCCCCCGGGGGTGTGGCCGCGCAGGATGTGGACCGGAAACGAGTGTCCGGCGAACTCTAGGGTGTCGCCGTCGCGAAGCTCGCGATCGACCGCGACCGGCATAGCGGGGGAGTCGAGGTAGGCCGCCCAGTGGGTCGCGCCAGTGCGCGCGATCACCTCGGGAAGCGCACCAACGTGGTCGTGGTGGCGGTGGGTTGTCAGGACGTGAGTGATCTCCACGCCGGCGTCGGCCGCGAGTTGAAGGAGGGCGTCGGCGTTAGCGGCGGCGTCGATAAGCAAGCCCTCTCGGCCTGAGGCGATGAGGTAGCAGTTGTTGTCCATGTCGGAGACGGACACCTGGTGTAAGGAGAGTTTGTCGGTCATGGCTGCCAGGGTAGCCGGTGAGACCCGTCGAGACTCGTAATGCGTGCGTTCGCTGGTAAGTTCGATACGGAAAAATTTCCTGCACAGCGAAGGGCGATATGTAGTGGCGGATCGGCTAACCGTGCGCGGCGCGCGCGAACACAACCTCAAGGGCGTCGACGTTGAACTGCCCCGCGACAAACTGGTGGTCTTCACGGGGTTGTCCGGCTCCGGAAAGTCCTCGCTCGCCTTCGACACGATCTTCGCGGAAGGGCAGCGGCGCTACGTTGAATCCCTCTCTTCCTACGCGCGCATGTTCCTCGGCCAGATGGACAAGCCGGATGTCGACTACATCGACGGCCTGTCGCCGGCGGTGTCCATTGATCAGAAGTCGACGAACCGTAACCCGCGCTCGACGGTCGGCACCATCACGGAAATCTACGACTACCTGCGTCTTCTCTACTCGCGCGCGGGCACCGCGCACTGCCCGGTGTGCGACGCAGTGATCGAGCGCCAAACCCCACAGCAGATTGTTGACCAGGTGCTGGAGCGCGAGGAGCGCACGAAGTTCCAGGTGCTTGCGCCGATCGTGCGCAAGCGCAAGGGCGAGTTCGTCGATGTGTTCGCGGACCTCGCCGCCCAGGGGTACTCGCGTGTCACCGTTGACGGCGAGACCTACCAGCTTTCGGACCCCCCGAAGCTGGAGAAGCAGGTCAAGCACACGATCGACGTGGTTGTCGATCGCCTCCAAGTTACGGAGAGCCAGAAGCAGCGTCTCACGGATTCCGTAGAGACGGCGCTCAAGCTTGCCGACGGCCTCGTCGCCTTCGAATTCGTCGACCTCGACGAGGACGACCCCGAGCGCTACCGAATCTTCTCAGAGAAAATGGCCTGTCCCAACGGCCACGCCCTCAGCGTCGAGGAGTACGAGCCCCGCGCGTTTTCGTTTAACTCGCCGTTTGGCGCCTGCCCGGCCTGCGACGGACTCGGCGTCCGCAAGGAAATCGACACCGAGCTGGTGATCCCGGACCCGGATGCTCCGGCTGTCGACGCCTTCCAGCCCTGGAACTCGAGCCCCAACAAGGGGTACTTTGTCAAACTCATCGAGGCGCTGGCGGCGGAAGAAGGCTTCGACCCGAACGCGCCGTTTTCCTCCCTGTCGAAGACGCAGCAGAAGCACCTCATTTCGGGTTCAAAGACGAAAGTGACGGTGCGCTACAAGAACCGCTACGGCAGGCAGCGCACGTTCTCCGCCGCCTACGAGGGAGTCATCGGCTACCTTGAGCGCAAGCTGGAGCAGGCCGAGTCCGATGCCCAGAAGGACCGCTTGCTCGCCTACACCCGTGAGGTGCCGTGCCCGGCGTGCAAGGGGACGCGCCTGAAGCCGGAGATTCTTGCGGTGCGCCTGGATTCGACCACCCACGGCGAGAAGTCCATCGCGGGATTGACTGAGCTGTCGGTAGAGGACGCGTCCGAATACCTGGACAACCTGGTCCTCGGCTACCGGGAGGAGATGATCGCGGGCGCCGTTCTGCGTGAGATTCAGGCACGACTGCGTTTCCTGCTGGACGTCGGATTGAACTACCTCACTCTCGCGCGCTCGGCGGGAACGCTCTCGGGCGGCGAGGCCCAGCGCATCCGCCTAGCCACCCAGATCGGCTCCGGGCTGGCGGGAGTGCTCTACGTGTTGGATGAGCCGTCGATCGGTCTCCACCAGCGAGACAACCAGCGCCTCATCGCCACACTGCAGCGCCTCAGGGACCTCGGCAACACCCTCGTCGTTGTCGAACACGATGAGGATACGATCCACGCGGCCGACTGGATGGTCGATGTCGGGCCGCTGGCGGGCGAGTACGGCGGCGAGATTGTCTACCAAGGCGAGCCGGCGGGCGTTGTCAACGCCGAGAACTCGCTGACAGGTGACTACCTCGCGGGGCGCAAGGAAACTGCGGTGCCGGAGAAGCGCCGTCCGATTGACCCCGAGCGCAAGATCCACATCACCGGTGCGCGGGAGAACAACCTGGCCAACGTCAGTGTGACGATCCCGCTCGGCGTGCTCACCGCCGTCACGGGAGTGTCGGGGTCGGGCAAGTCGACGCTGGTCAACGAGATTCTGGCGAAGACGCTGCAGAACAGGCTCAACGGCGCGCGCCAGGTGCCGGGCCGGGTGAAGACGATCGACGGGTTGGACAACCTGGACAAGCTGGTGCAGGTCGATCAGTCGCCGATTGGTCGGACCCCGCGGTCGAACCCGGCAACGTACACGGGTGTGTTTGACAAGGTTCGCAACCTGTTCGCTGAGACGCAGGAGGCGAAGGTTCGCGGCTACAAGGCGGGACGCTTCTCTTTCAACGTCAAGGGCGGGCGCTGCGAGGCGTGCCGCGGCGATGGCACCATCAAGATCGAGATGAACTTCCTGCCCGACGTGTACGTGCCGTGCGAGGTGTGCGGCGGGGCGCGCTACAACCGCGAGACACTCGAGGTGCGCTACAAGGGCAAGAACATCGCCGAGGTCTTGAACATGCCCATTTCCGAGGCGGCCGAGTTCTTTGAGCCCATCACCTCGATTCACCGCTATCTCAACACGCTTGTCGACGTCGGACTGGGCTACGTCCGACTCGGCCAGGCCGCCACGACACTCTCAGGCGGTGAAGCACAGCGCGTCAAGCTCGCCGCCGAGCTGCAGAAGCGCTCCAACGGCCGCACCATCTACATCCTCGATGAACCGACTACCGGCCTGCACTTCGAAGACATTCGGAAGCTGATGATGGTGCTCAACGGGTTGGTGGATAAGGGCAACACGGTCCTTGTCATCGAGCACAACCTCGACGTGATTAAGTCGGCCGACTGGATTGTGGACATGGGGCCTGAAGGCGGCTCGGGCGGCGGAACAGTGGTCGCGGAGGGTACTCCCGAGGATGTTGCGGCGGTTGAGGGATCTTTCACTGGCCAGTTCCTCGCAGATATCCTCGCGCGATAGACCGCAGCGGATCGTTCGGTTTTGCTGCCTGCGGGTGGGTGTGCTACATTTGCGTCTACTACCGCCTGTGCCGGGGTTTCGGAAGTTTCTTCCGGATCCGGCGCAGGCCACAAGTGGAGTTTCTCCCACCCCACGCCGGCCGCTTAGCGGTCAGGATACGGGTTACAAGGTACGGCTTCCGCCGATGGCGGTCACGCACCTGGAAGGACTCCCGCGATGCTTATGGCTCGCGGGATTTTTCGTGTGGGATGGACTCGACAAGAGTGGTTCGGTAGCGAACGACATTGCCAGCATTCTCTAGTCTTAGGAGTTCTCATCAGCGCTGAAGCTCGGATTAATGAACGCATTCGCGTTCCCGAAGTTCGTCTCGTCGGTCCGTCCGGCGAGCAGGTAGGTATCGTCCGCACGGACGACGCCCGCAAACTCGCATACGAAGCCGACCTGGACCTCGTTGAGGTTGCAGCCTCGGCGAAGCCGCCCGTGGCAAAGATCATGGACTACGGCAAGTTTAAGTACGAGCAGGACCAGAAGGCCCGCGAGGCGCGTAAGAACCAGCAGCAGACCGTGGTCAAGGAGCAGAAGTTCCGCCCCAAGATCGATGAGCACGACTACCAGACGAAGAAGAGCAACGTCGAGCGCTTCCTGGAAAAGGGTAACAAGGTCAAGGTCACGATCATGTTCCGCGGTCGCGAGCAGTCGCGTCCGGAGCTCGGCTACCGCCTGCTCGAGCGTCTCGCAGAAGACGTCAAGGAGCTCGGCGTAGTCGAGTCCCGTCCGAAGCAGGACGGCCGCAACATGACCATGGTCTTCGGCCCGTCCCGCAAGGGCAAGAAGTAACGCGCGTTTTCTTTGGGAAAACGTCTCTCAACTCAACTCTGAAGGGCTTTCAACATGAAGCAGAAGACCCACAAGGGCACCGCCAAGCGCATCAAGGTCAACGGCAAGGGAAAGCTGTTCCGTGAGCAGGCCGGCAAGCGCCACCTGAATGAAAAGCTGTCTTCGAAGCGTCGCCGCAAGCTGTCCGGCACCACTGAGGTAGCTCGCGCTGACGTCAAGCGCATGAAGCGCCTCCTCGGCATGTCCTAAGCACTGCCCAAGTTAAACAACCGCACAATCTAGACAAGGAAGTATGACTCATGGCACGTGTTAAGCGTTCAGTCAACGCCAAGAAGAAGCGCCGCGCGATCCTCAAGGCCGCCAAGGGTTACCGTGGCCAGCGCTCCCGCCTGTACCGCAAGGCGAAGGAGCAGTGGCTGCACTCCCAGACCTACGCGTACCGCGACCGTCGTCAGCGCAAGAACGAGTTCCGCAAGCTGTGGATCCAGCGCATCAACGCCGCTGCGCGCATGAACGACATCACCTACAACCGCCTCATCCACGGCCTCAAGCTGGCCGAGGTTGAGGTCGACCGCAAGATCCTTGCTGAGCTCGCCGTGAACGACTTCGCCGCGTTCTCCGCGATCTGCGAGATTGCCAAGAACGCTCTGCCGGAGGACGTCAACGCTCCGGTCAACGCCGCCTAATAGCGCGCTGAGCTTTTCCAAACCCGCTGGGACTGTGTCCCGGCGGGTTTTTTCATGCCGCGGTGTCCTCACGGCCCGCGGTGGGGGATCGATTGCGGTTTCTGACTACAGTGTTTCCCATGGCTCTCGATTTCACTGCCGCGTTCACCGAACGCACGCCCCGCATCGTCAACGCTGCCAAGCTCCACCGCGCCGCCGCGCGGCGTAAAGCCGGCCGCTTCATCGTTGAGGGCAGGAACTCCGTAGAGGCGGCCGTGGCGACAGGCGCCGCGACCGACATCTTCGTCACGGAACAGACTGCTCGGGAGTTTGCGGATATCGTTGTCGCCGCCGGGCACATGAGCGTCTACGCGCATCCGATTACTGATCAGGCGGCGCGCCACCTCGCCGATACCGTGACACCCACGGGTATTTTTGCGGTGTGCCGTCCCGTGCTGTGGACGCTCGGCGCCGCGTTGCGCGGGACACCGCGCTTCGCCGCAGTCGGGGTGGGCACCTCCGATCCTGGCAACGCCGGCACCCTTATTCGCATTGCCGACGTGTGCGGTGCGGACGCTGTCGTCTTCGCGGGTGACACCGTCGACCCGGAGTCCAGCAAGGCCGTGCGCGCATCCGCGGGTTCGCTGTTCCACATCCCCGTCGCGCGCGAGCGCGAGGTGCGTGGTGCGATCGGCCAGCTGCGCGCGGCTGGATTGTCCATTGTCGCCACCGCGATGGACGGGGAAGTGCCGCTCGACCAAGCGGGTGAGATCCTCAACCGTCCGACGGCGTGGTTGTTCGGCAATGAGGCCCACGGCCTGCCCACAGAGATCATTGAGGCGGCCGATGCGCGGGTGTCTATTCCGATCCGGGGCAGCGCAGAGTCGCTGAACCTCGCGACTGCCGCCGCGATGTGCATGTGGGAGTCATCTAAAACGCTCCATGGGTAATGCCGCTCGTAGGCGCCAGGTAAGATCGAGTCCGTTTTCAACCACCATCCGCAGAAGGGACGAGCGTGTCTGACACCTCCGAGATTCAACTCACTGAACAGGCGTTGAGCGATGCGGCTGACGCCGCCATCGCTGCCTTCGACCAGGCCGCGGATCTGCCCGCGCTCGAGGATGCGCACCGCGCCCACCTTGGTGAGTCCGCGTTTATCCCGCAGGCCCGTCGTGCGCTGGGAACCCTGCCCAAGGACCAGCGCAAGGACGCTGGCCGGATGGTCAATGTGGCCCGGGGGCGCGTCGAGAAGCGCTATGCCGAGGTGCGTGAGGTCCGCGAGGCCGAGTTCCGCGAGCGACAGCTGCAGGCAGAGCGCGTCGACGTCACACTGCCGACGAGGCGCTCGCAGGTCGGCGCCATGCACCCGATCACCACCCTGAGCGAGCAGATCGCAGACATCTTCGTCGCGATGGGTTGGGAGATCGCCGAGGGCCCCGAGGTGGAAGCCGAGTACTTCAACTTCGATGCGCTCAACTTCATCCCGGACCACCCCGCCCGCACACTGCAGGACACCTTCTACGTGGGGGAGGAGGGCTCGAAGCAGGTCATGCGCACCCACACTTCACCGGTGCAGGTCCGCACGATGCTCGAGCGCGACGTGCCCGTGTACATTGCGTGCCCCGGACGTGTGTTCCGCACCGACGAGTTGGACGCGACCCACACACCGGTGTTCCACCAGATCGAGGGCCTCGCGGTGGACAAGGGCCTGACCATGGCGCACCTGCGCGGCACGCTCGACCACTTGGCCAAAGTTCTGTTCGGCCCCGAGACCAAGACCCGCATGCGTACCAACTACTTCCCGTTCACCGAGCCCTCTGCGGAGGTCGACGTCTGGTTCCCGAACAAGAAGGGCGGTGCAGGCTGGATCGAGTGGGGTGGCTGCGGCATGGTCAACCCGAACGTGTTGCGAGCCGTCGGTGTCGACACCGAGGAGTACACCGGTTTCGCATTCGGCATGGGACTCGAGCGCACGCTGCAGTTCCGTAATGGCCTGACTGACATGCGCGACATGGTCGAGGGCGATGTCCGCTTCACTATTCCGTTCGGCGTGCAGGCGTAGGAGGAGAACATACATGTTGATTTCCCAGAATTGGATCACCCGCCTGCTCGCAAACGCGGGTAATGAGGGTTGGAGTGTGTCTGCCCACGACCTCGACACCGGTTTCGTCCGCGTCGGATTTGAGACCGAGGGCTACGAAGCCATCCCCGAGACGACTGGCCCGCTCGTAGTTGGTCGCGTCGTCGAGATCGAGGAGCTGACCGGGTTCAAGAAGCCGATTCGCTTCTGCCAGGTCGACGTGGGCGACGCCAACGGTACCGGCGAGCTGCAGGGGATCATCTGTGGCGCCCGAAACTTCGCGGAAGGCGACCTTGTGGTCGTCTCCCTGCCGGGTGCGGTGCTGCCCGGCGGATTCGAGATCGCCGCCCGCGAGACCTACGGGCGCATCTCCAACGGCATGCTGGCTTCGGCCGCGGAGCTCGGCTTGGCCAAGCGCAGTGACGGTATCATCACCCTGCCCGAGGGATTCGGCGAGCCCGGGCAGGACGCTCGCGAGGGCCTCGGCCTGAACGACACCATCTTTGACGTCAACGTCACCCCGGACCGCGGCTACGCGCTGTCTGCCCGCGGTCTGACTCGCGAGATTGCCTCGGCGTTTGACCTGTCCTACCGGGATGTTGCCGAGGATCCGACTGTGGCGGGCATCGACACGACACAGGTCCCGGCCGCTAGCGGCGAGCTGCTGGAGATCACCCTCGAGCCGTCGACAAGCGCCAAGCGCTTCGGCCTGCGCAAGGTCGAGGGCATCGATCCGACCGCTCCGGCGCCGTTCTGGATGCAGCGCGAGTTGCTCGTCTCTGGCATCCGCTCGGTCAACGCAGCAACTGACGTGACCAACTACGTCATGTTGCTGCTTGGTCAGCCGATGCACGCCTTCGACGCGGACACGATTTCGGGCGGGCTGCGCGTCCACAACGCGGCGGGGGGAGAGCAGTTCGAGACCCTCGACCACGAGAAGCGCACGCTTACCCCGAACGACGTCGTCATCTCGGACGCCAACGGCATCCAGTCGCTCGCCGGCATCATGGGCGGTACCACCTCAGAGATCTCCGAGGAGACCACCAACGTTTACTTTGAGGCCGCCACGTGGGACGAGCTCACTGTCGCGCGCACCGCACGCCACCACAAACTCAGCTCCGAGGCTTCTCGACGCTTCGAGCGCGGCGTCGACCCCGCCCTCGTCGAGGTTGCCCTCGATCTGGCGTGCGCGTTGCTCGTCGACTGTGCCGGCGGAACCGTCTCTTCGGCTCGCACCATCGTCGGTGACGTCGCGCCTCGCGAGGAGATCGAGATGCGCACGACGTTCCCGTCCGAGCTGATCGGGGTGGATTACGCTCGCGAGACCGTCGTCAAGCGGCTCGAAGAGGTTGGCTGCACCGTCGCCGGTGAGGGAGACACCCTGCGTGTCACCCCGCCGTCGTGGAGAGGCGACCTGACGGTTCCCGTCGAGCTGGTCGAGGAGATTGTCCGTCTGGAGGGGCTCGACGCAGTGCCGACGATTCTCCCGACGCCGCGCGGTGGCCGCGGGCTCTCCCCGGCGCAGAAGCGTCGTCGGGCCGCAACCCATGCGCTCGCGTACTCGGGTTACGTCGAGATCATCCCGACGCCGTTCATCGCCAACGACGTGTTCGACACATGGGGCCTGGCGGCGGATGATCCGCGCCGCAACACCGTGACTGTGCAGAACCCGCTCGATCGTGACTACGGAATTCTCGGGACGACGCTTTTGCCGTCGATGCTTGAGGCACTCGGTCGCAACGTTGCGCGCGGGCGTCGTGACCTCTCGCTGTTCTCCGTGGCACAGGTGTCCTTCAAGCGCAAGGATTCCTCCCCGTTGCCCAGCGTGGCGGCCCGGCCGGACGATGCAATTATTGCGGAGCTGAAGGAATCGCTGCCGCGCCAGGACTTGCATGCCGCGACTGTCGCCACCGGGGGCCAGGAACTCGTGGGGCCGTGGGGAGAGGGCCGCGAATACACGTGGGCCGATGCGATCGAGTCCGCTCAGGTCGTTGCCCGCGCCGCAGGCGTTGAGCTCGAGATTGCCGCAGCCGAAGAGTTGCCGTGGCACCCTGGCCGCTGCGCCGCATTGAAGGTCAACGGCACCGTGGTTGGTCACGCGGGAGAGCTGCACCCCCAGGTCCTCGAAGCGCTCAACCTCCCGGCACGCACCTGCGCCATGGAGGTCGATCTCAGCGCGCTGCCGTTCGCGGAGGTTCTGCCGGCACCTGTGCTCTCGTCCTACCCGGCGGTCAACCAGGACATCGCCCTCGTCGTTGATGAGTCGGTTCCTGCCGAGGCTGTGCGCCGTGTGGTCGAGGAGGGCGCCGGTGAGCTTCTGGAAAGCGTCACGCTTTTCGACGTCTACCGCTCCGAGCACCTTGGTGAGGGCAAGAAGTCCCTGGCATTCGGCCTCGTGTTCCGTGCTAGCGACCGTACTCTGACCGAGGACGAGGCGTCTGCCGGGCGAGTTGCCGCTGCCGAAGCGGCGCAGCGTGAATTCGGCGCCGAGATGCGTGCATAACTTGCAATTAACCGCATAACAACGTATCGTGAACCCATGACACTACGCGTAGCAGTAGCTGGAGCGACCGGGTACGCCGGCAGCGAGATTCTCAGGCTTCTCCTCGGCCACCCGCGCTTTAAGGATGGCACGTTCGAGATCGGCGCCCTGACTGGCAACAGTAACTCAGGGCAGAGCCTTGCGGCGCTCATGCCGCATGTGCCGTTGCTCGCTGACCGCGTCATCGAGCAGACGAAGCCGGAGGTCCTCGCCGGCCACGACATCGTCTTCTTGGGCTTGCCTCACGGCTACTCTGCGGAGATCGCAGCGGAACTGCCGGAATCGACTGTGGTGCTTGACTGCGCCGCTGACTTCCGGTTGCGCGACGCCGCGGCCTGGAACCGCTACTACGGACCTAACCACGCCGGCTCTTGGCCGTACGGCATCCCCGAGATGCCGGGCCACCGCGACCAGATCCGCGCCGCCACGCGCGTAGCCATTCCGGGTTGCTTCCCCACGGGAGCGACTCTCGCCGCCTATCCTGCTGCGCAGGCAGGGCTGGTGCACCCGGACCTCACCATCGTGTCTGTTACGGGTGTGTCCGGTGCAGGCAAGAAGGCGAGCGTCGGCATGCTTGGCGCAGAGACCATGGGTTCGCTGCGCGCGTACAACACAGCCGGGCGGCACCGCCACAACCCGGAGATTGCGCAGAACATCGCGGAGGCGACCGATGCCGACATCAACGTCAGCTTCACCCCTGTGCTCGCCCCGTTGCCGCGCGGCATCCTCACGACGGTGTCGGCCCCGTTGGCGGGAGAGGTAACCACTGAGCAGGCGCGAGAGGTCTACGAGAGCTTCTATGCCGACGAGCCGTTCATGTGGGTCCTGCCTGACGGTGTGCAGCCTCAGACGCAGAATGTTGTGGGCACAAACATGTGCCACATCCAGGTGGAGGTCGATGAGCAGGCCGGCAAATTGTTGGTGACCTCGGCTATCGACAATCTGACCAAGGGCACAGCCGGCGCTGCGGTGCAATGCATGAATCTCGCGCTCGGTTGGAACGAGACAGACGGTCTGCCGACCGTCGGTGTCGCGCCCTAAAAGGCATTTCAACGCCCGTAACGGCGCACCCATCCGCACCAATTGGCCCGAGCCCTCACCGGCGCGGGCCGCACTCGAGAAAGAGAGTCATCCCATGACAGGTGTCACGCACCCGCAGGGCTTCAGCGCCGCGGCGACGACTGCTGGAATCAAGGCTTCCGGAAAGCCGGACATGGCCTTGGTGGTAAACGAAGGTCCGGAGTTTGCTGCTGCGGCTGTGTTTACCCGCAACCGCGTCGTCGCGTCACCGGTGAAGCTCTCGCGTCGTGCAGTGGCCGACGGCGTCCTGCGTGCGGTGGTGTTCAACTCCGGCAACGCGAATGCCTGCAACGGTGCCCAGGGTGACGCCGACGCGGTAGAGGTGCAGCAGCTCGTGGCGCAGGAACTAAGTTTCTCCGCCGAGGATGTCGCGGTGTGTTCCACCGGCTTGATCGGCGATGTTCTCCCGATGGACAAGTTGCGCGCGGCCATCCCGCAGCTCGCAGGCGCACGTGGCAGCTCGGCGGACAACGGCACTGACGCCGCGCGCGCGATAATGACTACTGACACCGTTCTCAAGGAAGCCCTCGCGCAGCGCGAGGGATGGTCCGTGGGTGCGATGGGCAAGGGCGTGGGCATGATGGCTCCGTCACTGGCCACCATGCTGGTGTGCATCACCACGGACGCGGCCGTGAGCCAGGAGGCGCTGGACCGAGCGCTGCGCGCGGCCACTGCGACCACCTTCGACACTCTCGACATCGACGGCTCGACCTCGACCAACGACACCGTGATCGTCATGGCCAGCGGCGCCAGCGCGGTGACCCCCTCCCAAGAGGAGCTCAACGCGGCGATCTACGAGGTCTGCTCGAGCCTCGCCGCACAGATGCAGTCCGACGCCGAGGGCGTGACCAAGCGCGTCTCCATCACCGTCGAGGGCACGGCAAACGACGCACAGGCGCTCAACGCGGCGCGGACGATCGGACGCGACAACCTGTTCAAGTGCGCGATGTTCGGCTCAGATCCGAACTGGGGCCGGACGCTCGCCGCTGTCGGTATGGCGGACGCGGACATGGACCCGGAGCGTATCTCGGTGAGTTTCAACGGCCAGCCGGTGTGCGTCAATTCCACCGGCGCGCCCGGTGCTCGCGACGTCGACCTGAGCGGAGTCGACATCGACGTCGTCGTCAACTTGGGCACCGATGGCCCCGGCCGCGCCACGGTTCGGACGACGGATCTGTCGCACGCTTACGTTGAGATCAACTCGGCCTACAGCACCTAAGGCCCCGGAGGCGCTCGTAGTTGAGCGCCTTTAAATCAGCCTTTATGCAGTTCCAACGACACTGGGAGATGTCCGCTTATGACCCAAAACCTGAGCTTCTTGGACAATGAAGCCCGCGCCACCGTGCTCGCGGAAGCGTTGCCGTGGCTACAGCACTTCCACGACAAGATCGTCGTGGTCAAATACGGCGGCAACGCCATGATCGACGAGTCGCTCAAAGCCGCCTTCGCAGAGGACATGGTCTTTCTGCGCGCTATCGGCGCCAAGCCGGTTGTCGTCCACGGCGGAGGGCCCCAGATCTCCGCGATGCTGAAGCGTCTTGGCCTCGACGGCGGTGAGTTCGTCGGCGGGTTCCGCGTCACCACACCCGAGATTCTCGAGGTTGTTCGCATGGTGCTCTTCGGCCAGGTCGGACGCGACCTTCTGGGCAAGATCAACTCGCACGGTCCGTATGCGGTGGGCACCTCCGGCGAGGATGCCGGCCTGTTTACAGCGCAACAGCGTTTCATCGAGCACGACGGCGAGCGCCTCGACATCGGGCTCGTCGGAACAATCGTGGATGTCAATCCGTCTGCCGTGATGGACATCATCGAGGCCGGGCGCATCCCCGTCGTCTCCGGCATCGCGCCTGGAAAAGACGGCCACGTCTACAACATTAACGCCGACGAGGCCGCGGGCGCGCTCGCCGCGGCAATCGGTGCGGAGCGTCTCGTCGTTCTCACCAACGTCGAGGGTTTGTATACCGACTGGCCCAACAAGGACTCGCTGCTGTCAAAGATCGAGGTCGGCCAGCTCGCGCGCATGATGCCCGAGCTCGACTCAGGAATGATCCCGAAGATGGAGGCCTGCCTCACCGCCGTGCGCGGCGGAGTCAAGGCAGCCCACGTCATCGACGGACGTATCGGGCACTCGGTGCTGCTCGAGCTGCTCACGATGGGCGGGATCGGCACAATGGTGCTTCCCGACGCCTACGATGCCGCGAACTACCCGGCAGGAGCCGTATTTAGGAAGGATGATCAAGCGTGAACGACAGCGTAGCGCAGTCCCGCTGGGGCTCAGTGCTCATGAACAATTACGGCACCCCACCGTTTGAGCTCGTCTCCGGATCTGGGGCACGTGTCGTGGACGCCGAGGGGCGCGAATACATCGACATGCTCGCGGGAATCGCCGTCAACGCCCTCGGTCACGGACACCCGGCGGTCGTCGCGGCCGTCACGGATCAGGTGGCAACGCTCGGCCACGTCTCCAATCTGTTCGCTAGCGCGCCGGCCGTCACTCTCGCAGCCAGGCTCACGGAGCGCATCGGTGACGATTCCGCGCGCGTTTTCTTCTGCAACTCGGGTGCGGAGGCCAACGAGGCCGCGTTCAAGCTTGCGCGTTTGACTGGTCGTCGCCGGGTCCTCGCCGCGCACCACGGTTTCCACGGCCGGACCATGGGCTCTCTCGCTCTGACCGGCCAGCCGTCGAAGCGCAACCCGTTCGAGCCGCTCGCCGGGGGAGTCGAATACTACCCATACGGCGATATCGACTACCTGCGCACGTTGGTGGAGATGGACGCGGCCAACGTCGCGGCTATTTTCCTCGAGCCGATCCAAGGCGAGACCGGCGTTATTCCGGCACCGAACGGATTCCTCCGCGCGGTCCGCGACCTGTGCGACGCTCACGGCATTCTCATGGTTGTCGACGAGGTGCAGACCGGTGTGGGACGCACGGGTAAGTTCTTTGCCCACGAGGTAGAGGGCGTCGCCCCGGACATCATTACGATGGCCAAGGGCCTCGGGGGCGGGCTGCCGATCGGGGCTGTTATCGCCCGCGGGGATGCCGCGCAGGCGTTCGGGCCTGGCTCGCACGGGACGACGTTCGGCGGAAACCCCGTCGTCTGCGCAGCTGCCAACGCGGTTCTCGACGTGGTGGACGACGCCTTCATCGCGGAGGTCGCCGCCAAGGGTGAGCGTTTCGCGGACCGGCTGCGCGCCATCGACGGTGTTACTGAGGTGCGGGGCCGGGGGCTCATGCTCGGCGTCGTGCTCGACGAGCCAGTGGCCAAAGAAATGGTCACGGCGGGCTACGGGCGGGGCGTGATTGTCAATGCGCCGTCGGAAAGCGTTGTGCGTCTCACACCGCCGCTGGTGATCACCGATTCCGAGCTTGACGCCGCGGCCGAGCGTATCGCGCAGGCGTACGCGGACTGCACGTCTACTACTGACCAGGAGGACCACTCATGACGACCACGATCCGGCACTTTCTCGCCGATGACGACCTGACTCCCGCGGAGCAGGCCGAGGTACTCGAGCTTGCGGCGGAGCTGAAGAAGGCTCCGCTGTCACGCCGTCCGCTGGAAGGGCCGCTGTCAGTGGCCGTGCTTTTTGACAAGACCTCCACCCGCACCCGCTTCTCCTTCGACGCCGGCATCGCCCACCTGGGCGGGCACGCCATCGTCACGGAGACCGGCAACTCCCAGATGGGAAAGGGCGAGACCTACCAGGACACAGGCGCAGTTTTATCGCGGTTTGTTGAGGCGATCGTGTGGCGCACCTACGCCCACCAGAATCTCCTCGACATGGCAGAGACGGCGACTGTGCCGATCGTCAACGCACTGTCCGATGACCTGCACCCCTGTCAGATTCTCGCGGACTTGCAAACTTGCGTGGAGAATCTCTGCCCCGAGGAAGGCCCGGCCGGCCTGAAGGGCAGGAAGGCCGTTTACCTTGGCGACGGCGACAACAACATGGCGAACTCGTACATGATTGGCTTCGCCACCGCTGGGATGGACATCTCCATCATCGGCCCGGAGGGCTTCCTGCCGCAGCAGGAGTTCATTGACCGCGCGCGGGCCCGTGCCGAAGAGACCGGTGCGCGCGTCACCGTCACCACGGACCTTTCCGAGGTTGAGGGTGCGGACGTGGTCATCACCGACACGTGGGTGTCCATGGGTATGGAGAACGACGGTAAGGATCGCCGTACCCCGTTCATGCCGTACCAGGTCACGCAGGACGTGATGGACCAGGCAGGAAGCGACGCGATTTTCCTGCACTGTCTTCCGGCGTACCGGGGCAGCGAGGTCACCGCTGAGGTTATCGACGGCCCCGCCTCCCGCGTGTTCGACGAAGCGGAGAACCGCCTCCACGCGCAGAAGGCACTGCTCGTCTGGCTGCTGGAGCAGCGCGGATGACGCATGGCACGACTCCGCACGTCTCGCGCACCGCGCGCCAGGCGCGCATCCTCGAGGTGCTGCGGGCGACCAGGGTGTCCTCGCAAGTCCAGCTCTCGGAGATCCTTTTTGCCGAGGGCATCGACATCACCCAGGCCACCCTGTCGCGTGACTTGGATGAACTCGGCGCCCGTAAGGTTCGGCCCGCCGGAGGCGGACGCGCTTTCTACACGGTTGACGCCGATGCCCATGCATTGGCGCAGGGCAACACCGGCCCGCGGGAGAAGTTGCGGCGCATGCTCGACGAGCTTGTCGTGTCTGCCGACCACTCCGGGTCCATCGCGGTGCTGCGTACCCCTCCGGGTGCCGCGCAGTACCTAGCCAGCTACATCGACCGAGTCGGGCTCGAACAGGTCGTGGGCTGCATTGCCGGCGACGACACGATCTTCGTCCTCGCGCGCGATCCGCTGACGGGCAAGGAACTCGGTGCTTTGCTGCAGGGCGGAATCCCCGCTGTAGACACCACCCCGGGCGCACCGGAGTAAACCGGCCACGCGCTCGAAGCGTCGGGGATGCCGGCCGGTATCCTCTCACTAGATTTCTTTTCACCGAACGACCAACTTTCATCAGGAGAAGCAAAACATGTCTAACCGCGTTGTTCTCGCATATTCGGGAGGCCTTGACACCTCCGTGGCCATTCCGTACCTCGGCGAGATGATCGATGGTGACGTCGTTGCCGTCGCGCTCGACCTCGGCCAGGGTGGCGAGGACATGGAGTCCGTGCGCCAGCGTGCCCTCGACTGCGGCGCTGCCGAGTCGATCGTCATCGACGCCAAGGACGAGTTCGCCGAGAACTACTGCCTGCCCACCATCAAGGCCAACGGCATGTACATGGGGGAGTACCCGCTGGTTTCAGCGATCTCCCGCCCGCTGATTGTCAAGCACCTCGTCGAGGCCGCGCAGCAGCACGGCGGCACCCACGTCGCCCACGGTTGCACCGGTAAGGGCAACGACCAGGTGCGTTTCGAGGTCGGCTTCCTCAACATGGACCCGGACCTCGAGATCGTGGCGCCGGCCCGCGACTACGCATGGACCCGTGACAAGGCCATTGCGTACGCGGAGAAGAAGAACCTGCCGATCGAGCAGTCCGCCGCCTCTCCGTTCTCCATCGACCAGAACGTGTGGGGCCGCGCGGTCGAGACCGGCTTCCTTGAGGAGCTGTGGAACCCGCCGACCAAGGACCTCTACGCCTACACCGAGGATCCGGGCATCGGCAACGCACCCGACGAGGTCATCATCACCTTCGAGGCCGGTAAGCCAGTCGCCATCGACGGCCGCCAGGTCACCGTTCTCCAGGCCATCGAGGAGCTCAACCGCCGCGCCGGCGCCCAGGGCATCGGCCGCCTCGACATGGTCGAGGACCGCCTGGTTGGCATCAAATCCCGCGAGGTCTACGAGGCTCCGGGTGCGATCGCACTCATCACCGCCCACAAGGCGCTCGAGGACGTCACGGTCGAGCGCGAGCTCGCGCGCTACAAGAGGCTTATCGACGCCCGCTGGTCCGAGGAGGTCTACGACGGCCTCTGGTTCGGCCCGCTGAAGCGCTCCCTCGACGCGTTCATCGAGTCCACCCAGGAGCACGTCACCGGCGATATCCGCATGGTGCTCCACGCTGGCAAGGCTGTGGTCAACGGCCGCCGCTCCAGCCACTCGCTTTACGACTTCAACCTTGCCACCTACGACACCGGTGACACCTTCGACCAGACCCTGGCCAAGGGGTTTGTGCGCCTGCACGGTCTGTCGGCCCAGATTGCCAACAAGCGCGATCGCGAGGCGGGCAAGTAAATGGAGCAGCACGGGACGAATGAAGGCGCCCTGTGGGGCGGACGCTTCTCCGGCGGACCGTCTGAGGCGATGTTCGCGTTGTCGGTGTCGACCCACTTCGACTGGGTGTTGGCGCCGTACGACGTTCTCGCCTCGACGGCTCACGCGAAGGTGCTCAACCGGGCTGGCCTGCTGTCGGACGCCGACCTGGCGACGATGCTCGACGGCCTCGAGCGCCTCGGCCGCGATGTCGCCGACGGTTCCTTCGTCCCGCTGCCGACCGACGAGGACGTCCACGGCGCGATGGAGCGTGGCCTAATCGACCGCGTCGGCCCCGAGGTTGGCGGCCGCCTGCGGGCAGGTCGCTCGCGCAACGACCAGGTCGCAACCATGTTCCGGATGTGGTGCCGCGACGCGCTGCGCGATGTCGCGCTCGACGTGGCTGACCTGATCGACGCACTGGTTGAGCAGGCTCAGGCGCACCCGGACGCGATCATGCCGGGCAAGACCCACTTCCAGGCGGCGCAGCCGATTCTGCTGGCGCATTCGCTGCTGGCACATGCCCAGCCGCTTTTGCGCGACCTTGACCGCATCCGCGACGCGGACAAGCGTCTCGCGGTCTCTCCGTACGGTTCCGGTGCGCTTGCCGGGTCTTCGCTGCACCTGGACCCGGAGGCAATTGCCGCGGAGCTGGGTTTCGACTCGGCAACCGACAACTCCCTCGACGGGACCTCGTCGCGTGACTTCGCATCCGAGACCGCGTTCATCCTCGCGCAGATCGCCGTGGACATGTCGCGCCTCGCGGAGGAGATCATCGCGTGGTCGACCCCGGAATTCGGCTACGTCACGCTTCACGACGCCTGGTCGACCGGCTCCTCAATCATGCCGCAGAAGAAGAACCCGGATGTGCCCGAACTCGCCCGCGGCAAGACCGGCCGCCTGATCGGCAACCTCGCCGGTCTGCTGGCCACGCTCAAGGCGATGCCGCTGGCGTACAACCGCGACCTGCAGGAGGACAAGGAGCCTGTCATCGATTCGGTGCAGCAGCTGCGTATCCTCTTGCCGGCGATGACCGGGCTCGTTTCCACGCTGGTCTTCCACGAAGACCGCATGCGCGAGCTCGCGCCTGCCGGCTTCACACTCGCGACGGACCTCGCCGAGTGGATGGTGCGCCAGGGCGTTCCGTTCCGTGAGGCGCACGAGGCGTCCGGCGCCTGCGTGCGACTAGCCGAGTCCCGCGGTGTCGACCTTGTGGACTTGACTGATGCGGAGCTCGCGGGCGTCGATAAGCGACTGCTTCCTGCGGTTCGCGAGGTGTTGACCATCGATGGCGCGGTTGCGTCGCGCGACACTCGTGGGGGTACGGCCCGTCCGCGCGTCGACGAGCAGCGCGAGCGCGTGCGTGAGGCGAACCAGTCCTTCCGTTCGTGGGCGCAGGAGCCCCTGCGCTAGAGCTTTGGGTGGCCCGCTCTGCGGGTCACGCCGAGGCAGGGTGACCGGGGACGTAGGATATATCGCATGAGTCTTGATCCGCAGCTTCTTGACATCTTGGCTTGTCCGCAGGACAAGGGCCCGTTGGAGTATCGCGAGGACGAGCAACTGCTTGTCAACCCGCGCCTGGGTATCGCCTATCGCATCGATGACGACATCCCGGTACTGCTCACCGACGAAGCCCAGCCCTACACCAGCGAGAAGTAAGAGGAACCCATGACTACCACCCCTAACACAGATGCGACCATCATCGATGAGCTCGAATGGCGCGGCCTGATCAACCAGTCGACAGATCTCGAGTCCCTCCGCGAGGCAACCGCAGCGCCGATTACTCTGTACTGCGGCTTTGACCCGACCGGTCCGTCTCTGCACGCTGGCCACCTCGTCCCGCTGCTGATGCTGCGCCGTTTCCAGCTCGCCGGCCACCGCCCAATCGTCCTCGCTGGTGGCGCAACCGGCATGATCGGCGACCCGCGTGAGGTAGGGGAGCGCTCCATGCACTCCAGCGACACCGTCGCGGATTGGGCAGAGCGCATCTCCGGCCAACTGTCGCGCTTCGTCGACTTCGAGGGCGACCGCGCGGCGATGTTGGTGAACAACAACGACTGGACGAAGGACCTCACTGCGATCGCGTTCCTGCGTGACGTGGGCAAGCACTTCTCTCTGTCCACGATGCTCGGCCGTGAGACCGTCAAGCGCCGGCTCGACAACGACGGCATTTCGTACACCGAGTTTTCCTACATGCTGCTGCAGGCCAACGACTTTGTTCAGCTGCGCCGTGCCCACGACTGCATCCTGCAGATCGGCGGCGGCGATCAGTGGGGCAACCTGATCGCGGGTGTGGACCTCAACCGCAGGATGGATGGCGCGTCCGTCCACGCCCTGACGGTTCCACTCGTGACGGATTCCGAGGGGAAGAAGTTTGGCAAGTCCACCGGTGGCGGCTCCCTGTGGCTCGACCCCGAGATGACCAGCCCGTACACCTGGTACCAGTACTTCGTGAACACCGCGGATGCGGATGTGATCCGCTACCTGCGTTGGTTCACGTTCCTGAGCAAGGAAGAGCTGGATGCGCTCGCGATCGAGGTGGAGGAGCGTCCGTTTAAGCGTGAGGCGCAGAAGCGGCTCGCGCAGGAGATGACCACCTTGGTGCACGGGGCGGAAGCCACAGCGGCCGTGGAACTCGCGTCCCAGGCGCTGTTCGGCCGCGCGGAACTCGCTGATCTGGACAAGGCGACGCTCGAGTCCGCGGTCTCTGAAACCACGGTTTACGAGGCGTCCGCGGGGGAGACCATTGTGGACTTCCTAGTTGGCACCGGGCTGAGCGATTCGCGTGGTGCGGCCCGACGCTCCATCAAGGAAGGTGGCGTGTATGCGAACAACGTCCGCGTCGAGTCCGAGGAGTGGATCCCGGCCGCCGAGGACTTGCTTCACGACGAATGGATCGTCCTGCGCCGAGGCAAGAAAAACTTCGCCGGAGTTAGACGCGTTTAAGCGTCTATAAACACCCGCAAACCCGCACCTGACGTGCGGGTTTGCTTTGTTGTTGGGTTGTGGTTAATGTTTCATCTCGCTGCTTCGGCGGGTGGGAGTTACTTCCTTAAGCCGGGTGGTGTGAAGAACTGACAAGTTGATAGTGGTGCAGAGTGCTGGTTTTTG
>NZ_JAYWLR010000012.1:0-72496 GCF_040946405.1 Corynebacterium sp. LK2510 | reverse complement strand
AACGTCGACCGGTACTAGCTAGCGCCGACGGTACTGACGGTGCCGATGGAGAGGTCCACGTCGAGGCGTAGCGGATCGCCCGGGGCGTCCGGGTTGAGCACGGCGGGGCAGTTGTCTGAGCCGAGGGAGACGTCGCAGGCGAGCTCCACGCGCACGTTGTCCGGCGGGATGATTTCCACGGTGCCGATGCTGTGCTCGACGGCTACGGTGCGGGGCTCGTCCAAGGGGGCGAGATCGCTGAGATCGAGAACGGTCGTGCCGATGGAGGAGTCGTACCGGTCCTGCAGGTTGTTGGTCACGGTGTACTCGACGTCACCGACCTCGTCGGAGCGGTAGAAGATAAAGCCCATAGCGGCTGCGAACGCGGTCGAGATGATCCCCAAGACCAGGGCGAGACCGAGGACGGAGAGGATCGTCGCACCGCGGCTGCGGCGCCGGGGCTGAGGCTCTGGCTCCTCCGCCGGCAGATCTGGCAGGTGCCACAGCTCGGGGGCGGTGCCCAGCGGATCCCAGCTCGGCGGGGCCGGGCGTGCGGCGGCCGGGTGGGTGTAGCCCTCCGGGACGCTGAGATGGGTGGTGTCCACGCTGCGGGTCGGCTGCCACAGTGTCGATCCACCCGCCGGGCGGGCGAGCAATCCCTCGGGCGGGACTGGCTGGCGCCGGTGGAGGGCGTAGACACCGGCGAGGGCTAGGACGACGGTGAAGAGGGAGGATGCGGCCCACCCGCCGTCGTTAAGCGAAAGCGTGGGGAAGAAGATGACCAGGGCGATGATCAGTGCCCAGCCGTTGTCGCGCTCGGATTTGCCCACTTTGTCGAGCCGGTCTTTGGGGGTGTTGATCGCGCGCCACGGGGAGACCGTGGTGCCGAAGCGCGGCATGACAAGGAAGAACAAGAGGTAGATGAACAGGCCGCCGCCAAAGGCGAAGGTGAGTGCGACGAAGAAGAGGCGGATCAGCACGGGGTCGACACCGTAGCGGGCGCCGATGCCCTCGCACACACCACCGAGCATGGCGTTGCTGCCTTGGGACTTCGGGATGCGCGGCGGGAGGGTGTTCCAGAGCTCGTGCAGAGTGTCGCGTGTGTCGGGGGCGGGTGGTGGGGAGGTGGGGGTCGTGTTGTTGTCCATGGCTCCATTGTTAGCCAGGCACGGCACGGTTCCTATCGGGAGACGCCCTGAATTTTGAATTCGGGGATTTCCCTGATTTGCGTTTGGCACCCGCGTGGGAGAATCAGGGGCATGCCTTCCACGCCTTCTCTACCTGCTCCTCCGCAGCTCTACCCCACACTGACCCGCGCCCGATCGGGGAGGGTCGTCGCCGGCGCCGCCGCGGGGCTGGCGGAGCACTTCGGAATCAGCGTGCGGTGGGTGCGGGTGGCGTTTACTCTCGCGGCGTTCGCAGGCGGGCTCGGCTTGACTCTCTACGCGCTGCTGTGGGTGTTCACCCCGCTGCGCAGCCATGCGGACGCGCCCACGGCTGCTGCGGGTGCACAGGGGGCGGGCGATACGTGGCCGCGCGCCGCCTACTATCTTCTCGTCGCCATCGGGGTGGCGGGTGCGGCCATCCAACTGTCGCTGGTGAGTGGGTACAGCGGCGTGGTGGTGTTCGTCCTCGGCGTGGTCGCGGTGGGCGCTCTCGTCGCGTGGCAGGCGTACGACCGCGGGCTGTCCTCCGTCCCCAACCTCTTGGCGCTCTGCCTCGGAGTCACGCTCGTGATGGGCGGGGTCGTGGCGATCGCGTTGCTCGGGGACACGGCGGGGACGACCGGAGTGGTGGTGGCGGTGCTCGCCACGATCTTCGGGATATCTCTGCTGGTCATCCCGCTGGTGGTGCGCCTGGCAAACTCGCTCATGGAGGAGCGGAAGGCAAAGGCGATGGCGGATCAACGCTCCGAGATCGCCTCGCGTCTGCACGACTCTGTGCTCCAGACGCTGGCGCTGATCCAGAAGCGCGCCGCCGACCCCGCCGAGGTTGCCCGCCTGGCGCGCAGCCAGGAGCGCGAACTGCGGGCATGGCTTTTCGACGCCGACGCGGCCCCCGAGGACACCCTCACGCTTTTCGGAGCCCTGGCCAAGGCGGCAGGCGAGGTTGAAGACCTCCACGGCGTGACAATCCGGCCGGTCACGGTCGGCGACGACATGGACTACAGCCTCGCCACGGAGCCGGTGGTTCTCGCCGCGCGCGAGGCGATGGTCAACGCCGCCAAGCACGCCGGTGTGGACCAGGTTGACGTCTATGCCGAGCACCTCGCCGGGGAGCTGTCCGTGTACATCCGCGACCGCGGCGTGGGGTTCGACGCTGACGCGATCCCGCCGGACCGGCACGGGGTGCGCGACTCCATCATTGGGCGTATGGAGCGCGCCGGGGGCAGCGCCACGATCTCGCGCGCCGCCGGCAACGGCACCGAAGTGGTGCTCAGTATGGCGGTTTAGCTGCGCTGCTCACCCAGGCCGGCCGCCTGCAGCAGGGATGCTGCCACCTTGTCCGTCTCCTGGAGGAAGGGGGCGTCCGTACCCGGCATCGGCGAGATCGTCGTGTCGGCCCACTGCCCGGCGGTGGGGATGCCGATGATGTGGAGGCGCGGGTCGAGGCTGCCGTCCTCGCGCACCACGCGCCGGGTCGCCGCATCGGTCTCCGGGGCCGCGGTCGGGATGCCGTGGGGTGCGAAGGGGCGGATGCGGTGGGCGTCGACAAGCGAGCCCGTCAGCGGGTCCGGAGTGCGGCGGATGTCGGGGCCGGGCAGGAAGGCGTCAGCAAGCACTGGGGCCGTGGCGCTGCGGTTGCCGCTGGTTGCGATGTAGCCGGACTCGGCGGCCTCGAGCACCGGCTGGTCGCCGAGGAAGGTGACCAGGCCGGCGTCGTAAAGCGCGAGCAACTCGCGGGTGCGGAACAACGGCGGGCCCGATCCCACCATCTGGCCGAAGGCCATGTACTCCTGCAGGGAGCCGAGGCGGTCTGCCTCAGTACCGCGGCCGTTTTCCACCGCGATCGTCGTGGGCTTGCGCGCCGTGGAGATCTCCCACAGCGCGGCCTTGACCGGGGAATCCCACGCGGCGACGGCCTCGGCGATGTCGCGTTCCATGTGGGAGGTGACAAACTCGCCGAGCTCGTCGACGCTGAGCGCTTCGGTGCCGTGCAGCGGGTCGATCCACTCGGTGAGGTCGAACTCGACCTCTGCGGTGCCGCGTAGCGCCTCGTTGAGCGCGCCAGATACGGCCATGATGTCGTCAGCGGAGGCGACAGCCTCGAGGTCGGCCGCGTCGATGCGGCGGATGATCTCGTCCAGCTCGACGCGCAGCTCCTGCGGGCGCGCCTGGTGGAGCGTGCGGTAGTAGGCGGCGTAGGTGTCGCGCGCCAGCGCCGGCCAGATCTGGGTGCCAAACGAGATGGGCTCGCTCGACCCTGCCAGCTCGGCGAGGACGCGCTGGTGGCGCTCGAGCGTGCCGTCCGGCGGCAGCGCGAGGTACTCGGACTTGGGAAGGTACGGGTATCCGCGGCCAGAGGTGACCACGAGGTGCGGCTCGCGGCCGGACGCGACGTAGCGCAGACCCGAGCGGGTCTCCGGATCCTCCTCGAAGCGGCCGCCGCGGTCGATGGTGACCAGGGCCATGAGGTCGAAAAAGCCCATACCCAGGCCGCGGACGATGACGTTCTCGCCGGCGGGCAGGGCGGTGGCGTCCTGCTCGATGGGGTTGTCCGGCTCGACCCACACTCCGCCGCCGGCGGGCGGCGTGGAGCGGGTCGGCAGGACCCAGCCGGTAGCCAGGACAGTGGCGTCGGCGGTGACGGTCGTGCCGTTGTCGAGTTCGATGACGTCGCGCTCGGCGTCGTCGGTGATGCGCGCGGCACGCGCGCGGTGGGTGACCACGTCGACGTAGTCGGGCAGCTGGGCAAGCGCGATGTCAAACACCCAGCGCAGGTACTCGCCGTACAGGGCGCGGGAGGGGTTGGACTCGGTGCGCGTTACGGCGATCTCTTCGGCGTACTGCTCGCTGAGTGCCGGGTTGACCGGGTGGGCGTCGAAAAGCGTGCGTGCGGGGGCGGGCACTGCGTCGCGCTCGCCGCGCATGAGCTGGATCCACTCGAACATGGTGGGGCCCTCAAGCACGCGGCCGCCGACCGTGGAGCCGGGCTCGGTGAACAAGGTAACCGCGCCGGCCAAGGTGTTCATGCACAGCGTTCTAGACTGATCTGTCTCCCAAACTCGGCCCGCGCCGATTTCGGAGTCGTCGATCAGGTGGAGCGTCAACGGGCGGGCGGGGAGATCGGCGGCGTAGGCTGCGATACGCTCGACGGCGGAAATACCGCGAGGTCCCATACCTATAAGTGCGATAACTGAATGCATGTGGGTCACTGTACCTGTGTCCTTAATCTGGGCCTAGCATTGGCTGACAATGTCCGAAATAGACCGATTAGTTCAACCTCATTAAACTGATTCGTCTATTTATGGTACATTCCACGCTATGCAAGCCGAGACGAAGGATAGCGCGCCGTGAGCGCCGCGCGGGAACGGATGAGCACGGCGACGGCCCGGCGGGTGGCCGCCGCCGTCGCCGTGCTCGTGGGGAGCAGCCTCCTTGCGGCGTGCGCACCGGCAGTGGACTCGGCCACGGGTCCGGCCTCCGGGGAATCCGGCGATAACCCCGGCGAGGAGATGATCACTTACCTCGAGCCGAACTGGTTCACCTCCTTGTATCCGCCCGCCGCAGGCTTCTACCCGAACGGCGGCGTGGTCAACCAGATCACCGACAGGCTGCTGTACCAGGATCCGGACACCCTCGAACTGAAACCGTGGATTGCGACGAGCCTGCCGGAGGTCAACGCCGACGCCACGGAGTTCACCTTTGATATCCGCACCGACGTGACGTACTCCGACGGCAGCCCGATGACCGCGCAGAACATCGTCGACAACATCGACCTCTACGGCAAGGGCGACACATCACGCCTGCTCAGCGCATCGGAGCAGATCACCGGCTACGACCGCGGCGAGGTGGTCGACAACGACACCGTGCGCTTCCACTTCACCGAGCCCGCCCCCGGGTTCGCCCAGGCCGTGTCCGTGTACAACGCCGGCCTGCTCGCCGACTCCAGCCTGGCCATGGGTAACGAGGAATTCGGCCCCGGCAACGCCGTCAACGTCATCGGCTCCGGGCCGTTTGTCATCAGCGACGAGCAGCTCGGCGCCGAGCTGACGCTGCGTGCGCGCGAGGACTACAACTGGGCGCCGCCCTCACACGAGCACCAGGGCCCAGCACGCATCGGCGGTGTCCGCTACAAGCTCGCCCCCGAGGAATCGATGCGCACCGGCGCGGTGCTCTCCGGCCAAGCGGATATCGCGCGCAGCATCACCGCCCCAGCGGAGCGCTACATGGAAAACGCCGGCGCGGAGATCTACTCGCGCGGCACGAACTCCATGAACAACCAGCTCGCCCTGCGCTTCAACCACCCTCTGCTCCAGGACATCCGGGTGCGGCGGGCACTCTTCCACGGCATCAACCGCGAGGAGATCCTGCGCGTGCTGTTTTCCCCGTCCTACCCGCTGGCGACCTCCACGGTGGCGGCGAGCGGACTCGGCTACAAGGCGCAGGATCCGTCCGCGTACGTCTTCGACCCCGACCAAGCGCGTCACCTGCTCGCGGAAGCCGGGTGGACCCCCGGCCCAGACGGGATTGTCCAGAAAGACGGTGAGCGGCTTTCACTGCGCGTCAACATCGCCGGCCCACAGCCGCGCTCGCGCGAAGTCCAGACCATGATCCAGGATCAGCTGCGAGCCATCGGCGTCGAGCTAGTCATCAATTCTGGCGACAACGCCAGCCAGAACGCCGACGCGAAGGACCAGGAGAAGATCCAGATCTACCACTCCATGGTCGCCCGCGCGGACTACGGCGCCATCAACTCGCTGTATTCGGCCACCGCGCGCGACGTGTTCATCAACTCGCCGATCGGCGGAGGAAAAGGCGAGATCGCAGATCAGCGCCTCGAGGACCTGCTCGCGCACACTGTGTCGTTGAGCGATGACGCTGAGCGTGCCGCCGCTGTTGAGGCGGTCCAGGACTACGTCACCGAGCAGGCGTACGCCCTGCCGTTGTTCGAGGAACCGCAGGTCTACGCCACGTCCGGCCGGTTGAAGGGGTTCCGCACCGATGCTGTGGCGCGGCCGTCGTTCTACGGCGTCTACGTCGAGGACGCGCGCCCGGGAGACCCGGGGGAGCAGCGCAGTGGGGAGGACACCTAAATGAGCTACATCGTGCGCAGGCTCGCGCAGGCACTCGTGGTTCTGCTGCTCGCCTACACCGTCGCCTTCTTCCTGCTCTCGGCACTGCCCTCCGACGGCGTCATGGCCCGCTACGCCGACCCGGCGCTGGGCCTGTCCCAGGAGGAGATTGAGGCGATCCGGACTGAGATGGGCGTCGATAAGCCCGTGCTCGTGCAGTATGTTACCGCCCTCGGTGGCTTCCTCGCCGGCGACCTCGGCTACTCGCTGCGGACCGGCACCCCGGTGGCCGACCTGATTGCCGAGGCAGCGCCCCACACGTTCGCGCTCGCCGCGACGTCCGTCGGCCTGGCGATCCTTGTCGCCCTCGCCGTCGCCTACGTGGCGACGTTGCCCCGGATGGGCGCCGTGGGGGACTTCTTCCGGTCGTTGCCGTCCTTCCTCGTCTCCCTGCCCGGGTTCTGGGTAGCGATCCTGCTGCTGCAGTTCTTCTCCTTCCGCCTCGGCTGGGTCAACGTGATCGACCCAGGTCCCGTCGAAGGGCTCGTGCTGCCGACGCTGACGCTGGTGGTTCCCATGGCGGCCCCGCTGATCCAGGTGCTGATCCGCTCGATCGACGAGGTCAAGGCCCAGCCTTTCGTCCAGGTTCTGCGCGCTCGCGGTGCGAGTGAGGCGCGGATCTTCTGGGGCAACGTGCTGCGCAACGCCACGCTTCCCGCGCTGACGATGGCGGGTCTGTTGTTCGGCGAGCTCATCAGCGGTGCCGTGGTCACCGAGACGGTCTACGGCCGCACCGGCCTGGGCTCGCTCGTGGTCACCGCGGTGTCCAGCCGCGACACCCCGGTGCTGCTCGGAGTGGTCCTGCTCGCCGCTGTGGCGTACGTGGTGATCAACTTCATCGTCGACATGCTCTACCCGGTGTTGGATGTCCGTTTGCGTCGTAAGGAGCGATCATGACCGATGCGTTGATGCAGGTGGCCCGCCGTCCCCGGGGTGGGAGGGGCGCAGGGAGCACACGGGGTGCGCATCCGTCGCGCACCTCCGCGCGCTGGACCGCGCCCGGTTCTCTGGCGGCGATTGCCGTGCTCGCGGTAGCGGTTCTCTGGGCCGCGGTCCCGGGCCTGTTCGCCTCGGCCGACCCGTACGCGGGCACCGATGTCGCGCTGCTGCCCCCGAGCGCGGAGCACTGGTTCGGCACCGACTCTGTGGGCCGCGACCTCTACTCCCGCGTGGTGTACGGGGCGCGGCAGTCCCTGTTCGGCGCCGCACTCGCCGTGCTGGTCGGCCTCGTCGCTGGCACCGCCTTAGGGCTGATCGCCGGGGCGCTGCGCGGGTGGGTCGACACCGCGGTCATGCGGCTTGTCGACGTCTTCTTGGCCATCCCGGGCATCCTCTTGTCGCTCTCGCTCATCATCGTCCTCGGCTTCGGATCCCTGCAGGCGGCGTTCGCCGTCGGCGTGACCACCATCGCCGCGTTCGCCCGACTGGCGCGCGCCCAGGTGATGACGGTGGCCAACGCCGACTACGTCGAAGCCGCCTACGGCTCCGGCGCGACCAAGGCGCAGGCGCTGGTGCGCCACGTACTGCCGAACTCCCTGACCCCGGTCATCGCACTTGCGGCCCTGCAGTTCGGCACCGCCGTGCTCCAGCTGTCCATTCTCGGCTTCCTCGGCTACGGCGCGCCGCCGCCCGTGCCGGAGTGGGGCCTGATCATCGCCGAAGGCCGCGACTTCATGGCGTTCGCGTGGTGGACCATCGCCCTGCCAGGCCTGGCTATCGCCGCGACCGTGATGTCGGCGAACCGCCTGTCGCGCAACATCGGTGTGGAGGGATTGCGATGAGCACTGTCGTCACTACGCAGGGAGCGCTTGGCGCTGAGGCGTCGGACGCCGTCCTCTCCGTGTCCGGCTTGACCGTTGATTACACCAGCGGAAACGGTGCCGTTCGCGCCATCGAGGGCGTGGGCTTCGAGCTGCGTCCGGGGCGGATGACCGCGCTCGTCGGCGAGTCGGGGTCCGGCAAAACCACCTCCGCGCTGGCGGCGGTGGGCTTGCTCGGCCATACCGCTTCCGTGCGCAGCGGGTCCGTCGTGTTCCGCGGCGAGGACACAAGCGGGTACACGCCGGCGCAGTGGCGTGCGTTGCGCGGCGCGCACATCGGGTTGGTGCCGCAGGACCCGAACAACTCGCTCAACCCGCTCAAAACCATCGGCGCCTCGATCGAAGAGGGGATGGAAATCCACGGCATCGGTAACCGGGCGCAGCGCAAGAAACGCGCGCTCGAGTTGCTGAACGAGGTCGGCATCGACGACCCCGAGCGCCGCTACGGGCAATATCCGCACGAGCTGTCCGGCGGGATGAAGCAGCGCGTCCTCATCGCCGCCGCGGTCGCGCTCGAGCCGGAGGTGCTCATCGCGGACGAGCCGACGTCCGCGCTCGACGTCACGGTGCAAAAGACAATCCTTGACCTGCTCGATCGCATGCGCCTCGAGCTCGGTCTCGCGGTTCTGCTCATCACCCACGATCTTGCGGTGGCGGGCGATCGCGCCGACGACATCGTGATCATGGAAAACGGTCGCGTCGTCGAGAAGGGCCCGGCGGATGCGGTGTTGTCCAACCCGCAGCAGGAGTACTCGCGGCGCTTGCTTGCCGACGCCCCCTCGCTCACAGCCTCCAACGCGGGACACCGCCCGCCCCCGAGCGAGGACGTTCTGCTTTCCGTCCGCGATCTGCAGGTTGTCTTCGGCGACTTCACCGCCGTCGACGGCGTGAGCTTCGACGTTGCCCGCGGTTCGACCCACGCGCTGGTGGGCGAATCGGGGTCGGGCAAGACCACCACGGGGCGGGCGATTTCCATGTTCGGCGCGCCGAGCGCGGGATCGATCACCTTCGACGGCATAGACATCACCCGGCCGAGCGCGAAGCTCACTCGCCAGCTGCGCTCGCGCATCCAGATGGTGCACCAGAACCCCTTCTCTTCCCTCGACCCGCGCATGACGGTGGAGGACATCGTCGCTGAGCCCGTGCGCTACCTCCAGAGCAAACGGGGGTCGGTGGCGCGCAGGCACGCCCGCGAGTTCCTCGATCGCGTCGCGCTCGACCCCGCGCTCGCGTCCCGGGGCCCCGCCGAGCTGTCCGGTGGGCAGCGTCAGCGTGTCGCGATTGCCCGCGCGCTCATCGTGGAGCCGGAGCTTGTGGTCCTCGACGAGGCTGTCTCCGCGCTCGATGTGACGGTGCAGGCCCAGATCTTGCGCCTGCTGGAGGACCTGCAGGCCGAGCTCGGGCTGACCTACCTGTTCATTTCCCATGACCTTGCGGTGGTCAAGCAGGTCTCGGACACCGTCAGCGTGTTCAGCCGGGGCCGGCAGGTCGAGTCCGGGATCACCGAGGACGTGTTCAGCCTCCCGCAGGCGGACGTCACCCGCACGCTTATCGACGCAATCCCGGGCACCATCTTCCGCGCCCGAGAATTAGGAGAATACGTTGTCTGACCTGATCAACTTGCTTGCCGACGCCTCCTCGGAGATCGCGCAGCTGCGCCTGAAGCGCCCCGAGGCCGCGGAGAACGCCCAGGTGAGTTTCCGTGCCCTCCTTGAACCCGCGGAGCCGGGTGATCTTCCGCAGTCCTGGCGCTACGCCGTGGCCGCGTTCGTCGCCGGGATTTCCGGCAGCGCGCGGGGCTACGAGTTCTACCGGGAGTTGCTGGCGGAGGAAGACGACCTCGGCCAGGACCCGGAGGAGCTGGCGCGCGGGGTTGACGCGGCCGTCGAGAAGGGTGCCTCCACCGGGCCGTATACCTCTGGCGGGTTCGTCACCTTTGGCGACGCTGACCTGCCCGGTGTTCCGGCGCAGCTCGCGGCGGCACTGGATTTCGCGCACCTGCTCACCTTCCACCCGAAGGACGCCTCCCCGGCGGCGATCGGGCACCTGCAGGAGGAGGGCTTCAGCGACGACGCGATCGTGTCGCTGGCGCAGCTGATTTCCTTCCTCGCCTTCCAGCTGCGCGTTGTCCACGGTGTGGCCACGGTGGTGGGGCAGTCTGCCCTCGCAGATGGCGCTGCACAGGCGAGCCGGGTGCCCGGCGTGGCCGACCCCGGCTGGGTGCCGGGCCCGCGCACGCTGCTGCCCGAGGTCGTCGCCCCGGAGAGATTCGTGGCGCACTCGCTGGGCTGGAAGCCGTGGCTCGCGGCCCTGCCGAAAGATGAATTCACCGACCACCACCGCGACGCGCTGATTCAGCCGCAGCGGATCGACTCCGAGTACTTCCGCTTGCTGGCCCGCGACCCGGACGCGCTGAAGGCACGCACGCTGACAGACTTGGACATCTTCTACAACACCGACGGTGGCCTGGGACGTGCCGAGCGCGAGCTCGCCGCTACGGTGGTCTCGCGTTTCAACGGCTGCGAGTTCTGCGCCTCCGTGCACCAGGCCCGCTCGAAGGAGGAGGGCGGGGACGCCGCGGCGATCGACCGCCTGCTCGACGAGGGCATCGGGGCGGATCTTGGTTCGCCGGTGTGGTCCGCGATCCGCGACGCCTCCGTGGCGCTGACCGCGACCCCGGCGGAGTTTTCCGCCGCGCACGTCAATCAGCTGCGCGAGGCGGGCCTCGATGATCTGGCGGTGCTCGACGTGATCAACTCAGCGTCGTTTTTCAACTGGGCCAATCGGCTGATGCTCACGTTGGGAGCACCTGACGTTCCGAAGCGCTTCCGCTAGCTATCCTTGGGCGTATGGTCCGTGTCTTCCTCGTTGATGATCACTCTGTCTTCCGCGCCGGCGTGCGCGCTGAGCTTGCCGAGCTCGCCGAGCGGGTCGAGATAGTCGGCGAGGCGGGTGCGGTGGCCCCGGCCATTGCAGGTATCGAGGAAACCCGCCCGGACGTGGTGCTTCTCGACGTCCACATGCCCGACGGCGGCGGCCTCGCCGTGATCCGCGGCACCCAGCCGGGCCCGCGTTTCCTGGCCCTGTCCGTCTCTGATGCGGCGGAGGACGTCATCGCCCTGATTCGCGCCGGTGCCCGCGGTTATGTGACCAAGAATATCGGCGGGGCGGAGCTCGCCGAGGCGATCGAGCAGGTCCACGACGGGGATGCGTACTTCTCCGCCCGGTTGGCGGGCTTCGTACTCGACGCGTTCGCCGCCGGGGGAGTGGTGGAGGACCCGGAGGGCACCCCGGAAAAGATCGACGACCCGGTCGTCGATGCCCTGACCCGCAGGGAGTTGGAGGTGCTGCGCCTGCTAGCCCGCGGCTACACCTACAAGGAGATCGGGGAGCAGCTGTTTATCTCGGTCAAGACGGTGGAGACGCACGCTTCGAACGTGTTGCGCAAGACTCAGATGTCCAACCGCCACCAGCTGACGCGGTGGGCGGCGGACCGGGACCTGGATTAGGAAGCGGGCGTGTCCGCGTACGCAAGCCGCCGTGACCCGTCCACGTGCGGATAGAGCAGCCACGCGAGCGCGGCCGCGACGACGAACGCGATAAGGACTGCCCATCCCGGCCACGGGGCCGCGAGAGGCGCCAGCATGGCGGTGAGCCACCACAACATGAGCGGCACAAGCATGCTTATCGACGGCACCCGCGCCACGTTTTTCTCCTCCGCGAAGCGGCGCATCTCCCTGCGGTAGGGGTGCGCCAGCGTGAGCGCCACCGCGAGCGCGGCCGACCCGGCGGCGATGCCGAGCATGACGGCTGGTGAGGCCGCGCTGACCAACACGGCGAGGGAGATCCCGACGAGGACGGAACCGCCCGCCCGTACTATCCCCGGCGTGGGGATGGGGGTAGTTCGGGCGTTGATGTCCTGGGCAGAGAGCATGGGGGTTAGGATACCCCGGCTGCGGGTGGCGCCATAAGCCCTGATAGTAGAAAATGTGTTCGACCTTGCGTGTTGCTCGTGTCCGGGGTGGAGTGCATACTGAACGGCGTGAGTGGAACACCTATTCGAGTTGCGGCTGGTGCCGAAGGGGCCGACGAGTCGGCGTCGCCTGCCCTGGGCCATCTCGACCGTGCCGAGCAGATTGCGGAGCTGCGCTCCCGTATGTCTGCTCTGGGCGGGGAGGTGGCGCGCCCGGTTGCGGAAACGGTTGACGTGGTCAGGTTGGGGGAGGAGCTTCGAATGCTCTTTCCAGGAGGTGGACTGCCGCGCCGGTCCGTGAGCACGTGCAGCGACACCCCTGCGCTCATCGTGGAGATCCTCGACGAGGTGACAGGCAGCGGGGGCTTCGCAGGCGTGGTGGGGTGGCCGGAGTTGTCCTACGCCGGGATTGCTCCGGAGAACCTGGACCGTGTGGTGGCGGTCCCGGACCCGGGCCTTGATCCGCTCAGCGTGGCGGGGGTCTTATCCGAGGGCCTCGACCTGGTGGTGCTGCGCAGCCCGCAGCGCATCGACCTATCTCCGGTGCGTGCCCGGCCGCTGTTGGCCAAGCTGCGCAAGGGCAACGCCGCGCTGGTGTCCGTGGGCACGCGCGTACCGTCACCGGCGCTCGAGGTCACAGGGGAGGTGGCGGGCATCCACGGCATCGGCCGGGGCACGGGGCGGATCCGCGGCATCGACATCCGCGTGCGGGTGGAGACGAAGGGCGCCCGGGCCGCCTCCCGGGTAGTCACGCTCGGCGCGGCCCCGAACCAGGCAAAGCCGTCACTGCGGGTGGTGGGGTAGCGTGCGCGTCGCCGCGATCTGGTTTCCGGACTGGCCCGTGCAGGCGGCGCGCCTCGAAGCGGACGATGAGCTCGTCGAGCCCATTGCGATTGTCGCGCAGCGCCGCATCAAGGCGTGTTCCCCTGTAGCCCGCGAGCTCGGGGTGCGCCGCGGGATGAAGCTGCGCCACGCCCAAGCACTCGCCCCCGCACTGAGCGCGGTGGAGGATAACCCGGACCGGGATGGGCGGATGTTCGCCGCCTTGGCTGCGAGTTTTGACGATGTCGCCGCGAGCGTCGAGGTGGTCCGTCCCGGGCTGGTGGTGGTCGACATTGCCGCGGCCGGAGCGTTCCACGGCGGGGAGGACCTCGCCGCTGAGATGCTTATCGACGCCGCCGCGCGCCGCGGCATCGACGCCGCCGCCGGAGTCGCAGACGAGTTGTCCACCGCCATCATCGCCACGCGCTTTCCCGCCGTGGTCCCCGCCGGCGCGTCGCGGGAGTTTTTGGCGGCGCGCCCGCTGCGCACGTTGCTCGCCGAGGCGGCCCTCGGCGCGGACCCGCACACCGTCAACGAGCTGGGGCAGCTGGGCATCGTTACCTTGGGTGATCTCGCGGCGGTGCCGTCAACGGCCATGACCACCCGCTTCGGCGCGGCCGGGATGCACCTGCACCGGATCGCGCGCGCGGCCCCCGACCGCCGCGTGGCCCCCGAGCTGCCGGTGGCCGACCTTGCCGTCGCGGTCACCCCGGAGGAGCCGATCGAGCGGGTAGACGCGGCCGCGTTCGCCGCCCGCGCGCTCGCGGCGGCGCTGCACGAGCGCCTCACAGAGGCCGGCAGCAACTGCCTGCGGCTCAAGGTGGTCGCAGAACTGGCTGACTCCACCCGGGTCGAGCGGGTCTGGCGGACCCGCGAGGCGCTGACGGAGGCGGCGACCGCAGACCGGGTGCGCTGGCAGCTCGACGGGTGGCTGACCAGCGGCGGGGCCGGCGCGATTGTTTCGCTCATCCTCGAGCCGCTCGAGCTCGCCGCGCCCGAGGCCGTCGGGGAGCTGTGGTCCGACGGGACGAGCACCGATGCTGCGCGCCGCGTGGTGGAGCGCGTCCAGTCGCAGCTCGGCATCGACGCCGTGCTGCAGCCCCGGCACGTGGGCGGCCGAGGTGTCGCGGAGCGCATTGAGCTTGTCCCGTTCGGCGAACAACCCGCCCCAGTCGCACCGGCCCGCTGGCCAGGGGCTATTCCCGCCCCGCTTCCGGCGCGCCTCGGTGGCGGCATCGACCACCCGGCTTCCGCGGTCACGCTTGTCGACGCCACCGCCACGCGCGTCGGAGTCACCGCCGAAGCACTGCTGACCTCTGCGCCGTACGCGTTGGCCTGGGGTGAGCACCGCTACTTGGTCACGGGGTGGGCGGGGCCGTGGCCGGTGGACGAGGGTTGGTGGGCAAGCCGGCCGAACCGGGTGGCCCGGCTGCAGGTTGTGGGCACACGGGACAAGGACGAGTGCGTGTCCGCGTGGCTCTTGGCGTGGACGCGGGGGAGGTGGCGCGTGGAGGCGGTGTACAACTAGGCGAACACCTAACACGGGCAGCGTCGCAGGATTCTGTCCTGCCCGTGTTAGGTGAACCTAATTCACTAGAGTGGAGGCTATGAACGCCAAGGTCGATTCACTCTGCTCGGATAACGAGGCCGAACCACTGCCCGGTACCGCCAAGCGCGGCAGCGTGTACGTCCTGTTCGAGTGGCCTGGCGCGTGGAGCCACGACGTCCTCGACGGCGGCACTCTCGGCGAAGAACTGTCCGCCAAGATAAAGGCGCACCTGCAGAAGTGGGACGCCTCCCTGCTGCTGATCCGCCACCCCACGCGCCAGGGTCGGCAGATCAAGGACCACCACCTCTACGTCGTTTTCACCGACATCGGCCTGACCGAGGTCAAGCACGTTGACTCGGCAGAGGAGATCCTCGAGCTCGACCTTGGCGGCCCGGGCCGCAATGGGGCGATGGCACGCATGGCCCCGCTCGCGCTGATTTGCACTCACGCCAAGCGCGACCGTTGCTGCGCCATTAAGGGCCGGCCGCTGATCATGGAGATGGAGCGGCGCTACCCCTTCCACGAGGGGCGCGATGTGGTGTGGGAGACCTCCCACATCAAAGGCCACCGCTTCGCCGCAACACTCATGCTTATGCCGTGGGGGTACAGCTTCGGGCGCATGAACCTGGAAGCGACGGAGGCGATGCTTGCCGATGCGATGCGCGGGACGTTTTTTGTCCCGGGCAACCGCGGCCGCGGTATTTTCTCCCCGCCGGCGCAGGCCGCGGAGATCGCCGTCGCATCCCGCTTGGCGGGTGAGGGACACAAGCTTGAGTACGGGCAGCTGAGCGTGGATGAAGAACACAGCGCCGACGGGTGCGCAACGGTGGTTCTGCGCGACCACTCTGCGGACAGGCGGTTTAGGGTGCGCCTCGAGCAGCGGGAGATCTCCGGCATTGTTTCCTCGTGCGGGGACGAGCCGAAAACAGGAAAATCCTGGGAGGCCGTTGAGGTCTCCCAGGATGAGGGGCAGGCGCAGAGCCGAGATTAGCGGCGCATGACCTTCCTGGACAGCCAGTTACCCAGGAACTGGGCAAGCTGGACGATGACCACGATGACGATCACGGCCGCGAACGTCACGGCCGGTTCGAACTGGCGGTAGCCGTAGACGATGGCGAAGTCACCGATTCCGCCGCCGCCAATGTAGCCTGCCATCGCGGACATGTCGATGACTGCGATGAAGATGAAGGTGTAGCCCAGAATCAGCGGGCCGAGCGCCTCGGGGAGGATCACCGTGCGGATGATGCGCCACGGACCGGCACCCATGGACCGCGCGGCTTCGATGACGCCCGGGTCGATGGCCACCAGGTTCTGCTCGACGATGCGGGCCACCGTAAACGTCGCGGCGACACACATCACGAACGTTGCGGCCTCGCGGCCGATGGTGGTGCCCACTACCTGCAGGGTGAGCGGGTAGAGCATGGCGATCATGATGATGAACGGAATCGGGCGGAAGAAGTTCACCAGGATGTTGATGATCCAGTAGACCGGCCTGTTGCTTAAGATGCCGCTCGAGCGGGTGCTGTAGAGCAAAACGCCGAGCACGAGGCCGAAGAAGCCGCCGACGAGCATAGTGATGCCTACCATGACCAGGGTGTCGCCGATGGCCTCGAGGAAGGTCGGGCCGAGGCGCTCCCAGTTGGGTTGGGCGAGGATCGTTTCGGTCATCGCGTGATCTCCTCAATGTCGGTGGTCTGCTGCAGGAGGTGCAGGAACTCGTCGATGGAAGCGTCGTCTCCCTTGAGACGCACCGTCATCTTGCCGAAGGAACGCTCCTGCAGCGTCGTGATGCCGGCGTGCACGGGCTGCACGGACACGCCCTGGTCGCGCAGCCGGGAGATTGCGCCGAAGAACCCGGAGTTCTCGGTGAGCCCGACCGTGAACAGGCGTCCCGGCTGGGACAGAAGCTCCGAGACCTCCACCTCGTCCGGTGTGTTGCGCAGGCTCGTGGACACGAAACGCTTCGTGACGTGCTCGCGCGGGTGGGAGAAGACCTCGTAGGTGGAGCCGTACTCGACGACCTTGCCGTTTTCCATCACGGCGACCTCATCGGCAATCGAGCGGATGACCTCCATCTCGTGGGTGATGACAATGATGGTCACACCGAGCTCTTCGTTGGCGCGGCGCAGCACCGCCAGCACTTCTTGGGTGGTTTCGGGGTCTAGTGCGGAGGTCGCTTCGTCCGCGAGGAGCAGAGACGGGTTCGTCGCGAGCGCGCGGGCGATGCCGACGCGCTGCTTCTGCCCGCCCGAGAGCTGCTCGGGGTAGTTGTTGCCGCGGTCGGAGAGCCCGACGAAGTCGAGCAGCTCCGCGACGCGCTTTTTGCGCTCGGCCTTGCCCATCCCGGTGAGCTCGAGGGGGTAGGCGATGTTGCCGGCGGCGGTGCGGGACTGCAGCAGGTTGAACTGCTGGAAGATCATGCCGACGTTGCGGCGGATCGAGCGCAGGTTCTTCTCGCTCATGCCGACGATGTCGGTGCCGTCGAGAAGCAACTGGCCTCCCGTGGGCATGTCGAGACCGTTGATGAGCCTGACCAGCGTTGATTTTCCGGCGCCAGAGTATCCGATGACACCGAGGATCTTTCCGGGTTCGACGGTAAGCGTCACCCCGTCGACCGCAGTGACCGTGCGGCCGCCGGTGGTGAAGACCTTAGATACGTCCCGGAATTCGACCCGGGTGCCTGTGTTAGCCACTTACTTGTACTCCTCAACGAGCTTGTCGAGAATCTCGTTGAGCTCCTCCTTGGGTCGGTTCACCTGGACGGCGGTCCCGCCGGAATCCTGGTTGAGGGCCTCGGTGACGGCGTCGGACTGCCAGGCGTCGACAAGCTTGGCGTACGTCTCATTGTCGATGTCCTCCGCGCGGACGGAGAAGACATTGATGTAGGGCTCGGCGAGCTCGGAGTTCGGGTCGTCGGCGGCGACCGCGGAGGCCGGGTCGATGCCGGCGCGGCCCAGCCAGTTGTTGTTGACGACCGCCGGGCGACCCTCGTTGTAGGCGGACGGGGTCTGGGAGGCGTCGACGGCGACGACCGTGACCGTGGAGTTGGCCTCGTCGATGTCGTTCGGCGTCGGGGTCAGGCGCGGGGCACCGTCGCGCAGCGTCACCAGGCCAGCCTGGACGAGCACGTTGATGGCGCGGCCCTGGTTAGACGGGTCGTTCGGGATGGCGACTTCCTGGCCCTCGATGCCGTCGAGGGAGTCGTGGTCCTTCCAGTACAGGCCGAGGATGTTGATCTCACCGGAGCCGATGATGCGCAGGTCGTTGCCGGACGAGGCGTTGTACTGTGCCTGGTAGTTGATGGTCTGGAACTTGGAGATCTCGATCTGGTTCTCCGCCAGCGCCGGGTTGACCGGCGGGTACTCGGAGAACTGCTGGATGTCGAGGTCGATGCCGCGCTGCTGGGCTTCCTCCTCGAAGGCGGTCCACGCCAGCTGGTCGGCGTCGGTGGTGCCGATTGTCACGATGACCGCGTCGGATTCCCCAGCTGCTGAGGAGGACGAGGACTCGGAAGAACAGGCCACGAGGCCGGTCGCGGCCAAGGTGGCGGCCGCGGTGAGTGCGGCAATACGGGTGGTGCGCATGGTGGTGTCCTTTCTTCAGTAGTGGGGGGCTAGTTCGACTCGAGCTTGGTGAGGATCTCGTTGAGCTCGGCCTTGTCGCGGTTGACCGGGACGGAGGTTCCCTTGGAATCCTGGGCGACTGCCTCGGTGACCTTCGGGTCGTGCCAGATCTCGACGAGCTTGTTCAGCGTCTCGTCATCGACACGGTCGGATTTAGCCGCGAATACGTTGATGTAGGGCTCGGCCTCCGGGGAGTTCGGGTCGTCCTCGAACACAGCGAGCGACGGCTCGATGCCGGAGCGCTCCAGCCAGGTGTTGTTGATGATTGCCGGGCGGCCCTCGTTGTAGGCGGACGGGGTCTGGGAGGCGTCGATCGGGACAACCTTGACCTTGGACTGGCCAGCGTCGATGTCGGCAGGGGTCGGGGTCAGCGGGTCGGCGACGCCGTCCTTCAGGGTGACCAGGTCCGCCTGGGCGAGCACGTTGATGGCGCGGCCCTGGTTGGACGGGTCGTTCGGGATGGCGACTTCCTGGCCCTCGATGCCGTCGAGGGAGTCGTGGTCCTTCCAGAACAGCGCGAGCGGGACGATCTCGGTGGAGCCGACGATGCGCAGGTCGTTGCCGGAGTTCCTGTTGTACTCGGAGAGGTACTTGATGTGCTGGAACTTGTTCACGTCCAGCTCGCCCTGGGCTAGGGCCTCGTTGACCGGGTTGTAATCGGAGAAGGAGACGATGTCGAGCTCAATGCCCTGCTCGGAGGCGAGATCAGAGAACACGGACCAGGCCTGCTGGTCGGCGTCGGTGGTGCCGATCCGGATCGGCGCGTCGGCGCCGTCAGTCGCGGAGTTGGCGGAGCAGGCGGCGAGGCCGGCTGCTGCCAGGGTGGCTGTCGCTGCAAGAGCGGCGATTCGGGTGGCGCGCATAGGGAGTCTCCTTTGTCGTTAGATCTATGTGGAATGTCGGGATGCGTTGTCTCAACGCGCTATCTATTCAGGTTTGTTTAGTACGCGCGCAGTTTCGTGCGCGTGTACGTTGCGAGCCAATGTAGCACCAAATATACCGCTTGGTCTATTTTCTCGAGCACTTTACCGACGTGCGTTCGAACGTAGTGTCGAATATGCTGTGTGCCATGAGATTCCACGGTGGGGAGGCGCTGTCGTGGTCCCGCTTGGAGCGTATTCTCTCCGGCCGGCCGGGGCCCGAACCGATCCCTGTGCAGCACACGCGCCCGTACGGTGATGCTTCCACGAAGCCCCGCGGGCCGGCCGCCCTGCCCTTCGCTGAGCTGCATGCCATTTCGTCCTACAGTTTCTTGGATGGGGCCAGTGAGCCAGCCGACATCGTCGCGCGCGCCGCCGAACTCGGGATTAGCGCGCTTGCAGTGCTGGACAGGGACGGTTTCTACGGTGCGGTGAAGTTTGCTGAGGCGGCCGCGGAGGCGGGTATCCTCACCGTCTTCGGGGCGGAGCTCACCCTCGGTGAACGCACCCTCCCCCTTCTTGCGCGAGGGCCGGTCGGCTATCGGCGCCTGTCCCACGTCATGGCGCGGGCGCACATGTCCACTGGAGAGAAATCGGCGGTGTCGTATCCTCCGCTGGAAGTACTCGCTGCCGAACTTGATGGTTCGTGTGTCGTGCTCGCCGGGTGGCAGTGGGCGGACGAAATCGATCATGTGGTCGATGTGTTCGGAGTAGACCGAGTGGTCAGAGAATACGAGGTTTCACTGACTCCGGAGGACGCCGACCACCACGCTGCCCTCGACGAGTTCCCGCATGTCCCCGCCATCATCTCTGCGGTCCCCGCTGCCGCGACGCGGCACGACGCGCGCTTGGCGGCGGCGAAGCGGGCACTGGGGCGTCGCGAAGCACTCAGTACGGCCCACGGCGAGCTGCACCCGATGGGGGCGAACTGGTTGCGCTCGGGTGAACAGCTTGCCGCACTGTGCCCTGGCAGCGAGGAGAAGATAGCCACCGCGGTCGAGCTTGCCCGCCAATGCGCGTTCACCCTCAACCTCGTCGCGCCCGAGCTGCCGCGCTTTCCCACGCCCGAAGGCCACGACGAGATGAGCTGGCTGGCCGAGATGACGCGGGCCGCGGCCACCCTGCGCTACGCCACCCGACCCGCCGAGATCAGACAGCGCGCGGCGCGCCAGATTGAGCACGAGCTCGAGGTGATCGAACAGCTCGGGTTTCCCGGCTACTTCCTCATCGTCCACGACCTGGTGGACTTTTGCCGCCGCGAGAACATCCTCTGCCAGGGCCGGGGCTCGGCGGCGAACTCGGCAGTCTGCTTCGCCATCGGCATCACAAACGCGGAACCGATCTCGGCCGGGCTGCTCTTCGAGCGCTTCCTGTCCCCGGACCGCGACGGCCCGCCGGATATCGACATCGACATCGAGTCCGGCCGGCGCGAGGAAGTCATCCAGTATGTCTACGCCACCTACGGCCGCGACAACGCAGCTCAGGTAGCCAACGTGATTACCTACCGCACGAAGGGCGCGATCCGCGACGCCGCCCGCGCCCTCGGTTACGCCCAGGGTGCGGCGGATGCGTGGTCGAAGGGGATCGAGGAACCTCCCGAGACGGTGGCGGAGCTCGCGGCGCAGTTCAAAGGCCAACCGCGGCACCTGGGCATCCACTCCGGCGGCATGGTCATCTGCGACCGCCCCATCGCCGACGTTGTGCCCGTGGAGTGGGCGCGCATGGAGAACCGTTCGGTGGTGCAGTGGGACAAGGACGATTGCGCCTCTGCGGGCCTGGTTAAGTTCGACCTGCTCGGCCTCGGCATGCTCGAGGCGCTGCACCACATGATCGACCTGGTGCGCGATACCACCGGGCGCCAGGTCAACCTGTGGGAGCTCGACCTGGCGGACGCCTCGGTCTATGACATGCTCTGCCGCGCCGACGCGGTGGGTGTGTTCCAGGTGGAGTCGCGCGCCCAGCTGTCCACTCTGCCCAGGTTGAAGCCCCGCCGGTTCTTCGACCTGGTCGTCGAGGTGGCGCTGATCCGCCCGGGGCCGATCCAGGGCGGTTCCGTGCACCCGTATCTGCGCCGCCGCGACGGCAAGGAGGCGATCGAGTACGACCACCCCGTGCTGGAGAAGTCCCTCGGCAAGACCCTGGGCGTGCCCCTGTTCCAGGAGCAGCTCATGCAGATCGCGGTGGACGCGGCGGGGTTTTCGGGCCGGGAGGCGGACGCGCTGCGCCGCGCGATGGGGTCAAAGCGCTCCCCGGAAAAGATGGCGGCGTTAAAGGCGAGGTTTTTCGCCGGGTGCTGGGAGACAAACCGAATCGAGGCGGAGACGGCGGAGAAGCTGTGGACCAAGATCGTCGCGTTCGCCGCGTACGGCTTTCCGGAGTCGCACTCCCAGTCGTTCGCGTCGCTGGTGTACTTCTCTGCCTGGTTCAAGCGCTACTATCCGGCGCAGTTCTGTGTTGGCTTGCTGCGCGCCCAGCCAATGGGCTTCTATTCCCCGCAATCGCTGATCCAGGACGCCCGCCGCCACGGCATCACGGTCGAGCCGGTGAGCGTCAACGACTCCGGCGTCGAGGCGCGCTGCCTGGACAACGCGACGATCCGAGTGGGGATGAACCTGGTCAAAGGTCTGGGTATAAGGGCCGCCGAGCGTGTCGAGGCCGCCCAGCCCTTTACCGGCATCCCGGACCTGGCGCGCCGGGCAGATCTTTCGGTCGAGCAGGTCGCGGCGCTGGCGAAGGCGGGGGCGCTGGACTGTTTCGGGGTGGACCGCCGCCAGGCGCTGTGGCAGGCGGGCATCGCCGCGACGGAGCGCGCGGGCATGCTGCCGGGGCTGTCGGCGATTGCCGCACCCGCGCTGCCCGGGATGAACGCGTTTGAGTTAATGGCGGCCGATGTGGCGTCGACAGGCGTCACGCACGATAAACAACCGCTCGAGCTGCTGCGTGAGGCGCTGCGCAGCGACGGCATCTGCACCGCCGCGGATTTGTCGCGTGTCGCCGACGGAACCAGAGTGCGCGTGGCGGGCGTGGTGACGCACCGGCAGCGCCCGCAGACCGCCAGCGGAGTGACGTTTTTCGGAATGGAGGACGAGACAGGTTTGATCAACGTGGTGGTCTCACCGGGATTGTGGAAGCGCCACCACGTGCTGGCGCGCACCGCGAAGGCGCTGATCGTGCGCGGGGTAGTGCAAAACGCCACAGGGGCGGTCAACGTGGTGGCCGACAAATTCGAACCGCTCGCGCTGGGGGACTGGCTCTCGCGCGGGTCCCGGGATTTCCACTAGTTAGGATGGCGTCTGTGAAACTCAATCCTGTCTCGCCGAAACTGATGGTGCCCTACCTCGTGCGCGCTGTCATCGTTGGGGCGGTGCTCGTTGGGCTCGCCAGCTGGGCGGTGGCCGAGTGGGGCGCGTGGTGGTGGATCGCCGTGGCGAACGCTGCGGTGTATATAGTGTGGCATCTCGTTCTCATCCCTTTCCAGGTGCGCAACCTGGGCTGGCTGGAGACGGACAACGAGCTGCTTTTGAGCCGCGGGAAAATGTGGCACACCCTCACGGTTATTCCGTACGGGCGCATCCAGTTCGTCGACGTCACCTCCGGGCCCATCGGGCGCGCGCTGGGGCTGAAGAACCTGATTATCAACACTGCGTCGAGCACATCGAACTCCCGGCTGCCTGGGGTACCGGCGGAGGAAGCAGATGCCCTTCGGGAGCGCTTGGCAGTGAAAGCGCGCGAGCGGATGAGCGGGCTGTAGGCGGCATGGTCTCACAGCTGCGCCGCGTCCACCGGCTCTCCCCGCTGTTGCGGGTGTGGACCACCCTGCTGGCCATCGTGGCTGTCTCCGCGTTCAACTTCGCCGAACCACTTTTCGAGCTCGCCGAGAAAGGTAACCTCGACGCTCCCTCGGCGCTTGTCGCTCTTGGGGCGCTGGCTGCGAGTCTGCTCGTGGTCTTCGCGGTCTCTCAGCTGTGGTGGGCGCGCACGGGCTTCCGGCTCGATGAGGAACAGATTGAGCTGCACCGCGGCTTGCTGACAACGAAGGTGCGCACGGCTCGCTACGATCGCATCCAGGCCGTTGACGTGGTCGAGCCCTTCGCCGCGCGCCTCTTTGGCCTGGCTGCGGTCCGCTTGGAGGCCGCCGGCGGGACAGAGTCGGGCATCGAGATCGCCTACCTGCCACGCGCTGAGGCCGAGCAGGTGCGCGCCGAGATCCTCCACAGCGTCGACCATGATGAGTGCGACGACCATGACCTTGTCACTCCCATCCCGACTGCGCGTTCTCTGGCGGCCACCGCGCTGCGCTTGAGCGCCGTTTTCGCTCTCGCCTGGGCCTCTCTGCCGCTGTGGACGGGCCTGGGAGCCGCCACGGTGTTGCCGGTGCTGATAGGTCTCATCCCTGACATGTGGAAGGCGACCGATCAGTCCTGGCGCTTCACCGCGCGCCTGGATACCGCCGGGCGCCCCAGCGTGAACCTCGCCTACGGGCTCGCTAATCGACGCCGCCAGACCGTACCGCTCGAGCGCATTCACGCAGTCCAACTCGCTCAGCCGGTGTTGTGGCGTGTGTTCGGTTGGTGGACTGTGTCCGTGGCGGTGGCCGGCTATGGCAGGGAAGGCAATGCCGTCACCGGAACCTCGAAGCTGCTGCCGGTGGGTACCTTCGACCAGGCTCTCGAGGTGCTCGCCGTCGTGACACCGTTTACCCCGGATGAGATAGAGCACTTCCGCCCGGAGCTCACCTCGCCGCGCCGGGCGCGGTGGGTCTCTCCCGTGGCCTGGAAGCGCCAGTCCGTGACCGTGACTCGTGGGATGGTGGTGGTCACCAATGGGCGCGTATCGCGCCGGGTGGGGATGGCGAAAGTGCCGCATGTGCAGGAGTTGACCTATAAGCAGGGGGTGCTGCAGCGCCGCCTGGGCCTGGCGCACGTGCGCTGCGACCTAGTGCCGGGGCCGGTGCGTGTGATCGCGCGGGATCTTGATGCGGGGCGGGCTTGGGGGCTCGTCGAGAAGCTGCGTGCCCGCGAGCTACCTGAGCTTGAGCTAACCGACGGCAGCGGCGGGATTACCCGTGGAGGGTAAGGCCCCAATGCTCCATCGCGGAGGCAACCTCCATGGCGCCGGCGTAGGTTTTGTTGGTGTCGGCGACATTCGAGGACACCCCAAGGCCCCAGACTCCGTCGGAGTCGACGGCGAAAACCGCGCCGCCGGAGTCACCGCGGTCATTGATTGAGCGGTAGTAGAACAGGCCGTTGTTGCCGATGTCCTCGAACTTTCCGCAGGAATAGCCCGTCGTGGCGCCGAGACGGCAGATCGCCATATTCCTTGACTGGGCCTCCTGCGGGGTGATGTAGCCCTTCAGCGGGAGGCCGACGGGGAGGGAAGAGTCGACCGGGACGTCGGGGTAGAGCTCGATCAGGCCGATGTCCGTGCCGACAATCGCGCCGCCTGCGCCCTGCTCGACGTAGGATTCGACCACTTCACCTGCGGGGATATAGTTTCCCGCCGAATCTCCCACCACGATCTCGTCGCCCTGGTTGCCGCAGTGGCCCGCCGTGACAATGAAGACGCGCTCGCCGTAGCTGGCGATGAACCCGACAGAGCACATCGCATTCATGGTGCGGTTGCCGATCCTGCCGCCGGGGACGATCTTGCCGGGCTGCTCGAGCCACTTCCAGTCGGTTGAGTTGTGGTAGTAAATCCCCAAATTGTCGTCAGCGCCGGTCTTGCCGGAGGGGTCATTGTTGGGGTCGATCTGGTTGCGCTGGATGGGCGGATCGGCCACGACGCGCGACCGCGGGGAGTCCGACTCGGTGGGAACGGGGCGTGCGGACGTCGATCGTGTGGAGACGGTGGAGTCCGTGGCGTCGACAGAGCCATCGGCCGGCCGGAAATCGAACAACTTGTTGTCTTCCGGAGAGGAGCCGAGCTCGCATTCGGCGGTGAACGGCACCCTGCCGTCTTCGGCGGTGCTGACAATTCCGTTCACCGACCGGGTGGCGGAGGTGGCGCCGGGGGAGACTCCGGAATCGGGGATGTCGACATAGAGGTAGGAAACCCCGTAGCTGTGCAGCTCGTCGCGGATGAGGCTGGCGCACTTCGAGGCGTAGTCACTTGCCGAGTACGAGACGGGTGCTGATTCACCGTCGCTTGCCGAGCATCCCGCGAGCAGCAGTGCGGCGCACGTTGTCATCACACCATTCTTTAAAGGCACAACTATCCTTCCCATAGGTTTAGTTGATGATGCTAACACTGTCCTGGACACTCGTTCATGAACCGGTGGAGTTGCGCGGAACCGACGCTAAACTTGGTCCATGGCATCGATAGCTACGGTGATAAGCACCAACGTCGCGCGTGAGCAGGAGGATCCGGGCGGAGCGCCGCGCGTGAGCGGAATCGACAAACGTCCAGCACCTGAGATCGTCGTGGAGATTCCCGGCCCGAACTACGGGGATGGCCCGGGCGTGCGCGGAGACGTCATCGGTGACACCAAGCACCACGGTGGGCTGCAGAAAGCTGTCTACGCGTTCGCGCGCGAGCGCTACGACTGGTGGGAGGGGCAGCTGGGACGCTCGCTTGACGACGGCACCTTCGGCGACAACCTCACCACCTCCGGCATCGACTGGACGGAGGTGCTGATCAACCAGCGCTTCCGCGTTGGGGAGGCGGAGCTCGAGGTAAGCGTGCCGCGCCAGCCGTGCCGCACGTTCGCTGCGTGGATGGGGGAGAAAGGCTGGGTGAAGCGCTTTGCCCAAAGCGGCGATTGCGGCTGTTACTTCCGCGTTGTCGTTCCCGGAGTAATCCGCCCGGGCGCGGAGATCGTCGCCGTTGACGCCCCTGAGCACGGTGTGACCATGGGCGAAGCCTTTGCCGCGGCGATGGGTGACGCGGACGCGGCGCGGCGTGTGTGGGAGCAGAGGGTTCTTCCCCCGCTGTATCAGGAGCGCCTCGATCGGAGGTTCGGTCGTGACTGAGACGCAACGGCAGCGCGATAAAGCGAAAAAGCGCGCTGAGCTTTTGGCCACCGCGGCGGAGATTATGACGCGCAAGGGCTTCCATCAGACTCGGCTTGCTGACATCGGCGCCGCAGTCGGGATTTCTGGCCCGGGCATGTACCGCTACGTGGAGAGCAAGGATGCCCTGCTCGCGGAGATCCTTGACGAAATCTCGGAGCGGCTCATTGTCGGGGCACGGGAGATTGTCGCTCGTGGTCGGGAGGGCTCCGCGGGGCCGCGGGAGGTGATGGGGGAGCTGGTCGCTTTCCACGTCCACATCGCGGTGACGGAGCCGAACGTGGTCAGTGTCCAGGAGCGCGAGCTGAAAAACCTCGAGCCCGCCAACCAGGAGCCGGTGCGTGCGAAGCAGCGCGAGTACCTGGCGTTGTGGGCGTCGGTCTTGCTTGAGGAGCGGCCGGACCTGGGCGCGGAGGTGGCCGCCATGCGGGTGCAGCTCGTGGCTGGAATGATCAACTCGATCCGCTACGTCATTCGCCGCGCTGGCCCGGAGGCGGTGCGCGAGCACGCGTACCGGATGGCTATGGAGGCGCTCTTCGCCTAGACCCGTGGGGTCTCTGCGGCGGGGCTCTCTTGGGGCAAATCTGTGCGATAAGCGAAAAAATTTCCCAAATGTGTTGTGGAGCACATTGCTCGGGGTTAGATTGGTTCCCACGGGAAAGTTAATCCAGATTAACTGAACCAATGGTGACCGTTTCCGACCCGAAGGGAAGCCATGGACTCTCCGCACACCTACCGCGCACAGCACGAGGAACTCGTCGCTGATCTCCGCCGTCTGCTCGAGGACACCGCCCGAGGCGGATCTGACACAGCACGCGAGCGCCACACCTCGCGCGGCAAGATTCTGCCCCGCGAGCGCATCGACCAGCTCCTCGATCCAGGCTCGCCCTTCCTCGAAGTCGCGCCCCTTGCGGCCTACGGCATGTACGGCGGGAAAGTCGCCGCCGCGGGAGTTATCGCCGGCGTCGGGCTTGTCGAGGGCTGCCGGTGCATGGTCGTGGCCAACGACGCCACCGTCTCCGGTGGAACCTACTACCCGATGACGGTGAAAAAGCACCTCAGAGCCCAGGAGATTGCGGCCGACAACCACCTGCCGTGCATCTACCTCGTCGACTCGGGCGGAGCGATGCTGCTCAACCAGTCCGAGGTGTTCCCGGACCGCGACCACTTTGGCCGCATCTTCTACAACATGGCCACCATGTCCAAGCGCGGCATCCCGCAGATTTCCGCCGTGATGGGATCGTGCACCGCCGGCGGGGCCTACGTTCCCGCGATGGCGGATGAAAACGTCATCGTGAAAAACCAGGGCACCATCTTCCTTGCAGGACCCCCGCTAGTAAAAGCGGCCACCGGTGAGGAAGTCACTCCGGAGGAGCTTGGCGGTGGCGACCTGCACTCAAAGACCTCGGGTGTGACGGATCACTTGGCACTGGATGATTCGGATGCGCTGCTGCGCGTCCGGCGCATCGTCGCTACGCTTCCCCGGGATAAGGAACCCGCCTGGGACGTCGTCGAGACCGTCGAGCCGACCCGCGCGCAGGACGAGCTGTACGACGTTGTGCCTCCCGGCAACCGCGACCCTTACGACGTGCGCGAGGTCATCGAGATTCTTGTCGACGGCGGCGAGTACGACGAATTCAAAGCCGAGTTCGGAACGACTCTGGTCACCGCCTTCGCCAGAATCCACGGGCACCGGGTGGGCATCATCGCCAACAACGGAATCCTGTTGGCGGAGTCGGCGCAGAAGGGCGCGCACTTCATCGAGCTGTGCGACCAACGCGCCATCCCCCTGGTGTTCCTCCAGAACACCACCGGGTTCATGGTGGGCCGCGAGTACGAAGCGGGCGGAATTGCCAAACACGGCGCGAAGATGGTCAACGCCGTGGCAACCACGCGCATGCCTAAGTTCACCGTCGTCATCGGCGGAGCCTTTGGTGCCGGCAACTACTCCATGTGCGGCCGCGCCTACTCGCCGCGGTTTTTGTGGATGTGGCCCAACGCCCGCATCTCTGTGATGGGTGGGCCGCAGGCGGCGATGACGCTGTCCACCGTGCGCCGCAACCAGATCGAGCGCTCGGGCGGGGAGTGGAGCGACGCGGAGCAGGAAGCTTTCGAGGCACCCATCCGCGAGCAGTTCGACACCGAATCCCACCCCTACTACTCCTCGGCGCGCCTCTGGGACGACGGAGTCATCGACCCCGCCGACACGCGCCGCATCCTGGGGCTCGCCCTCGACACCGCCGCGAACGCCCCGCTCGAGGACGCGGGCTACGGCATCTTCCGCATGTAGGCCGACAGGAGGACAGACACCATGAGTACAACGCAGAACACGCCCGTCATCGACACAGTCCTTGTGGCCAACCGCGGTGAGATCGCCTGCCGCGTCATCCGCACCCTGCGCGAACAGGGCGTTCGCTCCGTCGCCGTCTACTCCGACGCGGATGCAGATGCACCGCACGTGCGCGACGCCGACGTTGCTGTGCATATCGGCCCAGCCCCGGCGCGCGAGTCCTACCTCGTGGCGGAGAAGATCATCGACGCAGCGAAGCGGACCGGCGCGCAGGCAATCCACCCCGGGTACGGGTTCTTGTCCGAAAACGCTAGCTTTGCTAGGGCTTGCGAGGAGGCAGGCATTGTCTTTATGGGACCGCCCGCGGCCGCGATCGAGATCATGGGTGACAAGATTTCTGCGCGAGAGGCCGTCGAAAAGCGAAACGTGCCCACAGTGCCGGGGCTGTCACGGCCGGGCTTAAGCGATGCGGAGCTCATCGCGGCAGCACCCGGCGTCGGCTTTCCGGTGCTTATTAAGCCGTCCGCCGGAGGCGGTGGCAAGGGCATGCACCGTGTGGAGCGTGAAGAGGACATGGCTGCGGCGCTGGAAACGGCGCGTCGCGAAGCTGCAGGTGCCTTCGGGGACGATTCGCTGTTCATCGAACACTTCGTGGACACGCCGCGCCACATCGAGGTGCAGATCCTCGCCGACACCCACGGCAACGTCATCCACCTCGGCGAACGCGAGTGCTCCTTGCAGCGCCGCCACCAGAAGGTCATCGAGGAGGCGCCGAGCCCGCTTCTCGACGCCACCACCCGCACCGCCATCGGCGAAGCCGCCTGCGACGCCGCGCGCTCCGTCAAGTACGTCGGCGCCGGCACAGTCGAATTCATTGTCCCCGCGGCCCGGCCAGGTGACTTCTACTTCATGGAGATGAACACCCGCCTCCAGGTGGAGCACCCCGTCACCGAGGAGGTCACGGGACTCGACCTCGTCGCTCTGCAGCTCGCCATCGCGCGCGGGGACGAACTCCCGCTGACCCAGGACGACGTCGCCTTGACCGGCCATTCCGTCGAAGCGCGCATCTACGCGGAGGACCCGGCGAACGGCTTCCTGCCCAGCGGCGGCACGATCACGGCCGTTGTCGAGCCGCACGGGCCGGGAGTGCGCGTGGACTCGGGCGTGACCAGCGGCTCCGAGGTGAGCTCGCTGTACGACCCGATGCTGATGAAAGTGATCACCCACGGCGCCGACCGCGCGCAGGCCATGGACCGCCTCGACGCGGCGCTGTCCCAGCTGGTGGTCGCGGGGATCAGCGTCAACACCGACTTCAACCGGTACCTGCTCGGCGTCCCGGAGGTGCGCTCCGGCGACCTCGACACCGGGTTGCTCGACCGTGTCGCGGCTGGATATACCCCGCGCGAGGCCCCGACGGCGGCGCTCGCGGTGGCCGCTCTCGCCGTGCGGCGGGCGCAGCGGGTGGGTCAGGCCTCCTCCGCGTGGACGCCAACCGACGGCTGGCGTGTGGGGGAGAACTACCCCTATGCGCTGCGCCTGGACGACGGCGCCGGCGAGGTGCTCGTCCGGATCGCCGGCACCGGCTCTCGGGCCGAGATCTCCGTCGAAGACCGCGATCCCTTGGAGCTCACCGTCGGCGAGTGGGACGACAGGAGCCCCCGCAGCTCCCGCGACGCGCCGGGTACCTGGGCGAGCGTGGGTGTGCTTGTCGACGGAGTGCGTGAGACCTGGTTCACCCGCGTCGACAACGACAACGTGATCGTGTCCAACGGTTCCGGTGCCTGGCACCTGACCAGGCGATCCGCCGTGCGCTCCGCGGCGGAGGAAGAAGCCGGCTCCAACACCACGCTCGTCTCGCCGATGCCGGGAACCGTCATCGTCCACTCCGTTGCCGCGGGCGACCGGGTCGAACCCGGCGACGCCGTCCTCGCCGTCGAGGCGATGAAGATGGAGCACGTTTTGCGCGCCGAAGTCGCCGGCACCGTCACCTTCCACTGCGAGGTCGGCCAGCAGGTCCCCGGCGGGCACGTGCTGGCCACCATCGAGCCCGACGGTACCGAGCCCGGCACTGACACCGGGGACACTCCGAGCTGACGTTTTACCCCCACCCATCCATAAAGCACACGAAAGGACAGAGAAGACATGAGTGACATCAACATCTCCCAGCTGCCCGAGGAGTACCGCGAGCTGCAGACCATCGTGCGCGAATTCGCCAACGAGGTCGTCGACCCGGTCGCCTACACCCACGACAAGGACCACACCTTCCCCTACGAGGTCGTCGCCCAGATGGGCGAGATGGGACTGTTTGGCTTGCCCATCCCGGAGGAATACGGCGGAATGGGCGGAGACTATCTGCTGCTGGGCCTCGCCCTCGAGGAGCTCGGGCGCGTGGACCAGTCCGTGGCGATCACCCTGGAAGCCGCCGTCAGCCTGGGGCAGATGCCCATCCTGCGTTTTGGTACCGAGGAGCAGAAGCAGGAACTGCTTCCCGACCTCGCGGCCGGAACAGCCCTAGCGGGTTTCGGCTTGACCGAGGCCGAGGCAGGCTCGGATGCCGGCGCTACCCGCACCACGGCGACGGAGGACGGCGGGGACTTTGTCATCAACGGATCGAAGCAGTTCATCACGAACTCAGGAACCGACATCACCAAGTTCGTCACCGTCACCGCTGTGACCGGGCAGAACAGCGACGGTAAGAAGGAAATCTCCACCATCATCGTCCCGAGTAACACCGAGGGCTTCACCGCTGAACCCGCCTACGACAAGGTCGGCTGGAATGCCTCGGACACCCACCCGCTGACGTTCAGCAACGCCCGCGTGCCCCAGTCCAACCTGCTCGGTGAGCGCGGCCGCGGCTACGCGAACTTCCTGTCCATCCTCAACGAGGGGCGCGTCGCCATCGCGGCTCTGGCCGCGGGTGTGGCCCAGGGATGCGTCGACGAAAGCGTCAAGTACGCGAAGGAGCGCACCTCCATGGGCCGTAAGATCGCCGACTACCAGGCGATCTCCTTCACCATCGCGCGCATGGAAGCTCGCGCCCACAACGCCCGCCTGGCGTGGATGGACGCGGCGGCGAAGATGGTCAACGGGCGCGACTTCCGCCGCGAGGCGTCGATAGCCAAGCTCGTGGCTTCCGAGGCCGCGATGGACAACGCCCGCGACGCCACCCAGATCCACGGCGGCTACGGGTTCATGAACGAGTACCGCGTTGCGCGCCACTACCGCGACTCGAAGATCCTCGAGATCGGCGAAGGCACCAGCGAGGTGCAGCTGCTCCTCATCGCCCGCGAGCTGGGACTGGGATAGGGGTGAAATGTAATGGCTGACCTCACGGAGACAACCACGAAGGCAATCGTGCAACGCGGACTCTGGTACGAGGAGTACGAGACGGGGGTGCGTTACCTGCACCGCCCGGGCCGCACCGTCACAGAGACCGACGACGTCGTCTTCACCACCTTGACCATGAACACCCAGCCTCTGCACCTGGACGCGCACTGGGCGTCAGAGCAGCCGGGGTTCGACGGGCAGCGCCTGGTCAACTCGATGTGGACGCTCTCCACCGTCGTCGGGTTGTCTGTCTCGCAGCTCACCCTGGGCACGATCGTGGCGAACCTGGGATTTAAGGAGGTGTCCTTCCCCGCCCCTATGCTCCACGGCGACACTCTCTACGCCGAGACCGTGTGCACGGCCAAGCGCTTGTCTTCCTCGCGCCCGGGGCAGGGCATCGTCGAGCTCGAGCACATCGGGCGAAACCAGCGCGGCGAGATCGTCTGCCGAGCGGTGCGCACCACGCTTGTCCTGTGCGACCCGGAAGGGGCAAACGCGGGGGAGGTGCCGTGATGAAAACGCAGCAGTGGCTCCCCACAGGCCCCGCGATCCTGTTTGCGCCCGCCGATCGTCCGGAGCGCTTTGCCAAGGCCGCGGCACGCGCGGACATGGTGGTCCTCGACCTCGAGGACGGATGCCAACCCGGTAACCGGGAGCCGGCGCGCGCGAACATCGCCGCATGCGGGCTGGACCCGCAGCGCGTCATCGTCCGGGTCAACCCGGTCGACTCGCCAGATTTCCGCCTCGACGTGGAGGCTCTTGCCAGCACCGCTTTTACCCAGGTCATGCTGGCCAAAGCGGAGGGAAAGGCCGACATCGATCGCCTCACGCAGGCGCTGCCCGGGGCGCAGGTCATCGCCCTGGTGGAAACCCCGCTCGGTGTCATCTCCGCGGCGGAGATCGCTTCCCACGACGCGGTGGTGGCCATGTTCTGGGGCGCCGAAGACCTCACCGCCGGGCTCGGCGGATCCTCCTCCCGCAGGGCGGACGGCACCTACCGCGACGTACCCCGCCTGGCGCGCGCCAGTGTGCAGATCGCCGCTGCCGCGAGCGGGAAGGCCGCACTCGACTCCGTCTACGTTGACATCGCCGACCTTGAGGGGCTGCGCGCAGAAGCGGCGGATGCCGCCGCGCTCGGTTACGCCGGGACCGTGTGCATCCACCCCACCCAAGTCCGTGTCATCCGGGAGGAGTACCGCCCGAGCCCCGAGGAAGCCGACTGGGCGCGACGCCTGCTCGAGGCCGCAGAGACCAACCGCGGAGCCTTCGCCTTCGAGGGCTCCATGGTCGATGAGCCTCTCTTCCGGCAGGCCCAGGCGATCGCGCGCCGGGCCGCGGCAACGGCTACGGAAACAACCGCACCGAAAGTGAACACCCCGAACACAACCACCCCGAGTTCCGACGAGAAAGGCAGCGAACAATGACCAAGGTAGACACCGTCGCCACCGGGGCCACCGAGCCCCGATTCACCTCCACTCCGTGGGGCTCCGTCGCCGTCGACGCGGAGGGCAACCCATTGTCGTGGGTGCGCGGGCAAACGCTGGAGCAGGGCGCGCCTCCGCTTCTGCAACACACGCTCGGCCAGATGTTGCGCGAGGTCGTCGAGCGCTATCCGCAGCGCGATTGCATTGTGGACATGTACGCCGATGCTTCGTTCACCTACGAACGCTTTTACAACCGCGTTCTGCGCCTCGCCTCGGCGTTTATACGCCACGGTCTGCGCAAGGGTGACAGGGTGGCCATCTGGTCGACCAATCGCTGGGAGTGGATCATCGTCCAGTGGGCCTGCCACCACATTGGCCTGATCCTGGTCAACATCAATCCCGCCTACCGCCAGTCCGAGCTGAATTACGTTCTGGAGAAATCCGGCACCAAGGTCGTTTTCGCCGCGCCGCGGTTCAAGGACTCCGACTACCGCTCGATGCTCAACGAAGCCCGCAAGCAGCGCGGCGTGAAGGTGGAGACAGTCATCTACTTCGGGTCGACCGAGTGGTACGACGCCATGCACGGGGAGATCGACGATCTGAGCGAATACACCTCCGAGCTGGACAAGGACGACCCGATCAACATCCAGTTCACCTCGGGCACCACGGGTTTCCCGAAGGGTGCGACGCTGACCCACGCGAACATTCTCAACAATGGCTACTTCGTCGGGGAGAACCAGAACTTCACCCACGAAGACCGCATCGTGGTTCCGGTGCCGTTCTTCCACTGCTTCGGCATGGTCATGGGCACGATCGGGGCGTTCTCCCACGGGGCGACGGTGATTATTCCCTCGCCGTCGTTCAAGTCCCGCGAAACCCTCAAGGCCGCCCAAGTGGGCAAGGCGACGTCCCTCTACGGCGTTCCCACCATGTTCATCCAGGAGCTTGAGGAAGCCCACGACCAGGACGAGTTCGGCAGCCCCTACAAACTCGATGCGCTGCGCACCGGAGTCATGGCCGGCACCTCGTGCCCGTCCAAGACCATGCGCGACGTGATGGAGAAGTTCGGCATGAACGAGGTGACTATCTGCTACGGCATGACCGAGACATCGCCGGTGTCCTTCCAGACCCGCTCCGATTCCCCGGAGGACAAAAGGGTCAATACCGTCGGGCTGATTCAACCCCACCTGGAGTGCAAGCTTGTCGACGAAGCCACGGGCGACGTCCTGCCCATCGGCGAGCAGGGCGAGATTTGGATCCGCGGATACTCGGTGATGAAGGGGTACTGGGAGCACCCGGAGAAGACGGCGGAGGCGATCACCGAGGATGGCTGGATGCGCACCGGAGACTTGGGCACGTTCGACGAGGACGGCTACCTCTCGGTGACGGGCCGACTCAAGGACATGGTGATCCGGGGCGGGGAGAACATCTACCCGCGTGAGGTCGAGGAGTTCCTCTTCTCCCACCCGGACATCGTCGACGCCCAGGTTATCGGCGTGCCGGACGAGAAGTACGGCGAGGAGATCATGGCGTGGATCATCCTGCGCGACGGCGTCGAAACGCTCACCGCAGACGACATCGCCGAGTTCGCCCACGGCAAGCTCTCGCGCCACAAGGTGCCGCGCTACGTCCACGCGGTGAGCGAGTACCCGATGACCGTCTCCGGAAAGGTGCGAAAGATCGAGCTGCGCGAGATGGCGCCTCGCGTGCTGGGGTGGGTGTAGGCCATGGCACTGAACAAGCAGATTCAGCGCGGCGAGCTCGACGAGCTCATGGCCGCGACGGTGCGCGACGGCATGACGCTGGCCGTCGGCGGCTTCGGGCTCAGCGGCAATCCCTTCGAGTTGATCGCCTCTCTCGCGCGTGTCGGCCGCACGGGTTTGACCATCGTGTCCAACAACATGGGCGTCGACGGTCGCGGGCTTGGGATTCTTCTGGAGAACAACCAGGTTGCCCGCGTCGTGGCGAGCTACGTCGGGGAGAACAAGGAGTTCGCGCGCCAGTACCTCGCCGGGGAGCTCGAGGTCGAGTTCAACCCGCAAGGCACCCTCGCGGAGCGCCTGCGCGCCGGCGGGGCGGGGATCCCGGCGTTCTACACCGCCACCGGTGTGGGCACGCAGATCGCCGAAGGCAAACCGACGGCGACGTTCGACGGGCGAGAGTACGTGCTGGAGCGCGGCATCGTTGCGGACGTCGGGCTCGTCCACGCCTACCGCGGTGACGTCGGAGGCAACCTCGTCTACCGCCGCACCGCGCGAAACTTCAACCCCTTGTGCGCGGAATCCGGCGTGGTCACCATCGCGGAAGTAGAGAACATTGGACCTCTTGGCTCCATTGACCCGGACGAGGTGATGACGCCGGGCGTTCACATCGACCACATCCTGCAGGTCGATCCCGGTGACAAACCCATCGAGCAACGCACCGTGCGCCCCCGCCGGGGCAGTGAGGAGGCCTAGTATGAGCGAGAAAGCAACCGGCTGGACGCGCGATGAGATGGCCGCGAAGGCAGCCGCCGAGCTTCGCGACGGCGACTACGTCAACCTGGGCATCGGTATACCGACGCTGGTGGCGAACAACCTGCCCGACGGCGTCGACGTCATCCTGCAAAGTGAAAACGGCATCCTCGGGATGGGCCCGTTCCCCTACGAAGGGGAGGAGGACGCCGACCTGATCAACGCGGGCAAGCAGACAGTCACCCTGCGTGAGGGTGCGGCGGTGTTCGACTCGGCCACCAGCTTCGCCATGATCCGCGGGGCGAAGGTCAAGGTGGCAGTGCTTGGCGCGATGGAGGTCGCGCAGAACGGGGACCTAGCCAACTGGATGATCCCCGGGAAGATGGTCAAGGGCATGGGTGGGGCGATGGACCTGGTGGCGGGAACTCCGCGGGTGATCGTCCTGACGGATCACGTCACCCGCGACGGCGCCCCGAAACTCCTGCGTGAGTGCACCCTGCCGCTGACCGGGGCGGGCGTGGTGGACCGCATCATCACGGACAAGGGGGTGTTCGACGTGTCCACAACCCCAGGCGGCCCGCTTGTGCTGCGCGAGCTCGCCCCCGGGGTGAGCGTGGAGGATATTGCTGCCACGACGGAGGCCGAGTTCGTCGTCGACCTTGATACCACCTGACCTGAGGGAACGCTGCGTCGCGGCACTGCGTCACGCGCCCGGGTACACCCCCGGGCGCGAATTTTTTGCTCTAATCCGTTGTGGCGTGGCTCACTGTCTATTATTTTAGTTAATGACCATTAACTCAAATGTAGAGGGAGGACGGCATGCGGATCGCAGTGCTGGTCAAGGAGGTTCCCGACACCTACGGCACTCGGGTACTCGACCTGGAAACCGGCCTGACCGAACGGACAGGCGAGATGGTCCTCGACGAAATCGGGGAGCGCGCCGTGGAAGCGGCGCTGGTACTTGCCGCGGCGGACGACTCCAGCACAGTCGAGTTGGTCTGCGTCGGCCCAGAGTCGGCGGAGTCCAGCCTGCGCCGCGGCCTCGCAATGGGTGCCGACTCCGCCATCTTGGTCAGCGACGCCGCCCTCGCCGGGGCGGATCTCGGCCAAACCGCGGAAATTATCGCCTCCGTCGCTGGGCGCAACCCCTACGACCTCATCGTGGCGGGCAACCTGTCCACCGACGGCAACGCTGGTGTGCTACCGGCGATGGTGGCGGAGCTGCTCGGTCTGCCACAGCTGACCAACCTCACGGAGATGAGCGTCGCGGGCGGGGTGCTCAGCGCCACCCGCGCCACGGACGACGGCACCGCGACCCTCGAGGCGGAGCTGCCTGCGGTTGTCTCCGTAACCGAGGCATTCCCCGAGCCGCGCTACCCCAACTTCAAAGGTCTGATGGCGGCGAAGAAGAAACCCGTGGAGCGCCCCACCTTGGCCGAGCTCGGCATCGATGCTGGGGACTTCACCCACGCCCGCTCCATCATGATCGAGGTCGCGCAGTGCCCGCCGCGTGAGGCGGGCACCGTCGTCACCGACGACGGCACCGCAGCGCAGCAGCTCGCCGACTACCTCGTGTCCCACCGACTCGTCTAGCACTGCCAGGAGACCGCCATGATTACCTCACACATCAACGAGATCCTCGTCGTTGTCGACCGCGACAGCAGCGGTGCTTTGGCCGCTTCCACAGCGGAGTTGCTCGGCGCCGCGGCGGCCGTTGGTTCCCCCGTCGCCCTGCTCGGCATCGGGCAGGAGGAGGGGCCCGACGAGCTCACCGCTGAGCTCGGACGGCTGGGCGCCCAGCGCGTGATCACTGCGCGCGTCGACAGCTCCCAGCTCACAGTCCCGCTTGTCGACGCCACCTGCGTCGCCGACGACACCCTTTCACCCGCCGCAATCTTGTGCGCGAACTCCGTGCACGGCCGCGATATCGCCGCGCGCGTCGCGGCCCGCCTGCACCGCGCGATCAACGTCGACGCCACCGGCGTGCGCACGGACGAGGAGGGGATTGTCACCGACCACTCGGTCTACGGCGGCGACTTCCTCGCCGTCGCGGCGTCGACGCACAACGCGCCGGTGGTGACGCTGCGCCTCGGTGCCGTGGACCATCGCGCGGAGCCGACCGAACCGTCCGTCGAGGAACTTGAGTACTCGTCGTCGGATACGCGCGCCGCCACGGTCACCGGCACCACACCGCAGGATGACAGCGGTTCACGCCCGGACCTGCGCGGCGCGGCGCGCGTCGTCTCCGGTGGGCGGGCCTTGGGCTCGGAGGAGAAGTTCGAGGAAGTGGTCGGCTCCCTCGCCGACGCCCTGGGCGCGGCGGTTGGAGCGTCGCGCGCGGCCGTGGACGCGGGCTACGTGCCGGCAGCCCACCAGGTGGGTCAGACCGGTGTGGTTGTGTCCCCGCAGCTCTACATCGCGCTCGGCATCTCGGGTGCGATCCAGCACCTCGCCGGCATGCAGACCGCAGGCACGATCGTGGCCATCAACAGTGACCCGGAAGCCCCGATCTTCGACATCGCCGACTTCGGCATCGTCGGAGACGTCTTCCAGGTCGTGCCGCAGCTTGTCGACGCCCTCAACCAGCGAAAGTAGGAGACCATGGTGACCGCACTCAGGAGGGGCCTGCCGCGCGTTCGCGGCGGCGAACCCTGGCCGCCGGCAGACGCCGGGCCACCCGTAGAGACAACTGCCGCCGCAGCTGTCGAGACTCCCGCCCCGGCGCCGGTACCTGGGCCAACGCAGGATCGCCCCGTGCCGCAGATGCGCCGGGGCCTGCCGCGCGTGCGCGGCGGCGAGCCCTGGCCACCGGTGCACGACGTTCCCGCCGCTGCCGCGCAGCACTCAGAGCCCGATCCCGCACCGACACCACAGCCGGAGCCCGCACCAGAGCCCACACCCGCTCCGGCACCCGCGGTGGAGCGCGGCGGGGAGCGGGAGGGCGTCGAGAAGCGAAAGCTCACGTGGGGCCGTTATACAGCAGGTGCCGTCGGGCTCGTGGTGCTGCTGGCGATGGTCGTCATGAGTGCGCGCTACATCCTGCTCACCGAATGGGGCGCGGGATTCGTGGCCCGCTACGACGGAGTTCCGACCATGCCCGCGGGGGCGCCCGAGGGGTTCCCGGTCTGGCTCAACGCTTTGCACCTGCTCAACTTCTTCCTCATGGTGCTCATCATCCGCACCGGCATGGGGGTGCGCCGTGAGCAGAAACCGGCCGCGTACTTCACGCCGCGCGGCGGGGGCAAGAAGATCAGCCTCACCTTGTGGCTGCACCAGTGCCTCGACGCGCTGTGGGTGGCCACCGGCGCAGTGTTCTACATCCTGCTCTTCTCCACCGGGCAATGGATGCGCATCGTGCCGACCAGCTGGGACGTGTTCCCCAACGCTGTGTCCGCCGGGCTGCAGTACCTCACCTTGGACTGGCCGGTGGAAAACGGCTGGGTGCACTACAACGGCCTGCAGCTTCTGGCGTACTTCACCACCGTATTCATCGCGGCACCGCTGGCGATTATCTCGGGTGTGCGCATGAGCGGGCTGTGGAACGAGAAGTGGGAGAGGCTCTCGCGCGCCTACCCGGCGCCGGTGGCCCGGGCGATCCACTTCCCGGTGATGCTGTATTTCCTCGCCTTCATCGTCATCCACGTCGTCCTCGTGATCGCCACGGGCGCGCTGCGCAACCTCAACCACATGTTCGCGGCCCGCGGATCCGCCGACCCCACCGAATACGCCGGGGATTGGACGGGACTGATCATCTTCGCCGTGTCCCTCGTCGTCCTCGCGGGGTTGATGGTGGCGGCGCGACCCGCGCTTATTGCCCCGCTGGCGCGGCTGCGCGGTGAGGTCACAGCCCGCTAGATTCGCGCCGAATATGCGAGTGATCCCAGACTGAAAGGAGCCCCAATGATGAGCCAGCACTACTTCACCCGCACCGGCGAGAACACCTTCGCGCCCACCATCCACTGCGAGGGCGCCTGGTCGCCGGAGGACTACCACTTCGCCTCCCTGGCAGGGCTTGTCGTCCACGTCGCCGAGCGCTCACGCCCAGCTGGTGACACCAAAAAGCTGGCGCGGGTGTCCTACGACATCCTCGGGCGCCTGCCCCTGGCAGAGGCCACCGTTGAGGTGGAGACGCTGCGCCCCGGTCGCAAAATTGAGCTGGTGCAGGTCACAGTAAAGCTCGCCGGGCGCGACGCGATCATCGCCCGCATCTGGTACCTCGAGGCGTGGGATACCAGCGCGGTCGCCGACGCGTTTAGCCAGACATTCCCGCTGCCGGACGACTGCGTCGACCAGGGATTTTCCACGGCGTGGGGTGGCGGCTACATCCGCCAACTCATCGGGCGGAAGGTTGCGGGGCTGCCCGAGGGCGAGTTCTTCACCTGGTTCACCTCGCCGGCCGCACTCGTGGATTCCGACGAGCGCATCCCGCTCGCCGAGTACTTCTCCCGCATCGATACCGCCAACGGCATCACGGCCAAGCACAGCCCCGAGCAGTGGGCCTTCCCCAACGTGGACCTCACCGTGCACATGTACCGACACCCCGAAGGGGAGTGGACCGGGTTGGAGGCCACCAACACGTGGGGTCCGAGCGGGACGGGCGTGACCTCGACGACTCTGCATGACCTCTCTGGCCCGCTCGGTCGGGCCGAGCAGATGCAGGCGCTGGGTAAGCTCTAGACCCCGCCTGGGAAACCCAGCTGGCGCCACGCCTCGTAGCAGGCCACGGCCGCGGTGTTGGAGAGGTTCATTGACCGGCGCCCGGGCAGCATCGGCACCCGCACCTGCCCGGCGACTCGCGGGTGGTGGGAGTGCTCGCGCGGCAGGCCCGTCGGCTCGGTGCCGAAGAGCAGGGCGTCGCCGTCGCGGTAGGCCACCTCGTGGAAGTAGGTGGTTGCTTGGGTGGTGAAGGCGAAGATGCGGGCGTCGATAAGCGTGGCGAAGCACGCGTCGATGTTTTCGTGGACCGTCACGTGCGCGAGGTCGTGGTAGTCAAGGCCAGCGCGGCGCAGGTGCTTCTCGGTGAGGTCGAAGCCGAGCGGCTCGACGAGGTGGAGATGCGCCCCGGTGCCCGCACACATGCGGATCGCGTTGCCCGTATTTGGTGGGATGACCGGATTATCAAAGATAACGTGGAGTGCGCACACGGGCTCCAAGTCTAGGATGGTGGGCGTGACTGCGAAGAAACTGGATGGCAAGCTCTACCGCGAGGAGATTTTCGCGGACTTGAAAACCCGCGTCGAGGCGCTCAAAGCCAAAGGCATCACGCCGGGTCTGGCGACGGTGCTCGTCGGCGAGGACCCCGCGAGCCAGAACTACGTGCGCATGAAGCACAAGGACTGCGCCGAGCTCGGCATCGCTTCGATCATGAAGGAGCTGCCCGCGGACGCGACGCAAGAAGAGCTCGAGGAGCTTATCGACGCCCTCAATAACGACCCCGCCGTCACCGGCTACATCGTCCAGCTGCCGCTGCCGAAGCACCTCGATGAAAACCGCGTCCTCGAGCTCATCGACCCGGATAAGGACGCCGACGGGCTCCACCCGGTCAACCTGGGCAAACTGGTCCTTAACGAGCCCGCGCCGCTGCCGTGCACCCCGAACGGCTCGCTGAAGTTGCTGGAGCGCTTCGGCGTTGAGCTTGACGGCGCGATCGTCTGCGTCATTGGCCGCGGCGTGACCGTGGGCCGCCCGATCTCGCTGATGCTCACCGCACGCTCCATCAACGCCACCGCCGTTTTGTGCCACACCGGCACGAAGGACCTCGCCGCAGAGACCCGCCGCGCCGACGTGATCATCGCCGCGGCCGGCAAGCCGCACATGCTCACCCCCGACATGGTCAAAGAGGGTGCCGCGATCCTGGATGTCGGCGTGTCCCGCGTCGACGGCAAAACCGTGGGCGATGTCCACCCCGACGTGTGGGAGAAGGCCGCGTGGGTCTCTCCGAATCCGGGCGGCGTCGGTCCGATGACTCGCACCTTCCTGGTGCGCAACATCGTCGAGCGCGCCGAGCAGCTTGCCTAGCTTGTCTTTCGGGCGCCTGCGCGAGCGGATTCCCGGACCGGCCGAGGGGCTGAGCCTGGACAACCCCCACGACCTGCGGAATCCGCCCTCGCGCCTGCCGCTGCGCTTGCAGCAGGCGATGGTGGTCGTCTTCGTGGCGGGCTTCGCGCTGTCGGCGCTGTTTTCCGCCACCGAGCACTGGCGCCGCGCCACCTTCACGTTGGGCGCGGCCCTGGTGTGGCTGGCCCTGATGCGCTACACCTGCGACTCGCGCGTCATCGGGCTTGTCGCCGTGCGCTCGCGGCGCACCGACGCCATCTTCTGCGCTGGGGTGGGGCTCGCGATGATGGGCCTGGCCGGTTCGGTTGACGCGCTGGGCAGTTAGCTGGGCAGCTAGCCGATTAGCGAGACGAACTTGCGCAGGACAATGTCCATCGGGCGGGCCTCCACCAGGAAGGCGTCGTGGCCGACGGGGCTGGACAGTTTCGACATGGCCAGCAGGTCCCCGAGGTTGCGCGAGAGGTGTTCTTGCTGGTGGAAGGGGTAGAGGATATCGGTGTCGACGCCGACGACCATCGTCGGCACCCGCGAGGACGCCAGTGCCTTGTTCAGGCCCCCGCGCCCGCGGCCGACGTCGTGGCGGTTCAGTGCATCCGTCAGGGTCACGTAGCACCCCGCGTCGAACCGCTCGGCGAGCTTTCGTCCCTGGTGGTCCAGGTAGCTCTGCACGGCGAAGCGCTGGTCTCTGTCGCGGTAGGGGCCCAGCGGGTTCTCGCCAGGCTGCGCGGAGGTGCCGAAGCGCTCGTCGATCTCGAGTTCGCCGCGGTAGGTCAGGTGCGCGATGCGCCGTGCTGCCGCGAGGCCGGCGGCGGGGCTGCGGCCGGTGCCGTAGTAGTCGCCGCCGAGCCAGTCGGGGTCGCCCGTGACGGCCGAGATCTGGGCGTCCTGGATGCCGATCTGCCAGGCGCTCGCGCGTGCGGAGACCGCGATGACGCAGGCGTAGCTGACGCGATCCGGGTGGAGAAGCGTCCACTCGAGGGTGCGGGCCCCGCCCATCGAGCCGCCGAGCACCGCATGCACGTGGGTGATGCCGATGTGTTCCAGCGCGGCGCGTTCGGCGTTGACCATGTCGCGGATGGACACGGCGGGAAAGCGTGAGCCCCACGCGCGCCCGTCGGGGTGCGTGCTCGCCGGGCCTGTCGATCCGTAGCAGCTGCCCAGAGCGTTCGTGCTGATCACGCACCAATGGTCCGTGTCGAGCGCCTTGCCCGGCCCGATCGCCTCGCACCACCACTCGGCCGCGTTCGAGTCGCCGGTCAGCGCGTGCTCGACGAGCAGCACGTTGTTGGCTCCGTGGGGGTCGCCGCGAAGTTCTCCCCAGCGTCGATAAGCAATGCTCGCCTCGCTTATCGACGCCCCAGCTTCCGTCCCGAACTCACCAATGCTCTGGTGCGCGAGCTGGCCGGGTGGGGGGAGAGGAACGTTCACGGTGTGGGCTCCCTTGGTGGTTGGAGGAGGTAGGCGCTAGATTGCGGCGAATCCGCGCTCGAGGTCGGCGATGATGTCGTCGATGTCCTCGATGCCGACGGACAGGCGCACGGTGGCCTGGGTGATGCCGGCGCGCTTCAGGCCCGCCTCGTCGGACTGGGAGTGCGTGGTGGAGGCCGGGTGGACCACCAGGGAGCGCACGTCACCGACGTTGGCCAGGTTGGAGTGCAGCTTGAGGGCGTCGATAAATGCCCACGCCTTGGTGCGGTCGTTCTCGTCACCCGCGATGTCGAAGGACAAAACAGCACCGGTGTAGGGGATGCCGAGCTTCTCCTTCGTGGCAAAGTACGGCGAATCCGGCAGGCCGGCGAAGTTGACCTTGGACACCTTCTCGTTCGCGGCGAGGAACTCGGCGACGCGCTGGGCGTTCTGGTTGTGGCGCTCCACGCGCAGGCCCAGGGTGTCCAGGCCCTGCAGGGCGACCCACGCGTTGAACGGGGAAATCGCGGCGCCGGTGTCGCGCAGGATGCCGGCGCGCGCCTTGATCGCGAATGCGGGCGCGCCCAGGTCCGCGTACTTCAGGCCGTGGTAGGCGGGGTCCGGGGTAACGAATCCAGCGAAGACCGGTTGGCCGTCGCGCTCGACGGTCCAGTCGAACGTGCCGCCGTCGACGATCACGCCGCCGATGGCCGCGCCGTTGCCCGTGTAGAACTTCGTGGTGGAGGCGACGACGATGTCGGCTCCGAGCTCCAGCGGCTTGACCAGGGCCGCGGTCGCGATGGTGTTGTCCACGATGAGCGGGACGCTGTTGCGGTGGGCTACCTCGGCGACGGCCGGGATGTCCAGGATGTCTGCGATCGGGTTGCCGAAGGTCTCGCCGTAGAAGGCGCGGGTGTTGTCCTGTACCGCCGCCTGCCACGACTCCGGGTCGTCCGGGTTCTCGACGAAGGTGACGTCGATGCCGTAGCGCTTCAGGGTCACCTGGAACAGGGTCTTGGTGCCGCCGTAGAGGCGCGGGGAGGTCACGATGTGGTCGCCTGCCGACGCCAGATTCGTAATCGCCGCGGTCTCAGCAGCCATCCCGGACGCAAAGGTCACGGCCGCGACGCCGCCCTCGAGGCTGGCGAGGCGATCCTCGAGTGCCTGCTGGGTCGGGTTGGTCAGGCGGGTGTAGATCGGTCCGATGTCGGAGAGGCTGAAACGGTCGGCGGCGTGCTGTGCGTCGTTGAAGACGTAGGACGTCGTCATGTAGATCGGCTGATTGCGTGCCGAGTTGTCGGAATCGAGGGTCTGACCTGCGTGGATAGAGCGGGTGCCGAAGCCCCACTCGCTTGCTTGTGTGTTGTCGTATTTTGCCATGGCCACAATGTAACGTGCGGAACGGCCTCTGTGTACCAAGCGGTCTATTGGGTGGCGTGAACTGGGGTTTCGCGTGAATAAAAATCCGTGTTGGAACCTCGGACTGGACAGAGGGGTCTAATTGTTTATGGGGAAGGACAGGGAGGACCCGCAGCTCGGGTTGGAGCGGCTGCAGCGGTGTGAAGAGCTGCGCGCCGGGCTCGTTCCGGCCCGCCCGGGTAGGCCGGTGGTGCAGCTCGGGGCGTGCTGGGGATACCCGCTCGAGGCGTGGGTGGGGCTGCCCGCCCACGAGAGGCAGTTGGTGGAGATCCTGGCCGCGGACAGGGGCAGCTCCGGCAGTGTCTTCGTCGGGCGTTCGGCCGCGCGCCTCATGGGTATGTGGCTGACCCCGCTTACCAGCGAAACCGTGGAACTCTCCCTCCGCAGCGGCGGATCCTCGCCCAGCCGGCAGGGCCACCCGCGCTACACGTTCCGCCACTCCAGGCTTCACGACGCCGACATCCGCACCGTCTCCGGATGCCCCGTCACCTCGGCGGTCCGCACCTTCGCCGACATCGCCCGCTACCACGGCTTCGCCGAAGGGCTGGTCGCGGCGGACTGGCTGCAGTTCCGGGGTCTGAGCCGCGAGCAGTTGCTGCGCGAGGTCAACGGCCTCGGCCGGTTGGCGGGGATCGCGACGGTGCGGCGGTGTGCGTCACTAAGCGTCGCCTGCTCCGATTCCGGGCCGGAGTCGCTCGCCCGCGCGCACCTGCTGTGCGCCGGGATCGGGCCGCTATCCGTGCAGCACAGGATCGGGGATTACCGCGTTGACCTGCTTATCGACGACTGGCTCATCATCGAAATCGACGGCGCCGTCAAGTACCGGGGTCCGGATGCGGAACAGGTTCGGCAGCGCGAATTCAACCGCCAGAAACGCATCGGCAACATGGGGTACGTCTTCCTGCGCTACACCCCGGAATTCGTGCGGCGCCACCCCGACCGGTTCATCGCGGAGGTGCGCGAGACGCTGGAGGTGCGGCGGAGGATGCTCCGGCGGTAAATGCTCGTCATTTCGGTGTGACGCCTGTGACGGGACGAGCATCTAGGCCGTTTTCGGCCCTCCAGGCACCGCAAACAGGCCTAGATGCTCGTTATTTCCCTGAAACGCGTGTGACGGAACGAGCATGTAGCCCCTGGACGACCGCGCCGCGCCGCGCCGCGCCGACCTACTTGGCCGACTCGGCCAGCTCGTCGATGATCGTGTTGAACGTCTCGGACGGGCGCATGACCTCGAAGGTCTTGGCGCGGTCCGGCAGGTAGTAGCCGCCAAGGTCGGCGGGCGAGCCCTGGACCTTGAGCAGCTCGGCGGCGATCTTCTCCTCGTTGGAGCGCAGCGCCTCGGCGACGGGCGCGAAGGTGGAGGCGATGTCGGCGTCGTCGGTCTGCTTTGCCAGCTCCTCCGCCCAGAAGAGAGCGAGGTAGAAGTGGGAGCCGCGGTTGTCGATCTCGCCGGCCTTGCGCGACGGCGACTTGCCGGCCTCCAGGAGGGTCTCGGTCGCCTTGTCGAGGGCGGTGGCGAGGACGCCGGCGCGGTCGTTGCCGTGGTCGGCTTCCAGGCGCAGGGACTCCGCGAGGGCGAGGAACTCGCCGAGGGAGTCCCAGCGCAGGTGGTTTTCCTCCTGCAGCTGCTGGACGTGCTTCGGGGCGGAGCCGCCGGCACCGGTCTCGAAGAGACCACCGCCGGCCATGAGCGGCACGATGGAGAGCATCTTCGCGGAGGTGCCCAGCTCGAGGATGGGGAAGAGGTCCGTGTTGTAGTCGCGCAGGACGTTGCCGGTCACGGAGATGGTGTCTTCGCCGGCGCGCATCCGCTCGACGGTGATGCGGGTGGCCTCGATGGGGGAGGCGATGGAGATGTCCAGGCCGTCGGTGTCGAGGTCGGCCATGTACTTGTTCACCAGGTCGATGAGGGTGGCGTCGTGGGAGCGTCCCTCGTCAAGCCAGAAGATGGTCTTCATGCCGGACTTGCGGGCGCGGTCGACGGCCAGCTTGACCCAGTCGCGGATCGGGGCGTCCTTGGTCTGGCAGGCGCGCCAGATGTCGCCGGCCTCGACGTCGTGGGACATGAGCACGTCGCCGGCGGAGTTGACTACCTGGACGGTGCCGTCGGCAGGAACCTTGAACGTCTTGTCGTGGGAGCCGTACTCCTCGGCCTTTTGTGCCATGAGGCCGACGTTCGGGACGGTGCCCATGGTGGTCGGGTCGTAGGCGCCGTTGGCGCGGCAGTCGTCGATGACGACCTGGTAGATGCCCGCGTAGGAGGAGTCGGGCAGCACCGCGAGGGTGTCCTGCTCCTGGTCGTCGGCGTTCCACATGTGGCCGGAGGTGCGGATCATGGCCGGCATGGAGGCATCGACGATGACGTCGGACGGAACGTGCAGGTTGGTGATGCCCCTGGAGGAGTTGACCATGGCGAGGTCGGGGCCGTCGTCAAGCGCCTGCTCGAAGGCGGAGCGGATCTCCTCGCCGTTGTCGAGCTCGGACAGTCCGTCGAGGATGGCACCGAGGCCGTTCTCACCGTCGAGGCCCGCGGCGAGCAGCTCCTCTCCGTACTTGTCGTAGACGTCCTTGAAGTAGGCGCGGACGACGTGGCCGAACATGATGGGGTCGGAGACCTTCATCATCGTGGCCTTGAGGTGCGCGGAGAACAGCACGCCGTCTTCCTTGGCGCGCTTGATGGCGTCGAGGAGGAACGCGTCGAGGGCCTTGACGGACATGAAGGTGCCGTCGATAACCTCGCCGGCGATGACGTCGAGCTCGGGCTTGAGGATCTCCTCGGAACCGTCAGCGGTAACCAGCTTGATGGTGAGGGTGTCGTCGGAGTCCATGATGACGGTCTTCTCGTTGTCGCGGAAGTCGTCGGCGTCCATGGTGGCGACGTTCGTCTTCGAATCAGCGGACCAGGCGCCCATCGAGTGCGGGTGGTTGCGCGTGTAGTTCTTAACGGCCTCCGGCGCGCGGCGATCGGAGTTGCCCTGGCGCAGGACGGGGTTGACGGCGGAACCGGTGACCGTGGCGTAGAGCTCGTGGATCTCGCGCTCTTCGTCGGTTGCGGGGTTGTCCGGGTAGTCGGGGATGTCGAAGCCCTGCGACTGCAGTTCCGCGATGGCCTTTTTCAGCTGCACGAGGGAGGCGGAAATGTTGGGCAGCTTAATGATGTTGGCGTCTTCACTCAGCGTGAGATCGCCGAGCTCGGCAAGGGCGTCGTGCGCGAACGTGTCGTTGTTGACGCGCTCCGGGAAGAACGACAGGATGCGCCCGGCCAGCGAAATGTCGCGGGTTTCTACGTCGACGCCCGCGTTGATGGTGAAAGCTTTGACGATCGGCTTCAGCGAATAGGTAGCGAGCAGCGGTGCTTCGTCGGTACGAGTCCAGATGATTTTAGCCACTTTTTTGCTCCTCTATGTTCTTGAAACAATCCAGTGACCTAGGATACTCGTTTTGCGAGGGCTTCATACGCTGATTGGCCGTGACAAGCGTCGATGTACTGTGTTGCGCATGAGTCTCACCATTGCGTCCGTCAACGTTAACGGGATTAGAGCCGCAACCAAGGTCCGCAACGATGACAACCTCGGCATGTTGGAGTGGCTGAAGCACACCCCAGCCGATGTCGTTCTCATGCAGGAGGTGCGCGCTTCCGGCCCGCAGGCCGTTGAGGCGCTCCAGCCCGGCCTTGACAACGGGTGGCACCTCGTGGTCGCGCCCGCCGAGACCCCCGGGGCGAAGGGCCGCGCCGGGGTCGGCATTCTCAGCCGCGAGCCGCTTGCCGACGTCGAAATCGGCATCCCCGACTTCGAGGACGCCGGCCGCTTCATCGCCGGCTCGCTTATCGACGGCACCAGGGTCGCCTCTCTCTACCTCCCCTCCGGATCGGCCGGAACCGCGAAGCAGGACGAGAAGTACGCGTTCCTCGACAGGTTCGAGGCCGCGCTCGAGCAGTGGGCGCTCACCCACCCGCGCATGGTTATCGGCGGCGACTGGAACATCTGCCACCGTCGCGACGACCTGAAGAACTGGCGCACCAACCGCACCAAGTCCGGCTTTTTGCCGGACGAGCGCGCGTTCATGGATTCCGTCTTCGGGGCGTTTCCGGATGCCGAGCCGGAAGACCTCGAGGCGAAGCAGCAGTTCGCGTGGGCGGGAGCTGTGGAGTACGGGTCGGAGCGGCGTCGAGAAGCGGCTGCGGAGCCGAAGTGGTTCGACGTGGCGCGGCGCCTGCAACCCGAGGAGACCGCGTACACGTGGTGGACCTTCCGCGGCCAGGCGTTCAACAACGACGCCGGGTGGCGCATCGACTACCAGGCGGCCACCGCCGAGATGCTCGAGCGCGCGCAGCGTAGCTGGGTGGAAAAGGCTCCCACTGTCGAGCAGCGCTGGTCTGACCACTCGCCGTTGATGGTCGAATACAGCTGATGTCCTCTCTCGACACGGCAGCGCTGGTCACCGTCCTCTACCTGATCGGGATCACCGCGGAGGCGATGACCGCGGCGGTCTCGGCGGGGCGGTTGCGCATGGACCTGTTCGGCGTGGTCACCCTGGGTGCGCTCACCGCACTCGGCGGCGGGACGGTGCGCGACGTCCTGCTCGGCTCGTACCCGTTGACGTGGGTCGAAGAGCCGCGCTACCTGCTCGTGGTCATTGTCGCGTCCGTGGTGACGGTGCGCATCAGCTGGCTGATGCACCACGGGCGGCGCTTGTTCCTCGTTGCCGACGCGATCGGCCTGGCCACCTTCGTCGTGATGGGTATTCAAACCGCCCTCGCGGAGGGGCACGGTTTCATCATCGCGTGCGTGGCCGCGGTGACCACGGGTGTGTCTGGAGGCGTCATGCGCGACGTGCTGTCCGGCCGCGTTCCGTTGGTCTTCCGCAAGGAGATGTACGCCTCCACCGCGGTCATCGGTACATGCGTGTGGTGGGTCCTGCTGTACTTCTCCGTGCCGGAGTGGATCAACGTTCTGGTCACCTTGGCCACGGTGCTTGGCCTGCGCTTGCTGTCGCTAAAGCGCGGCTGGAGCCTGCCGGTGTATGAGTACGACGACGAGGCGGTGAAGTCCCTCAACCCGCGCGAGCAAATGGCGGTGTTTTTGCACAGCCAAGGCCGGAAGCTACCCGGGATCGGCCGGGCCTATCGAGGAATTCGCCGGAAGCGTCCAGGACGGCCGGCGCAGCGTGACGACGGTTAGCGTCTAGGTCGCCGCGGCGGCGGCAAGGACGTAGCGGGAAGCCGCGCGAACGCGCTCCATAGGCTCGCCGTGCCGTCCGGAATCGCGCGCCCCGCTCCCGCCCGCAACACTGCGGCAAGCGAAAACAAGACGAAGCGGGCGTTGGCCCAGGCTACGTGGTGGCGCGCGGCGTGCGGGCGAGAACCCATGCGGAACCGAGCGCCATCGCCGCCAAGGCGATGCCGATAGCCGAGAGGACACCCGCGCTCGGGCTCACTGAGCCGAGGGCGAATCCCGCCCCCAGCCCTGCGACGCACGCACTTCCCACCAGGATCGCCGCCGAACTGAAACGCTTTCCGGCGAGCCCCATCGCAACGCCGGTTAACCCCGCGGCGGCAAAGAAGGTGAAGGTCAGCGCCGCGCTCAACAGGACTGTCGAAACAGAGTGGCCGGCGCCGGGGACGACGTAGGGCTCACCGTTGGTGTCGATGAAGGGGGCTGGGCCGCGGGTGATTAGGAAGACGTCAAAAAGCGAGTACCAGGGGTTGTGCAGCAGCTTCACGTGGGCCGCCACCGAGGTGGCAGCGGTGAGGAGGGCGGCGGACAGAACGGTGAACGCGCCACCTCCGCGCAGGAAGCGGCGGTAGCTGGCACCAAGTTGATTCAGTGCCGGCCAGTTTCCCGCCAGGGAAGCGTTGAGCGCGGCAAGCATGACGCCAGCGAGGAGCGTCCAGGTGGTACCAGACCCGGCGATAAAGCGCCCGCCAGCACTAGCGATTGCGATAACCACGACCAAAACCACGGGGACGAGGTACTTGTGAGGGCTGAGAAAAAGCGACATGTCTGTCACGCCTTTCGGGATGCGAGCAGGTCAATGAGCTGGGCGTCATCGGGGTAATCCACCGTCACGCCGGGAATATCACGGTCAAACGGCTCCGCGAGCTGCGCCCGCCACGTGGGGCCGAGTGAGGAAACCTCGATGACGTTGAGGTCGGTGAGGACGTGGTCTGCAGCGACGTCGCTGCTGTGCAGGATGGGGAAGTGCATGCGGGCCTCATCGAGGGCGACTGGGGCCGCTACCTCATGGTCGGAGACGCCGATGATGTACTCCGCCAAACCAGCGAGGTCCTCTGCGCGGTGCGAGGCCATGATGACGGTGCGCGCTGGGTCCGCGGTGATGTGGTCGATCAGTTGCGCGCGCAGTCTGGTTCGGGTGTCGATGTCGAGGCCGTCGAAGGGTTCGTCGAGAAGTAAAAGCGGCTCGTTGGCGGCGAGCGCGACAGCGATGGTGAGTTCGCGGCGCTGACCGACGGACAGGTCGCTGATCCGGGTCGAGGCAGGCACTCTGAACTCGACATCGGCGAGGGGTTTCACTGCGGCGGCCCAGGCGAGGTGGTCGCCCACCGTGCGGCCGACGAAGAGGGCGTCAGCGGCGGCGGGGACGAAGCTTGCACCGGGGCCGAACAGCGAGCGTAGGTAGTGGGTCTTGCCAGCCGCGTTGGGGCCGACGAGCGCGTAGAAGCCGGGGGAGTGGTCGAAAGTCATGTGGTGCGCTCCTTGTTAATCATCTCAGTCAGCTCGGTGGCGCTGATGCCGAGTGTGTCCGCTTCGGCGATCAGCGGTTGAAGGAAGTTCGCCGCGAAGGCGTCGCGCCGGGTGCGCAGTACCTGTTCGCGGGCGGTGGGAAGCACGAACATGCCCAGGCCGCGGCGCTTTTCGAGGAGGCCTTCGTCGAAAAGCGAGGTGAGCGCCTTTGCGGAGGTCGTGGGGTTGACCGAGTGGTAGTGGGACAGTTCGTTGGTGGAGGGGACGCGGTCGCCGGGGGCGAGGCTGCCCGAGGCGATCAGGTCGCGCAGCTCGTCAGCGATCTCTATGTATATGGGTTTACCACTCATGTAGGTAACCGTACAACCTGTGGGCGGTTGCCGCAAGCCACCGCTCAATCGGGACGGTTTAGAATCAGAAACCATGACTGAGAAGCAGCGCGTCCTGTCCGGAATCCAGCCCACCGCCGACTCGTACCACCTGGGCAATTACCTCGGAGCGCTGAAGCAGTGGATCGACCTGCAGGACGGTCACGACGCGTTCTACTTCATCCCCGATCTGCACGCGATCACGGTGGAGCAGAACCCAGAGGAGCTGCGCGAGCGCACCATCAAGGGCTGCGCTCAGCTCATCGCCCTGGGCATCGATCCGGCGAAGTCGACCCTGTTCGTGCAGTCCCACGTCCCCGAGCACGCCGAGCTGACCTGGGTGCTGCAGTGCATCACCGGCTTCGGTGAGGCCTCGCGCATGACCCAGTTCAAGGACAAGTCCGCCAAGCAGGGCCAGGACCGTACCACCGTGGGCCTGTTCACCTACCCAATGCTTATGGCCGCCGACATCCTGCTCTACTCCCCGCAGCTCGTCCCGGTTGGGGAGGACCAGCGCCAGCACCTCGAGCTCACCCGCAACCTCGCCGAGAGGTTCAACTCCCGCTTCGGCACCACCTTCGTCGTTCCCGAGGGCTTCATCCCCGAGGGCGCGGCCAAGATCCAGGACCTGCAGGAGCCGACGGCGAAGATGAGCAAGTCGGGCGCCAACCCGAAGGGCATGATCAACCTTCTCGACGACCCGAAGACCTCCGCCAAGCGCATCAAGTCCGCCGTGACCGACAACGACGGTGTCGTCGCTTTTGACAAGGAGAACAAGCCGGGAGTCTCCAACCTCCTGGTCATCCAGTCGGCGCTGACAGGCACGCCTATCGACGCCCTCGTCACCCGCTACGAGGGTCAGGGCTACGGCGCCCTGAAGACCGACACCGCGGATGCCCTCGAGGCGTTCACCACCCCGCTGCGCGCGCGTTACGACGAGCTCATGGCCGACCGCGCCGAGCTCGAGGGCATCCTGGCTGCCGGCGCGGAGCGCGCCCGCAGCATCGCCGCGCCGCTTTTGGCCCAGGTCTACGAGCGAGTCGGGTTCCTGGCACCAAAACGCTAACGGTTTGACCGCCCCCGGCCCCGGGGGCGGGTATGTGCTCTACGATGAAATGCGGTTAAGCGTTACTTATTCGTAGAGGGAGAGCCCATGTCCACCGCGACTGCGCCGCGAAAGGCGTACACGGACCAGCACGGCATCGAGCGTTCGCGCAAGCAGCAGCAGAAGGGGGCCGTCGATAAGGCGAAGCAGAAGTCGCCCGCCCTCGGACACCTGATGCGGATGAACGAGCGCTACGTCAAAGAAGAGGGAAACCAGCTCGCCGCCGGTATTACCTACTTCTCCGTCCTCGCCCTGTTCCCGCTGGCCATGCTGGTGTTTTCCGGCCTCGGTTTCTTCCTGGCCGCGCGCCCCGACGTGCTCGCGCAGATCCAGGAGCAGATTAACGACGCCGTCGGCGGCGACGTAGGCCAGGTCATCTCCGGCGTGGTGGACACCGCCATCGCGCAGCGCGGCGCTGTCGCCGGCATCGGTTTGCTCACCACCTTGTGGTCCGGTCTGGGGTGGATGAACCACCTGCGCGTCGGCATCTCCGCGATGTGGAAGATCGACGGCGACGAGGGTGGCAACTTCTTTTCCAAGAAGCTGTGGGACCTGCTCGGGTTGATCGGCCTGATCGTGTTGTTCCTCCTCGCCTTCGGCGTCACCGCGCTGGGCACCTCGGGGCTGACCTCTCGGTTGCTGGAGTTCGTGGGGCTCGACGCGGTCCCGGGGTCGCGCTTGTTGGTCTGGGTCGTCGGCCTTGCCGCCGGTCTGCTGGCCAACTTCATCGTCATGGCGTGGCTGATCATCTTCATGCCGCGCACGAAGGTGCACTTTAAGTCCGGCCTGAAGGGCGCCGCCCTCGGAGCCGTGGCCTTCGAGCTGATCAAGCAGTTCGCCACCATCATCATCAGCAGCGCATCAAGCAACCCCGCCGGTGCCATCTTCGGACCGATCATCGCCCTGATGGTCGTGCTCTACCTGATTTGGCGAGTTGTTCTCTACGTCGCGGCGTGGACCGCCACCACACCTGAATCCCTGGAGACCGCCCCGTCGGAGATCCCGGAACCCGCTGTCATCAACGTCCGCAGCGGTGCTGCCGCCCAGGCTCGCCGCGCGAAGTCGGGCCCCGGCCGCGCACTCGGTCTCGGCGCGGCAGCCGGAGCTATCGGCGTCGGCGTCCTGGCGTTGTTGAACCGCGACTAAGCAGGCTCAGCACCAGCGCGGCTAGCGCCAGAACGGCCACCCCGCCCACAATCGCAATGCTTCGCCACATAGTGGCGGCAGATCCAGCGGCCTGATCGGCCGGCGCGGTTGGGGCCTGTGGGGTGGCCGTTTCCGTATCTGCGGGGCGCGCCGAGCCCATGTCAGCTGTCGGCGCGTTCAGGCTCGCGACTGCCTGTGTCGGTTCGAAGCGGTACGCCTCGTGCAGCAGGTGCTGCGCCTGCTCCCACGGACGCGCCCTAGTGGACGCGGTGTCCAGAATGACCGCGAGCAGGCGCCGCCCCTCGTGGTTCACCGCGCCCGCGAAGGTGTGGTTCGCGTCGTCGGTGTAACCCGTCTTGCCGCCGATCCCGTCCGGGTCGTTGAGGTAGAGGTGGTTGTCATTCCACACCTCGAATCCCTCCGCTTCTTCCTGGGCGGGGAAGGGGTAGAAATCAGTGTCTGCGATGCGGGCAAAATCGGGGTTGGCAAAGGCGGCGCGGTACGCCAACGCCAGGTCGAAGGCTGACGACGACATCCCCGGCGCGTCCAAGCCCGAGTAGGTAGCCACCCGCGTATCGGTCATTCCCAGGTTGGCAGCGAGCTCGTTGACCGCGTTTAGCGCCGCAACGTCGCCGCCGAGTTCCTGCGCCAACGCGTGGGCGGCGTCGTTGCCGGACGCGAGCAGCAACCCGTGGAGCAGGTCGTTGACGGTGTAACGCCCTCCCTCGACGATGCCGACAGCCGAGCCCTCTTGGGCCGCCGAGTCGTGGCTCACCACGATTTCCTTGTCCAGGGGCAGGTCGCGGATTGCCACGAGCGCGAGCAACACCTTGATGATCGATGCCGGCCGGTAGCGCCCGTGCGGGTCCTTCATCGCCACGATGTCCCCGGTATCGATATCCGCGACCAGCCAGCTGGAGGCCACGACGTCTTCCGATACTGCGAACCCGGCGGGGGCGCTCACCCCGCAGGGGCCGGTGTACGTCACCGCCAGCGGGGTAGGCGCGCTGCCCGCGCTGACTGCCTCAGACGTGGTGACCGGCTCTGCCGGCCACGTTGCCTGCGGGCACGACTCCGTATCGGGTGCGCTCACACGCACCTCGGGGATAAAGTCATCGCCCTCGTAGTGCCCGCGTACGTTTGCCGTAGGCTCCGGGGCCGGGGTGAGTTCTTGGGCGCTGGCGAACGGGGCGTACACGCAAGTGGCAAAGACGGTGGTGAGGCCGGCGGCAAGGCAGCGGGTGCTGACGCGGTGGGCGGAAGTAGGCAGTGTCATCGGGCGACATGTTAGTCCTGGGTAACACCGTTGAGCGACGCCACGCCCGGCGCGCCCTCACCCTAAGTAAGGCTAGCCTAAAAACAGTCATCTACCTGGGGTAACGTAGGCTTTCCTGAATTGCGGAGCGGGGGTACAGGCGGGTACAACTAGCGCATGACAAATTCAGAATTTACGAATGTGGGCCTCAACGAGAGGCTGAACAAACTGCGCGCCGCCGTCTTAGGAGCCAACGACGGAATTGTGTCCACCGCCGCGGTCGTCCTCGGTGTTGCGGGTGCAACCTCCGACATTAGGGCCATTGCAACGGCCGGTATCGCGGCCGTCATCGGTGGTGCGGTTTCCATGGCGCTCGGCGAGTACGTGTCTGTCTCTTCCCAGCGAGACACTGAGCGCGCCTACATTGCCAAGGAATCGGCGCTGCACACCAACGACCCCGACACTGAGTACGCGCATCTTGTCGACGGCTTCGTCGCCGAAGGCCTCACGCGTGAGACCGCCACGCAGGTGGCTAAGGAGCTCACTGCGTCCAACCCGCTCAAGGCCCACTTAAAGCTGCACTACGGCATTGACGAAGAGGATATTGTTAGCCCGTGGTCCGCAGCCGCGGCGTCGTTTATCAGCTTCTTTGTCGGAGCGCTGCTGCCGCTGGCCGCGGTCCTGCTGCCGCCGGAGGCAATTCGCGTTCCCGCGACGTTCGTTGTCACGCTCATCGCCCTCGCATTGACCGGCGGGGTGTCTGCCCGCATCGGCGGGGCCGACCCGAAGCGCGCGGTGGCGCGCCTTGTCATCGGTGGCGCACTGGGTCTTGCGGTGACGTTCGGGATCGGCTGGGCGTTCGGCTCATCCGGGCTGTAGGGCCCGGCACCGCGCGGCTTTAGAACTTGGAGAAGCGCTTGATCAGCTGGTCCTCCAGGGCGCGCCAGCCGTCGGCCTTGTCATCGAAGGGGGCGGAGGGGACATAACCCGCCGCCTCAGTCGAGCCCATCATGTAGGCGAGGTAGTCCTGCATGCGCGGGTTGGCCAGGAGGAATGCATTAAGGGAGTCGTCTTTGGCCCAGTCGGCGGCGTCGGCAAGCAGCTCGTACGCCTTGGTCATCTGCTCGGTGTCCACGGCGTCGGGGCCCTTGCGGATGTCTTCGGCAAGCCCGTTGAAGGAGTACGCGTTATCCGCGTGGACGGTCACGTCGAGCTCGCCCGCATTCGCGAGGTTGACCAGATCCGGCCAGGTGGCAACGGTGGCGAGGTCGTGCTCGTCGTTGTCCGCCATCCACCGCGCGAGGTGCTTCGCAGAGGGGAAAGTGAAGATCTCGCCGTACTTGCCCAAGAAAACCGGGGCGCCGTCGAGGTAGGTGCGCAAGGTGTAGACGGTCGTGCCCTGGACGGTGACGCGCACCGGGTCGATGCCGGCTGCGGCCCACGGGGAGCTGTCGTAGGGGTCGGCGGCCGCCGCGGACGCGGTGCGCTGCGCCTCTGCTTGACGGCGCTCCTCCGCGCGGCGCTCCGTGGCCTCGGCGATGCGCGCGCGGGCGTCGCTAAGCGTGGCCTCGTCAAACGCGGAGGTATCCGCGACGCGCGTGGCCGCATCCAGGGAGGCAACGACCTTCGCCCAGTTGCCCAACACAACCCGGCCCACGCCGGTCCACTCACTCGCACCGTTCTCGCCGGCGTAGTGCTCCGACCCACGGGAGACGTTGTTCAAAATGGAGTGGGAGGAGAAGAAGATCTGCCCCTGTTCGGTCGCGGTGACTTGGGACAGCGAGCGGGTGATGTGGAAGACCCGGTCCAACGCGGACACGTTGGCGTACGACGGGCGGCCGACGAGGAAGTTCGGGGCGCCAACGATGTCGTAGTAGTGGTCCTCGCTCGGCACAACGCGGTCGGCGCCGGACTGCTCGAAAGTCGCCCATGCCGGGTGGTCGCTTAAGTCGTGGCGCGGGGTCGACTCGATGTAGGCCAACAGCTCCTCCGGGGACCGGAAGACAATGACGGACTTGTCGTCGCCCAAGAATGCCTGCCACTCGGAACCGTGCTCCCTCCAGGTGGGGGCCCACAGCGTGTAGAAGTCACCCTCGGTCAGGGCGATTTTGACGGGAAGAATTGCGCGGGTGCTCATGGGGTCAAACTCTACCCAGTCGGGCGCCAGAACCCGCGAAAGGTCATCCCGAGGTTCTCCGTGCGCACGGGGTTGAGCTGGACTGGGTCGCCGGCCTCGATGTACATGCCGTCGCCGGCGTACATGGCCACGTGGCCGTCCCACACCGCCAGGTCGCCCGGCTGGAGCTCTGCGTGGGAGACCTGACGCCCAATGGCCTGCTCGTGCGCCATGCGGGGAAGCTCCACACCAGCCTGCCGGTACGCCCAGGAGGTGAGCCCGGAGCAATCGAACCCTCCGGGGCCGGTGCCGCCCCAGACGTACGGGGTGCCCACCTGGGATTTCGCGGCTTCTACCGCGGCGCGCCCGGCCGCGCTGCCCTCGGCAGACACGGAGCCAGCGGAGTGGGCCTCCGCAGAGGCGCTAACCGGTTCGTCCGCCACGCCTGCCGACGCCGCGAGCGTGGCCAGCTCGCGCTGGCCGTGCACCCCGGTGTCACTCGGGTTGAGCGGAGGGCGCGCGGCCGCTGCGGCGATCAGGGTGAGGAGTTTCTCCACCAGCGGTGCAAGCTCCGCGGCAAGCTGGGTCAAGCGCATCTGCGCCTGGGTCAGAGTCACCACGGCGGAGCGGGTGAGGTCCGCGAGCGCGCCGGGAAGAGTGAGCGGGTTGAGCAAAAGCGGGGCCGTCGCCAGCGCATCGGCCTGGAAGTGTCCGGCGATGGCCAGCAAATCCTCCCCGGCGGCGGCGATCACAGCACCCGCGGCGCTGGCCGTCTCCGCGATGATGTCCTTATCCGAGGAGAGCGCCTCGGCTGCATCGAGCACCGGCGACGGGTCTGCGCCAACGATCTCGGCGAGGTCGCGGGCCGCTGTGAAAAGAGGCGAGTCGGAGATCTCGGGCGGGTCGAGGGGTGCGGGGATGCGGTTGCGCACAGCATCGGTGACGGCGGCGACAGCGGAGGCAATCACGGCTGCAGCACCCCCAATGCGCGGGCGAGGTCGGTGTCGACCCCGAGCGCGGTGCGCGCGGTCAGATCCATCACGTCGGACAACCGCTGCGCCTCATCGCGCAGCTGCGCGGAGCGCTCGTTGACCGATGCGATCGCGTCGTGGCATGCGCGGGCGAATGCGGCGACGGGGCCGACGGCGGGGATGGTGGGAAAGGGGACGTCGTAAAGCGCGGCAGCGTCGGCGCGCAGCGAAGACGTTAGTTTGTGAACTCTCTCGGCGGACAACTCGAAGGTGGCGGCGTGGTCGATGCTCATGGCTGTATTGGACTGCGCTGAGCCCCGTTCGGTTCCCTGCGCGGTGCTACCGCCACCGGCTGTGTTGGTCGGGGCGCTAGCATGAGCTGCATGGAGACTATGGAGATCACCGTCGTTGACCACCCGCTCGCGGCGTCGCGTTTGACCATCATGCGCGATGCGGCCAGCGACAACGCAGCGTTTCGCGCAGCGCTCGCGGATCTGGGCGCGATGCTGATCTACGAGGCGTCGCGCGAGCTGACCCTCGACACCTTCGACTGCGCCACCCCGGTCGCCACCGCATCCGGGTACCGCCTGGCGCAGCCGCCGATCATCGTGCCGGTCATCCGCGCCGGGCTGGGGATGATCGACCCGGCTCTGTCGATGATTCCGGACGCCCAGGTCGGGTTCATCGGTCTGGCTCGCGACGAGAAAACCCACGAGCCGGTGCCGTACCTCGAGGCACTGCCGGAGGACCTTGCCGGCCAGCCCGTGTTCCTGGTCGATCCGATGCTCGCCACGGGCGGTTCCCTCGTCCACTCGATCGGGCTGCTGCGTGAGCGCGGGGCTGACGACATCACGTGTATTTGCATGGTGTCGGCTCAGCCTGGCGTCGATAAGCTGGCGTCGTTGGGTGTGCCCCTGCGCTTGGTCACGGCGACGATCGACCCCGAGCTCAACGAGGACGCCTACATCGTTCCCGGCCTTGGCGATGCCGGCGACCGCTTGTACGGTCCGCGAAACATCAACTTGTAGTAGCCTGACCCCCACAGGACACAACTGCAGCGGGGGGCTGTGAGGGTTATGACCGATGTTTTGCCGCCGTCGTATTGGGCGAGTTACGGGTTTGCGTTGGCTGGCCGGTTGAGGTCGCTGCGTGCGATGCGCGGGCTGACCCAGCGGCGCCTCGCGGAGCTGTCGGGGGTCTCGCGCAGCCTGATCTCGAATCTCGAGCGCAACCACTACAACAGCTCGCGCAGCGCCGACCCCACGCTGTCCACGATCTACCGCATCGCGCACGCGCTGCATGTCCCGCCGGCGGTGCTCCTGCCGGGCGGGGAGCGGATCGTGGCGAAGCGTTGCCGCGATGTGCCGACGGCGTTGCCGTTGCTAGACGTGACCTGGCCAGCAGCCCCCGAGGACACGGCGCGTTTTTGCGAGCGGTATCTGTTGTCGGGCCCTGTCCAAGCCGACCCGGTTGTGGAGCTGACCTTGGGCAATATGTGATCTACCGGGGTGGCGGGGCCGGTTGATATGGTGAGACCGCAGCGATAATGCCGCGTCGAAATGTATCGAGGAGGAGTTCCGTGCGCGTAGCCACGAGCGTCAGCGCCTGGTTGGAGCACAACCGCGAAACCGTCATCGGCTGGCGCCGCCACCTCCACGCCCACCCGGAGCTGGCCAATTCCGAGGTCGAGACCACAGCGTTTATCTCCGAGGTTCTCCGCGAGCACGGACTGACTCCGGTGCCGTTTCCGGGCACGGGCCTGTACGTCGACCTCGGTCCGAGCACCGGTGACCGCCTCGCATTCCGCGGTGACATCGACGCGCTCGCCGTGCCGGAGCTGACCGGCCTCGAGTTCGCCTCGTCGACCCCCGGGGTGTCCCACGCGTGCGGTCACGACATCCACACCACGGTGATGCTGGCACTTGCCTGCGCGCTGTGCGACGTCGAGCTCGACTCCGGCATCCGCATCATCTTCCAGCCCGCCGAGGAGGTTATGGGCACCGGCGCGGTGGACGTTATCGAGTGGGGCGCTCTCAACGGCGTGGCCGCGATCTATGCCCTCCACGTCGAGCCGCGCCTGCGCGTCGGGCAGATCGGGGTGCGCGCGGGCGCAATCACCTCTGCTGCCGACATCATCAACCTCGAGATCACCGGGCCGGGCGGGCACACCTCCCGCCCGCAGATGACGGCCGATGTCATCTACGGCCTCGGTGCGGTGATCACGCAGCTGCCGGCCCTGTTGTCGCGCCGCGTCGACCCGCGCACCGGCACCGTCGCCGTCTTCGGCAACGTCGAGGCGGGCATTGCGGCCAACGCGATTCCGGAACGCGGCCTGTTGCGTGGCACGATCCGGACCGCGGACATCGGCACGTGGCGCAACATGGAGACGCTCATCAGCGAGCTCATCGAGCAGATCCTCGCACCCACCGGCTGCAGCCACACGCTCCACTACGAGCGCGGGGTGCCGCCAGTGCTTAACGACGACGTGGCGACCGCGCTCATCGTCGACGCGGGACGCGCCATCGACCCGCACGCTGTCGTCTCCACCCAGCAGTCCTCGGGAGGCGAGGACTTCTCCTGGTACCTCGAGCGGGTGCCGGGTGCGATGGTGCGACTCGGCGCATGGTCGGGCAGGGGAGAGAAACAGGACCTGCACCGGGGTGACCTCAACGTCGATGAGCGGTGCATCGGAGTCGGTGTGCGCCTGTTTGGTGCAGTTATTGACAAATACTTTAAAGCTCTCGCGGGTGATGGGGACGACCTGTACACTGGCCCGTGATTTTGCCGATGAACTGCCTAGCCGTGCCGACTGACAGGGGCGCCGCGGCTGAGCGAAGGAGTAGAGCTTAGGTGTCAAAGAAGATCGTCATCATTGGTGGTGGCCCAGCCGGTTACGAGGCGGCCCTGGTTGGTTCCAAGTTCGGGGCAGACATCACCCTGGTTGAGGATCGTGGCATCGGTGGCTCCGGCATCAACCTCGACGTTGTGCCGTCCAAGGGGTTTATCTCCGGCGCGAACATCAAGACCGACCTGCGCCGCGCCGACGACATGGGCCTCAACCACGGCCTCGGCGAGGCGCACCTGCTGCTGTCTGCGCTCAACAACCGCGTCGTCGCCCTCTCCTCCGAGCAGTCCCGCGACATCCGCGTGCAGCTCGAGCGCGCCGGGGTCACAATCCTCCGCGGTCACGGCTCGTTTTCCACCGAACAGAACGGCCGCGCCACCCACAGCGTGAAGGTCACCTACGAAGACGGTGAGTTCGAACGCCTCGACGCCGACATCGTCCTCGTTTGCACGGGTGCCAGCCCGCGTGTGATCAAGGGTGCGGAGCCGGACGGGCGGCGCATTCTCAACTGGCGTCAGGTCTACGACCTCATCGAGCAGCCGGAGCACCTCATCGTCGTCGGTTCCGGTGTCACCGGTGCCGAGATGGTCTCAGCGTTCGCCGAGCTCGGCGTGAAGGTGACGATGGTGTCCTCGGGCAGCCGCATCCTGCCACACGACGACGCGGACGCCGCCGACGTGCTCGAGACCGTCCTGGCCAAGCGAGGCGTGTCCTTGGTCAAGGACGCCTACGCGGAGTCCGTGGTCAACACCGGCGACGGCGTCGTAGTCACGACCAAGGACGGCCGCGAAATCCGTGGCAGCCACGCACTGATGTCGATCGGTTCGATCCCGAACACCGAGGGCCTCAACCTCGAGGGCGCAGGCGTGGCGACGACCCCGTCGGGGCATATCCACGTCGACCGTGTCTCGCGCACGAACGTCCCCGGCATCTACGCCGCCGGCGACTGCACCGACCTCATACCTCTGGCATCCGTGTCCGCAATGCAGGGTCGCATCGCCATGCACCACTCGCTGGGCGAGGGCGTGGAGCCGTTGCGCTTGAAGACGGTGGGAAACGCAGTGTTCACCCGCCCGGAAATCGCCGCTGTGGGTGTGAGCGAAAAGCAGATCACCGACGGTGAGGTCGAAGCCGACGTGATCAAGTTGGACCTGGCCACCAACCCGCGTGCCAAGATGCGCTCGCTGAACCACGGCTTTGTCAAGATCTTCGCCCGGAAGGGCTCGGGCCAGGTCCTCGGCGGTGTCATCGTCGCGCCGACCGCTTCCGAGCTGATTCTGTCCATCACTATCGCCGTGACGAACAACCTCACCGTCAGCCAGTTGGCCGAGTCGATGGCGGTGTACCCCTCGCTGTCCGGGTCGATTACCGAGGCCGCGCGGCGCCTTGTCACCAGCACCGACCTGGACTAACAGCTGACTGGCGCCGAGTCTCACCCGGCCTCGAGGGCGGGGTAGGCGCGCTGCGGGCAGGCGGTGCGCGGGCACGTCTCGCAGCCGGGGCCGATGGGGGTGGCCGACGCCGGATCGAGGTCGAGCCCGTCCGCGTAAATGAGCTGCCCCGCATGGGTGAGGTCGCAGCCTAGGGCGACCGCGTTTTCCTGGCGGGGCACACCGAATCCCTCCGTCGGGCCCTGCACCATGCGCGCCACCCACAGGTACGTGCTGCCGTCTGGCATGACGGATACCTGTCGGGTCACTCGGTTCGGGGTATCGAAGGCGCGGTGGACCACCCACAGCGGACACGTGCCGCCGGTGACGGCAAACGGGAACGACGTAGTGGACTGCCGCTTGGAGACGTTGCCCGCGCGGTCGGTGCGGATGAAGAAGAACGGCACCGCCTTCGCGCCGGGGCGTTGGAGGGTTCCGAGGCGCTGGCAGGTGGATTCGAAGCTGGTGCCGAACTGGGCTGAGATCACCTCGATGTCGTAGCGGGTGGTCTGTGCGGCCTCGAGGATCTCCGCGTACGGCATGGTCACGGCGGCGGCGAAGTACTGGTGCAGGCCGTGGCGGGCGAGGGCGCGGGCGGGAGAATCTGTGCTTCTAGTGGCGGGGTGCGCGTCCAGGTGGGCGTCGATAAGCGTGCCCTGCGTCATCGAGCAGTAGTGATAGGCCAGCTCGAAGCACTGCTGGGCCTCGGTCAGCCCGCTGCGCAGGAGAACCTCGCGGTTGACAGGGTCGAGGCTCGCACGCGGGCCGCCGGTGGCCTGGTTGAAGCGGACCGTGTACCCGAGGTCCCGGTCGAACGCGGCGGCGAGACTGGTTAAGCGCAGCTGGCGCGCGCTTGAGCGGCGGGCGAGTTCCTCGGCGTTGACGTCGAGGTCGTGGAAATAGTTGCGGTGGTCCTGGAAGAAGGTACGTACCGCCATGTACGGGTTGCGCGTGCCTGTGGCGAGCCTGTCGGGGATGTGGGTGATGGCCTCGGCAACAGCAGGGTAGCGCGTAGCCACGTCCGTCAGGATCTCCACGGGAACTGCTGAAAGGAGGCCGCTGAGCTCTGCCACGACACGGCGTTCGTCGTCGCCGGAGAAGTAACTCGGGTCGAGATGGAATGTGCGCGCCAGCTCGACGAGGACGGTGGCGGTCAGCGGCCGCTGGTCGTTTTCGAGCTGGTTGAGGTAGCTAGGTGAGATGCCGATCTGCCGAGCCATCTCCACCTGGGTGAGGTCGTGCTGGGTGCGCAGTGTGCGAATCCGGCCCCCCGAAAACAGCTTGGGCATAGCCTTGTTGCCTCCTTAATGTGCCGTGAACTGCGGATTTGCAGGATTTGCATAAGACTGACGTCAATTTTGCATAATCACACACTCCCACAATATGACCCACGGCACAACCGGCTACCTACTATGAGGCGCACCACTTGCATCGGACGTGAGGAGAGCGCACCCATGATCAATCACGACGTACGTACCCACCGCTCAGCAGAAGACTTCCCCCTCGAAGAACACCTCGCATACAAGGTGGCCAAGGTAGCGGCGGACCCCGTCGACGTTCCCGCGGAGACCACCGAGATGATCATCAACCGCATCATCGACAACGCTTCCGTGGCTGTCGCCTCGTTCGCGCGCCGCCCCGTCACATCTGCGCGCGCCATGGCTCTCGCGCACCCGGTTGCCGAAGGCGGCGCGCAGGTCGTCGGCGTCGACGGCTCGTACTCGGCGGAGTGGGTCGCCTTTGCCAACGGCACGGCCGTACGCGAACTCGATTTCCACGACACCTTCCTCGCCGCGGAGTATTCCCACCCCGGCGACAACATCCCCCCGCTTCTCGCCGTGGCGCAGCACAAGGGCCTCGACGGCACAGCACTGATCCGGGGCATCGCCACCGGCTACGAAATCCAGGTCAACCTGGTCAAGGGGATCTGCCTCCACGAGCACAAGATCGACCACGTCGCCCACCTGGGGCCGTCGGTCGCCGCGGGCATCGGCACCATGCTTGATCTCGACGTCGACACGATCTACCAGGCAGTCGGCCAAGCGCTGCACACCACCACCGCGACCCGCCAATCCCGTAAGGGACTGATCTCCTCGTGGAAGGCATCCGCCCCGGCCTTCGCGGGGAAGATGGCCATCGAGGCTGTCGACCGCGCAATGCGCGGAGAGGGTGCCCCCGCCCCGATCTGGGAGGGTGAGGATGGGTTCATCGCCTGGATGCTGCACTCCCCGGAGCGCACATACGTCGTCCCGCTGCCGGCCGACGGCGAGGCCAAGCGCGCGATTCTAGACACCTACACCAAGGAGCACTCCGCGGAGTACCAGGCGCAGGCACCGATCGACCTGGCCCGCCGGATGAAGGCGACGATCGCGGAGGCGGGCAGGTCCACCGCCGACATCGAATCGATCGTCCTGCACACGTCGCACCACACGCACTACGTCATCGGCACCGGTGCGAACGACCCGCAGAAGATGGATCCGACCGCCTCCCGCGAAACGCTCGACCACTCCATCATGTACATGTTCGCCGTAGCACTTGAGGACGGCACCTGGCATCACGTGGATTCCTACACCCCGGAGCGCGCCGGCCGGCCGGAAACCGTCGAGCTGTGGCACAAGATCACCACCGTCGAGGATCCGGAATGGACCCGCCGCTACCACTCCACCGACCCGAACGAGAAGGCGTTCGGCGCAAAGGCCGTTGTCACCTTCACGGACGGGACCGTTATAGAAGACGAGCTGGCCGTCGCCGACGCCCACCCCCTCGGCGCCCGCCCCTTCCAGCGCGAGGATTACATCCGAAAGTTCCGCACGCTCGCCGAGGGCATTGTCGACCCGGCAGAGCAGGACCGCTTCCTCCACGCCGTGCAGAACCTGGAAAACCTCACCGACTTGGGTGAGCTCAACATCGTTGTCACCGACGACGCCGCGGCCAAGGCACCCGCCACGCCGGAAGGGATCTTCTGATGTTCACCCCCGGCACAACACCACACGAGCGCCGCGTGGCGCTGCGCGACTCGCTTGCGGCAGAGACCATCACGAAGCTGCCCGGTGCGTTCTCCCCGCTGGTTGCGCGCCTGATCGAGGACATCGGCGCTTTTGAGGGCGTCTACGTCTCCGGGGCGGTGGTGGCCAACGACCTCGGCCTGCCGGACATCGGGCTAACCACGCTGACGGAGGTCGCCGCGCGCGCCCGCCAGATCGCGCGGGTGACCGATTTGCCCGTGCTTGTCGACGCCGACACGGGCTTCGGCGAGCCGATGAGCGCCGCGCGCACGGTCTCCGAGTTCGAGGCCGCGGGAGTAGCCGCGCTGCACCTGGAGGATCAGGTCAACCCGAAACGCTGCGGGCACCTTGACGGCAAGAAGGTCGTCCCGCGCGAGCTCATGCTGCGGCGCATCACCGCCGCAGTGCGAGAGCGCAGCGACGACGCCTTCGTGATCTGCGCGCGCACCGACGCCGCGGGCATCGAGGGAATCGACGCCGCGATCGAGCGTGCCAAAGCCTACACGGATGCGGGCGCAGACCTGATCTTCACCGAGGCGCTCTACTCGGTAGAAGACTTCGCCGCCTTCCGCGCCGCGGTGGACGTCCCGCTTCTGGCCAACATGACGGAGTTCGGAAAAACCGACCTGCTCAGCGCGCAGACGCTCCAGGACCTCGGGTACAACGCGGTGATCTGGCCGGTGACGACGTTTCGCACCGCCATGGGCCAGACCGAGGACCTGCTGCGCGACCTGGCCCGGACAGGAACCCAAGAGGCCTGGCTGGACAGGATGCAGCACCGGTCGCGGCTGTACGAGCTTGTCCGCTACGGCGAGTACAACCAGTTCGATCAATCGGTGTTCACCTACTCCGCGGACACCTACACCCGGCAATTCACCAAATAAGAAAGGGAGAAAACCATGACTGAGCAGGACGTACGCAAGGGCCTCTACGGTGTGGTCGCGGACTACACCGCCGTGTCGAAGGTCAACCCTGAGACCAACTCGCTTCTGTACCGCGGATACCCGGTCCAGGAGCTGGCGGAGAAGGTGTCGTTCGAGGAAGTGGCGATGCTGCTGTGGAACGGCGAGCTGCCGAACGACAGCGAGCTGCAGGACTTCTACGACAAGGCGCGCGCCCGCCGCGGGCTCGACGCGGAAACGATCGGCGTCATCGAGGCGATGCCGAAGGACTGCCACCCGATGGATGTGCTGCGCACCGCCGTGTCTTTTCTCGGGGCACGGGATCCACACAAGTTCACCCCGGACGCAGACCACATCCGCGATATCGCGTTGACACTGCTGACCAAACTGCCGACGATCGTCGCGCTCGACATCCGGCGCCGCCGCGGCGAGGGCTACATCGAGCCAGACCCGGCGAAGGGGTATGCGGAGAACTTCCTGTGGATGGTCTTCGGCGACGGCGAGGGCTCGCCAGCTATGCGCGAAAGCGACCTGCGGGCCTTTGAGAAGTCGATGATCCTGTACGCGGAGCACTCGTTCAACGCTTCGACGTTTACCGCCCGCGTGATCACCTCGACCAATTCGGACACCTGGTCGGCTGTCACCGGAGCGATCGGCGCGCTGAAGGGCCCGCTGCACGGTGGCGCCAACGAGTTCGTGATGCACAACTTCGCTGAGATCGGCGAACCGGACCAGGTGGAGGAATGGACGCTGAACAAGCTCAAGAACAAAGAGCTTGTCATGGGCTTCGGTCACCGCGTGTACAAGAAGGGCGACTCCCGCGTGCCCACCATGGAGGCGTGCCTGCGCCAGCTCGCCGAGGATCACGCGGACGAGGGTGCCGGGAAGTGGGTGGAGATGTACGACATCATGGCGAAGGTCATGTACGACAACACCTCCATCAAGATCATGCCGAACCTCGACTTCCCGGCGGGCCCGGCGTATCACATCCTCGGATTCGAGACGGAGTTCTTCACCCCGCTGTTCGTCATGGCGCGCATCACGGGCTGGACCGCCCACATCATCGAGCAGTTCGAGAATCCGACCATCATCCGCCCGCTGTCTAAGTACATCGGGCCGGGGGAGCGCCACGTGACCGGCTAACCCCGTTCGGGGATAGGGGCACTGGCCAAGGAATCTTGATTTTTCCAGGCCAGGCCCGTTTTAATACCCCCGGGGTTAGTGTGTGGCGGCGAATACTTTTGCATACGACGAAGGGGTGACACCACTAGTATCGAGTTGTCCACGTGCACGTCGCCAACCCGCGCGCGAGGTGCGTCGTAAGCGAAAGGAATCAACCCCGTGACCGAGTCGACTCTGCCGTCCTTCGCCAAAGTTCTCGTCGCCAACCGCGGCGAGATCGCAGTACGCGCTTTCCGCGCGGCGTTTGAGACCGGAGCCAAAACCGTTGCTGTGTATCCGCGTGAAGACCGCAACTCGTTCCACCGCCCGTTTGCCGATGAAGCAGTTCGCATCGGTCAGGAGGGGCAGCCAGTCCGGGCGTACCTGGATATCGATGAGATCATTTCGGCTGCCCTCCAGACCGGCGCCGACGCCGTGTATCCGGGCTACGGCTTCCTGTCGGAGCGCTCGGACCTTGCCCGCAGGTGTGCTGAGAACGGCATTAAGTTCATCGGCCCGTCTGCCGAAACGCTTGACCTGACTGGTGACAAGTCCGCCGCAGTCCACGCGGCGCAGCGCGCCGGGCTTCCGGTGCTTACTGACTCTGAGCCCACCGCGGACCCCAAGAAGATCGTCGAATACGCCAAGGACTTCGAGTTCCCGGTCTTTGTCAAGGCCGTTGCCGGCGGTGGCGGGCGCGGTATGCGCTTTATTGAAAAGCCGGAGGACGTCGAAAAGCTTGCAACCGAGGCCTCCCGCGAGGCTGAGGCCGCCTTCGGCGACGCCAGCGTCTACCTCGAGCGCGCTGTCATCAACCCGCAGCACATCGAGGTCCAGGTCCTCGCGGATTCCAAGGGCAACGTTGTCCACCTCTTCGAACGTGACTGCTCCCTGCAGCGTCGCCACCAGAAGGTCGTCGAGATTGCCCCTGCGCAGCACATTACCGAGGAGCAACGCCAGCGCATTTGCGACGACGCCGTGCGTTTCTGCAAGGAGATCAACTACGAGGGCGCCGGCACTGTCGAGTTCCTCGTGGACGAGGCGGGCAACCACGTCTTCATCGAGATGAACCCGCGCGTGCAGGTCGAGCACACCATCACCGAGGAAGTCACCGGTGTGGACATCGTCCGCTCCCAGATGTACATCGCCGCCGGCGCCACCCTGGAAGACCTGGGTCTGCGCCAGGAAGAGATCACCACCACCGGTGTGGCCCTGCAGTGCCGCATCACCACCGAGGACCCGGCCAACGGTTTCCGCCCGGACTCCGGCATGATCACCAGCTACTCCTCCCCGGGTGGCGCGGGTGTGCGCCTCGACGGTTCGGTGGGCGTGGGTACGGAGATCACCCCGAACTTCGACTCGCTGCTGGTGAAGATGAGCTGCCGCGGCAAGGACTTCAATGTGGCCGTTGACCGCGCCCTGCGCGCGCTCAACGAGTTCAACGTCACCGGTGTATCCACCAACATTGGCTTCCTGCGCGCACTGTTGTCCGACCCGGACTTCCGCTACCGCCGCATCAACACCGGCTTCATCTCTGAGCACCCGTACCTGCTCGAGACGCCGACCGCGGCCGACGAGCCGGGCCGCATCCTCGACTACTTGGCCTACGTCACGGTCAACCGCCCCAACGGCGAGCGCCCGACGGACATTCAGCCCTCGAAGAAGCTGCCTCCGCTCGAGGACAAGGAGATGCCCCGCGGTTCCCGCGACGATCTGCTCGAGCTCGGCCCCGTGAAGTGGGCGGAGAAGCTGCGCAAGCAGACTGCACTGGGTGTCACCGACACCACGTTCCGCGACGCACACCAGTCGCTCCTGGCCACGCGCGTGCGCACGAACACGCTCGTCGCTGCTGCGAAGCACGTCGGCCAGCTCACCCCGGAGCTGACCTCTGTCGAGGCATGGGGTGGTGCGACCTACGACGTCGCGATGCGCTTCCTGCACGAGTCGCCGTGGATGCGTCTCGACGAGATGCGCGAGACCATGCCGAACATCAACATCCAGATGCTGCTGCGCGGTCGCAACACCGTCGGCTACACCCCGTACCCGGACTCTGTCACCCGCGCCTTCGTCAACGAGGCAGCAACCTCGGGCGTGGACATCTTCCGCATCTTCGATGCGCTTAACGACGTCACCCAGATGCGCCCCGCCATCGACGCCGTTCTGGAGACCAACACGACCGTCGCCGAGGTTGCGATGGCGTACTCCGGTAACCTTCTGGACCCGGCCGAGGACCTCTACACCCTCGACTACTACCTGAAGCTGGCTGAGGAGATCGTCAACACCGGCGCCCACGTGCTGGCTATCAAGGACATGGCGGGCCTGCTGCGCCCGGGCGCGGCCGCGAAGCTGGTCAGTGCTTTGCGTGAGCGCTTCGACCTGCCGGTTCACGTCCACACTCACGACACCGCGGGTGGCCAGCTGGCCACCTACCTCGCGGCCGCAAACGCGGGTGCCGACGCCGTAGATGTCGCCTCCGCACCGTTGGCGGGCACGACCTCTCAGCCGTCGATGTCGGCCCTCGTCGCTGCCTTTGCTAACACGGAGCGCGACACCGGCCTGTCGCTGCAGGCAGTCTCTGACCTCGAGCCGTACTGGGAGGCCGTGCGCCAGGTCTACGCCCCGTTCGAGTCCGGCATCCCGGGCCCGACCGGGCGCGTGTACAAGCACGAGATCCCCGGCGGCCAGCTGTCTAACCTGCGCACGCAGGCGAATGCGCTGGGCTTGGGCCACCGCTTCGAGCTCATCGAGGACTACTACGCGGCCGTTAGCGAGATGCTCGGCCGTCCGACGAAGGTGACCCCGTCGTCGAAGGTCGTTGGCGACCTCGCCCTCCACCTTGTCGGTGCGGGTGTCGATCCCCACGAGTTTGCTGAGAACCCGCGCAAGTTCGACATCCCGGAGTCCGTCATCGGATTCCTGCAGGGTGAGCTCGGAACGCCTCCGGGTGGCTGGCCGGAGGAGCTGCGTGAGAAGGCTCTGAAGGACCGTGCCACGGTCGACCACACTGTTTCGGTGCCGGAGGAGCTGGCGGGTGTCCTGGCTGGGGAAGATGGCAAGAAGCGTCGCGCTGCGCTGGACAAGCTGATGTTCCCGAAGCAGTACGACGAGTTCCTCGAGCACCGCCGCACCTACGGCAACACCGAGCAGCTGTCCGACAGGACCTTCTTCTACGGTCTTGTCGAGGGCGAGGAGAACCTCATCTACTACGGCGAGCTCGAGGAGGAGAAGACCCCGCTGGTGGTGCGCCTTGAGGCCATCGGTGACCCGGACGCGAAGGGCATGCGCCAGGTCATCCTCACCGTCAACGGCCAGGTTCGCCCGATGTTCGTCCGCGACGAGAACGCCGAGTCCAGCGTTGCCGAGGCGGAAAAGGCCGACCCGTCGAACCCGGGCCACGTCGCCGCGCCGTTCGCCGGTGTGGTCAGCCCCACCGTCAAGGTTGGCGACGAGGTGAAGGAAGGCGACAAGGTCGCCTCGATTGAGGCGATGAAGATGGAAGCGTCCATCTCCGCAACTCGCAGCGGAACGATCGAGCGCGTTGCGCTGGGCCAGGCCACGAAGGTGGAGGGCGGCGACCTCGTCGTCGTGATCTCCTAGTTAGAACCCGCGTCTAGCTCGCGCACCATCGTTACCGGGTGCCGCCCCGAATCCCCGGGCGGCACCTCCGTGAATCCGGAGGCACGGTAGCGGTGGTGCGCGCGTTCGTTGTCGGGGGCGACCCACAGTGCGATGTGGCGCGCGCCTTGGCTGCGGGCGAGCTCGCAGGCGGCGTCGAGAAGCTGCGCGCCGAGCTTGAACCCAGCGAAGCGGTTCTCCACAGCGATTGCGAGCTCGGGGATGTCCGGGCCGAGGTTGGCTAAGCCGTAGTCGTCGGGGGAGGACCAGTAACGCAGCCACACCCCGCCGGCGGGGATGCCGTGCTGGTCGATGGCGATGATGCCGCCATCGCGGTCCGGGTCCCAGTCGTCGACGTAGGCGCTCACGCTGGGCAGAAGGTCCTCGGTGGCGTCCCTGGCTTCGTCGCCAAATACCTCGGTGAGGAAGTTGAGGCGCTGGATGTAGGTCCGGTCTGACTCCGTGGCTCGTCTCAAGGTAAACGTCATGGCGCCCACTGTAGCGAGGCACCACAGGCTCGCTCCAGGGTGGCGGCTGACCTAATATCGACGCTTGTGCAGACACCGCAGTCTGCTCTCTAGATGCAAAGGATGTCACAGTGGGCGCTTTTAGACGCCACGTCGCAGCAGCGACAGCCCTCACAGCCGCATGCCTGAGCACCACCCCGGTGGTGGCCAGTGCCCAGGCGCGCGCAACAGTGTCGCAGGGTTCCGCGGTAGAGATTGGCGGGCGTGCGAGCTGCACGATCGGTTTCAATGACGTTGCTACCGCCACGAGCTACACGGCGGCGCACTGCGGCGGGACCGGCCAGCGGGTCCGCGCCCGAGACGCCGATGGGCTGTGGGTGGAGCTTGGTACCTTCTCCAGATCGAGCGCCTACGTGGACGAGCAGGCCGCGAACGACTGGGCGGTGATCGAGTGGGACCCCGGTGTGGAGGTGGCCAGTAACCACCTGTCGGGTGATTCGGTCGTCGACGTTAGCACGCTGGCACCGGGCGACGAGGTGTGCACCTATGGGGCGAGATCCCGAGCCGTAGCCTGCGGTCCCGTCATCGGCGTGATTAACTCCACCGTGTACTGGGACGGCCCCAACGGCCTGCAGGGTGACTCGGGCGGCCCGGTGTGGCTCAAGGGCGCCGGACTCGTTGCGCTGTACTCCGGGTTCAACATTTTCCGCCCGGTCGACGGCGACTCCGCGGCGGACACGTTCTACTCCCAGCGGGCATCAGCTCCTGTTCTCGGCGAGCCCGTGCCGGAGGCGGAGGAGATGGATCTGGTCGTGGGCTACTTTGCCAACCGGCCCGCCAAGCCTGGCGACGTCCAAGAGATCGTGCAGCCACCCACTGTCACCGGTGCTGAGACCGGTGACGCCTTGTCGAGTGGCGACCCGGTCATCTTCGCGACCATCGTGGGCATCGTGCTCACCCTCGCTGTCGCGGTCCTGCCTCTGCTGGCTGGCCTGCAGCTGCCCGGCTTCTCTGTGTAGCCAACCGTGCAGTTCCTAG
>NZ_JAYWLR010000011.1:0-75172 GCF_040946405.1 Corynebacterium sp. LK2510 | reverse complement strand
CACACCGCAGCCCACACCTCTCGGTACGCGCGAGCAAGGGAATCCACGGTTTCGTGGGCGTTCAGGCCCGAAGGGTTGCCCAGGACCCACACCGGAACTCCCGCCAGCGTCTCACTCTGCAGGCCCTTCGACGCGGCCGGGCGGGAGAAGGCATCGCGGTAGGCTCCAATCCCCAGAATCATGATGCCGCGGGGCTGATAGTGCTGGGCCAACCCGCGCAGGCGCTCGCCGCCGGCGACATACTCCTCGCGGGTGAGCTCGGATGCCCGCGCCGTGGTGCGCCCGACCAGGTTAGTGAAGCCCAGGCCGCGTGAGCGAAGCATGGCGGCGTCGTCAGGCGTAAGCCCATCGCGGGCGTCGACAAGGTGGGGCGTGATGCCCGCGCGGTAGAGGGCGGGCCAGAATCTGTTGCCGGGGTGGGCGAAGGGGGCGTCGACAAGCGAGCTGCGTGTGCCGGGGTTGATGCCCACGACCCACAGCTTCGCGGAATCGAGGAAGAGGTCTCGCACTAGCCGAACATAATGCGGGCGGTGCTGATGCGGTCCGCGGGGACGCGCTTGAGGTGCTCGACAGATTCCTCGAGGGTGATCAGTTCGATGCCCTCGCCGTGCAGTGCAACGCACGTGCCGAACTTGCCCTCGTGGGCGGCGCGGGCGGCGCGCACGCCGTAGCGAGTGGCCAGCACGCGGTCGAAGGCGGTCGGTGTGCCACCGCGCTGGGTGTGGCCGAGCACGATCGTGCGCACGTCGTAGCCCAGGCGCTGCTTGATCTCGTCGGCGATGATCTGGCCCATGCCGTTGAAGGTGACATGGCCGAACTGGTCGACCTCGCCAAGGCCGGCGTCCATCGTTCCCTCGCGCGGCTCAGCGCCCTCAGCGACGACGATGATGCCGTACTTCTCACCCATCTGGAAGCGTCGTTCCATGGCCTTGCAAATGTCGTCGATGTCGAAGGGTTCCTCGGGGACGACGGTGTAGTGCGCGCCGCCGGCCATGCCTGCGTGCAGCGCGATCCACCCGACGTGGCGCCCCATGACTTCGACGATGAGGATGCGGTTGTGCGACTCGGCCGTGGTGTGCAGGCGGTCGATCGCGTCGGTGGCGACAGAGACGGCAGTGTCAAAACCGAAGGTGTAGTCGGTGGCGGCGACGTCGTTGTCGATGGTCTTGGGCACACCGACGACGGGGATGCCGTTATCAGAGAGCCACTTTGCACCCTTGAGGGTGCCTTCGCCGCCAATGGCGATCAGTGCGTCGATGCCAGCGTCGTCAAGATTGGCCTTGATGGTGTCAAGGCCCGCCTTAAACTTGTCGGGGTGAAGCCGACCGGTACCGAGGATCGTGCCACCGCGCAGCAGGATCGAGTCCATGAATGCGTCGTCGTACAGGTCGACTCGGCGGTCCTCGAGAAGGCCGACCCAGCCGTCGAGGTAGCCAACGACGGTCGATCCATATTGGGAGCTGGCAGTGCGGACGACACCCCGGATAACGGCGTTGAGTCCGGGGCAGTCTCCGCCCGAGGTGAGTGTCGCGAGTCGCATAGCCACCACCCTATCCGCTTTTTACTTTTCGACGCCTAACCGCGCCCGATCTACCGCTTAAGCCCTGCCTCGAACGCCGCGCCCACGCGGTAAAGGCGGTCGTCTTCAAACGCCGGCGCGATGAGCTGGAGCCCAACCGGCAGGCCGGTGTCGGAGGCGGAACCGGCCGGAACCGACATGCCCGGCAGACCGGCGAGGTTCAGCGGCAGGGTGAACAGGTCAAAGTTGTACATGGCCAGGGGATCGTCGACCTTCTCCCCCAGTTTGAACGCGGTCGTCGGCACGGAGGGGCCGGCAATGACGTCGACCTGTTCGAAGGCGCGCTCGAAGTCCTGGGCGATCAGGGTGCGCACGCGCTGCGCCTGCAGGTAATAGGCGTCGTAGTAGCCGACCGACAGGGCGTAGGTGCCCAGGAGGATGCGGCGCTTCGCCTCCGCACCGAAGCCGGTTCCGCGAGTCAGCGCCATGACTTCCTCGGCGGAGTGAGTGCCGTCGTCGCCCTCGCGCAGGCCGTAGCGCATGCCGTCGAAACGCGCGAGGTTCGAGGACACCTCGGACATCTGGATGATGTAGTAGGCACCCATGACGTCTTCGAAGGTGGGGCAGTCCACCTCGATGATCTCGGCGCCCTGAGCGACGAGCTGCTCGAAGGCGGCGTCGATAGCCTCCTGGACTCCCTGCTGGGTGCCCGGGCGGTCGAACTGCTTGACGCGGCCGACCTTCACGCCGGTCAGATCGCCGGAGGCACCCTGCTTCGCGGCGTCGACCACGGGGGCGACGTCGCGCTCGACGGAGGTGGCGTCAAACTCGTCGTGGCCCGCGATAATGCTGTGCAAAAGTGCGGTGTCGAGGACGTTGTTGGCACAGGGGCCGACCTGGTCCAGCGACGACGCGCAGGCGATGACGCCGTAACGCGACACTGCACCGTAGGTGGGTTTGACGCCGACTGTGCCGGTCAGCGACGCGGGCTGGCGGATCGAGCCGCCGGTGTCGGTGCCGATGCCGAGCGGTGCCTGCCCGGCGGCCAGTGCCGCCGCGGTGCCACCGCCGGAGCCGCCGGGGACGCGCTCGAGGTCGTGCGGGTTCTTCGTGCTCTTGTAGGCCGAGTTCTCGGTCGAGGAGCCCATCGCGAACTCGTCGAGGTTGGTCTTGCCAAGGATGGGGATGCCGGCCTCGCGCAATCGCTTGACCACTGTCGCGTCGTAGGGGCTCATGTAACCCTCGAGGATCTTCGAGGCCGCGGTCGTCGGCGCGTCGGTGGTCACCAGCAGGTCCTTGAGCGCGAGCGGAACACCCGCGAGGGCGGAGGCGGGCTCGGCTCCGGCGCGGACCTGGGCGTCGACCTCATCGGCGGCGGCGAGAGCTTCCGCGGCACCGACGTGGAGGAACGCGTCGATGTCAGCGTCGGTTTCGGCGATGCGGTCCAAGAACGCCTGGGTGACCTCGCGGGAGGTCACCTCGCCCGCCTGGATCTTCTCGGCGAGAACGTGTGCGGGAAGAGAGGTCAGGCCCTCGGTCGGCAGTGTGTAGCTGGTCATTTTTATTCGCCCTCTCCCAGAATCTGCGGCACAACAAAGCGCTCGTCTTCGGTTGCGGGAGCCTGGTCAAGCGCCTGCTCCTGCGTCAGCGTCTTCTTCACTACGTCCTCGCGCATCCCCGCCTCGACGGAATGCGGGTGGCTCATCGGCTCGACACCGGTGGTGTCAACCTGCTGGATCTTGGACACTGCGTCCACGATCGTGTCGAGCTGGCCAGCGAACTGGTCGAGCTCTTCCTCGCTCATCTTGATGCGGGCGAGCCGGGCGATGTGGGAGACCTCATCGCGGGAAATCCCTGAAGTGTCAGACAAAGCTAATCCATTCTTCGTGGTGTGCATCCTGAAACGTCACTATCCTACGTCACACCCCGGACACCGATGGGACGCAGGCTGGGAGGCAGGCGCGCGTGATTGTCTCTTACCAATAATTAGTTTGACGCGGTGATATAAATGAGCCATGTCGTATCTTATCCGCGTGACCCTTCCGGACACCCCGGGCAGCCTTGGCGAGCTCGCGGAGGCACTGGGGATGATCGACGCCGATATTCGCTCGGTGGACATCGTCCAATCCGAAGACCACGGCGTTGTCACTGATGACATCGTCGTTGACCTTCCCACGGGCACGCTTGTCGACGCCCTCATTACCGCCGCCGCGACCGTCGACGGCGTCGACGTCGACAGCATCCGCCCGTTCACCGGACGCGTCGACCGCCGCGGCCAGGTGCAGATGCTGGCGCGCATTGCCTCCCAGACAAGCAGGGTCGAAAGCGCCATGGAGGAGCTGGTCTCGGTTCTGCCGCAGGCCATGACGTCCTCGTGGGCCGTTGTCCTGCGCGACACCGGCAACGGGCTCGTGCGCGTTGCCGCCTCACAGGCCGCCCCCGGTGACGACAACTCCTCCCCTGTGCCCCAGGACGTCGACAGCGCCCGGATTCTGGACCCGGAGACGGACACGTGGGTGCCGGAGCCCTGGTGGCTCCTGGACACGGCACTTGCTGCCTGCCCGTTGTCGGGCACCGACATGATGCTCGTCATCGGCCGAATCGGCGGGCCGGACTTCCTCGCCTCCGAGGTGTCCCAGATCGGAGACCTCGGCACCATTATCGGCGCCATGCTGCGCAGGTAGTTGCGCGCGTTGCGGGGATTCTAGAATTCTGGAATTCTAGAAACCATGAACAGCACTACGACCGCCCGCATCGCCGCGCTCGAGGACAGGGTTGCCGCCCTCGAGGAGCGGCTCGCCCCCTCCCCCGACCTTTCCGGACCCGCGCCCGCCGCGCGGGGTGGCCTGCCGGACCTCCCCCAAGCCATCCAAGCCAACGACGAACTGGTCGATGGCGCCGTCGTCTTCGGCGGCGCCGTCACCGTGGGCGCGCGAACCGTCGCGTACCAGTGGGCCCGCCCCACCCACTGGGTCACAGACAGCGACTGGGACGAGCAGATTGAGCGCCTCGCCGCGCTCGCGCACCCCGTGCGCGGGCAAATCCTCCGCCACGTGCTCTGTGACCCCTCCACTGTCGCCGAGCTGGTGGAGGCTGGTGTCGTGACCTCCCCGGGCACCGCCTACCACCACCTCAACGCGCTGCAGGCCGCGGGGTGGTTGACCAAGGCGGGCGGGTCGTTCACGGTGCCACCCGCCCGCATCGTCGCCCTCATGACCATCATCACAGCCGCGGAGGCGCACTGATGAGCCCGCGCGTCATCGGGATTGCCGCGGCACTGGTCACCGCAGCCGTGCTCGCCACAGCGGGCCCGCGCCCGGTGTCGCTGGCCACCCAGGAAACCGGGGATCAGGCCATCGCGTCCTCCCTCGCCGCGGAGGCGGTGGACGGCCAACACAACCTGGCGGCGTTCACGTACGACGACGGGCGCGTCACCTTCGGCGGCCTCGGGGCGGACGCCGACACCGAGTTCGAGGTCGGGTCCCTGACCAAGACCTTCAACGCGGAGCTCACCCGCCAGCTTGTCGAAGAGGGAAAGGTCTCGCTGGACACGACCGTCGGCGAGATCGTCGACGTCGGCGAAGCGCCGCTTCGCGACGTCCGCCTCGAGGAACTGCTCAACCACACCTCGGGGCTCGCATCCATGGAGTCGCTGAGCGTTTCCGAGCTCCTCCTGGCGCGGGTGCGCGACGGCGGCAACGCGTACCGCAGGGACACGCCGGAACAGATTCTGCGGGCCGCCCGGGACGCGGAGCTGTCCGGTCGCGGTCAGTACAGCTACTCCAACTACGGCCACGCCCTTCTGGGGCAGCTCCTGGCGCACCGCACGGCGACGCCCTACCCAGAGCTTGTGCGCACCCGGATCCTGGAGCCAGCCGGGATGACCGACACCTACCTGGCCACCCCCGGCGCGAACCCGGATGCGCCGCGCGGGTTCGGGCCGGACGGGCGCCCCGCGGAGCCCTGGGACATGGACGGGTGGGCCCCTGCCGGGGCGATCCGTTCCACGCCCGCGGACATGGCAAAGTACGTCGACTGGGTTGCCCGGCACGGACGGCCCGACTACGGGTGGCTCGACCGGGATATGGAGGGAAAGCAGTACCCGTACCACAACGGCGGCACGGAGGGGTTCCGCACCGTAATCGTCTGGGACCCGGCACCGGGGTCGAGGCGCGCGGCGTTTGTTGCTGGGGACACCGGGGTGGGCGTCGAGAAGCAGGGCGTGGCCCTCGTGGAAGCTATGGAAGGAGCATTGCCGTGACAACCCTGTTGGTCATCGCCGTCCTGCTCGCTGTGGAGGCGGTGGCGTCCGCCTGGCGCCGCACCTCGCCCGGCCGGAGTGCGGTCAACGCCGTCATCACCGCGGTCGTCGTCCTGCTCCTGGCGCGAAACATGCCGTGGAACTCCGAGATCCCGTTCGCGGTGTGGCCGGTTATCCTCGCCGCGGCGGCCGCCCTCGTCGGGGTGAACGCCGCCCGCGCGGCGGCTACACTTCGCCGGTCTGCAGAAGCTGCTCGAACTCAGCCTCGTTGAGGATTCGCAGGCCCAGCGCCTCGGCCTTGGCGGCCTTGGAGCCGGCGTTGTCGCCGACGACCACGTAGTCGGTCTTCTTGGACACTGAGCCGGAGGCCTTTCCGCCGCGAGACAGGATCGCCTCCTTGACCTCGTCGCGGGTGAAGTTCTCCAGCGTGCCCGTGACCACGACTGTCAGGCCCTCCAAAGTCTGCGGGGCGGCGTCGACGGCCGAGTCTTCCATGGTCACGCCGGCCTCGCGCCACTTGCGCACGATGTCGCGGTGCCAGTCGACGTCGAACCACTCCTTGAAGGACTGCGCGATGACCATGCCGACGCCGTCGGTTTCGGCGAGGTCGTCTAGGGGGGCGTCGATAAGCGCGTCCAAGCTCTTGTAGCGTGACGCGAGCGCACGGGCGGCAGTTGGGCCGACGTGGCGGATGGACAGCGAGACGAGCACGCGCCACAGGTCGGTCTCGCGCGCGGTGGCGAGGTTGTCCAGTAACTTGCGGCCGCTGGCGTTGACCTTCCCGGCCTTTGTTGTGTAGACCGCGGAGCGCTCGAGTTGCTCTGTCGTCAGCGCGAACAGATCGCCCTCGTCGGTGAGAATGCCGCGGGAGGTCAGGTCGATCGCGCCCTTCTCGCCGAGCGCTTCGATGTCGAAGGCGCCGCGGCCGGCCAAGTACTTCAACCGCTGCGCGAGCTGGGCCGGGCAGGACCGCGTGTTGGGGCAGCGCCAATCGGCGTCGCCTTCGCGCGCGGGCGCGAGTGTGGTGCCGCATGAGGGGCATGCCTCGGGGTAAACGAACTCCCGCTCGGTACCGTCGCGCAGGTCGGCGACCGGGCCCAGGATCTCGGGGATGATCTCGCCCGCCTTGCGCACCACGACCGTATCCCCGATCAGCACGCCCTTGCGCTTGACCTCGTCCTTGTTGTGCAGGGTGGCCATGGACACCGTCGAGCCGGAGACAAAGACGGGCTCGAGGATCGCGAACGGGGTCGCGCGCCCGGTGCGCCCGACGGAGACCTGGATATCGATAAGCTTCGTGGTCACCTCCTCGGGCGGATACTTGTAAGCGATCGCCCAGCGCGGCGCGCGCGAGGTCGCCCCCAGAGCGCGCTGCTGGGCAACACTGTCAACCTTGATCACCAACCCGTCCATCTCGTGGATCGCGTCGTGGCGATGGTCGGCCCAGTAGGCCACCGCTTTCTGCACGTCCTCGGCCGTCTCGGCGCGGCGCGTGTACTCGGAGACGGGAAGGCCCCACTCGGCGAGTTTCTCGTAGGCCTCCAGCTGGGTCGCCGGCGTGAACCCCTCGCGCGCGCCGATGCCGTGGCAGATCATGCGCAGCTTGCGCTTCTTCACGTCTTCCGGGTTCTTCTGGCGCAGTCCCCCGGCGGCGGTGTTGCGCGGGTTGGCGAAGGGCTTGCCGCCCTCCTTGATGCGCTGCTCGTTGAGCTCCGGGAAGTCCTCGGGGCGGATGAATACCTCTCCGCGGACCTCGAGCAGCGCCGGGACGTCACCGGTGAGCTCGTGCGGGATGTCGGGGATAACCCGCGCGTTGTCCGTGATGTCCTCACCCACGTGCCCGTCGCCACGAGTGGCAGCGCGGGTGAGCTTACCGTTCTCGTAGACCAGGTCGATGGACAGTCCGTCGATCTTGAGTTCCGTCAGATACGGCCCCGGGGTCTTAGCCAGCCACTCGGCAAGCTCCTCGGCGGAGAAAACGTTGTCGAGGCTCATCATGCGCTCGAGGTGAGTCACGTCCGCAAAAGCGCTGGAGACCGGAGCGCCCACCTGCATCGTGGGCGAGTCGGGCACCGCGAGCTCAGGGTGGTCCGCTTCGAGCTTTTCCAGCGCATGGAACAGCTCGTCGAATTCCTTGTCCGAGATCACGGGCTGACCGTTGTAGTACAGGTCCCTGTGGCGACGCACCTCCTCGGCGAGTTCGTCCCACTGGCGGCGCAGATCCGGCGAAATATCAGTCACGGCTCATAAGCTTAGCGAGCACCCCGACATGTCCGCCCCGCCCACTAAGGTATGAGTCATGGCCACCTTCGACGCCTCGCGCATGCTCTCCTTCGACCTCGAAACCACCTCCGCCAACCCCGCTGAGGCCCGCATTGTCACCTCCGCGCTCGTGCGTATCGACGGCAGCGAGGTCTCCGCCACAGAGACCCTCGCCGACCCAGGTGTGGAGATCCCCGCCGGGGCTGCGGCTGTGCACGGCATCACCACGGAGAAAGCTCGCGCGGAGGGCCGCCCGCATGACGAGGTCCTGCGCGAAACCGTCGAGGCGATCTATCAGGGCTGGGAGGACGGGCTGACACTGATCGTGTTCAACGCCCCCTACGATCTGTCCGTTCTGCGCGCGCTCACCGGGGACTTCACCGTAACCGGCCCAGTTTACGACCCGTTGGTCATCGACCGCGCCCGGGACCGCCGCCGCGGCAAGCGCACCCTAGGCGACATGTCGGCGCACTACGGTGTGCGCTTGGACAACGCGCACGAGGCGACCTCGGACGCGATGGCGGCGGCTCGCATCGCCTGGAAGCAGGTGCGCACTCTGTGGCCAGACCTGGCGCAGATGGAGCAGGACGACCTCATGGAGTACCAGGCGGTGGAGTTCTACAAAAACGCCGTGAGCCTGCGCAAGTACTTCCAGGGGCAGGGGCGCGACGTCAGCGACTTCAATCTTTCCTGGCCGATGATCGGCTAGCTGTACAGCTAGCGCAGCCCCTCAGCCATCTCCCGGGCTGCGGCGTAGGCGCGGGCGGCGTCCAGGAGGGTGTCGGCCGGGCGCGCCCACACGTCGAGCTCCACGCCCGCCGGGTCGATCTGCAGCTGCTCGAAAAAGCGCCACAACTGCTTCGGCTCAACGGGTGCTACCGCGAGACGAGTGCCGGAATCGACGAGGCGCGCAACCGCATCCTTTTCGGCGGGTGTGTCGATGGTGGCGATATCGACGGTGAGCCAGGGGGCGTCGATAAGCGCGGGCGTGTGCAATAGGTGCGGGCCGAACGCCTCGAGGCGCTCGAGCGGCTCCGGAACCGCCGGGATGTCGTGGTAGCGGGTGGGTCCGGTGAGGCGGCCGCGCATGATGTCCTCGAGCCGCGGCTCGTCGAGCTGGAGCACGGTCACCGCACCGAAGCGCTTCTCCACTTCCGCGCGGTGTGCGCGTGTTGCCTCGAGCAGCGCCTCGGTGACGTCGCGTAGCGCGCCCGGGTCCGTGATCATGCGGTGGCCGTGGCGGGTCTCCACCTCGGCGGCAAGCGTCCACGGCCCAACAAGCTGTACCTTGACCTCTGCGACGCTGCCCCAGCATTCCTCGAGCACGTCCAGGTCGCGCGCCATCTGGTCGCGGGCACCGCGGTGCTGGCTGGCTACGCGCCACCCACGCGGGCCACGGTCGATGGGGATATCGAGCAGCGCCGCGGTGCGCCCGACGAGGTCGGACCCGATGCCGCGCTCAGGCAGCTGCGGGATGTGCGGCAGCAGGCTTTCGCTGACAACCACGTCCGCCGCCTGGGCCATGTCGGTGCCCGGCAGCTCGCCCAGACCAAACGCGCGCGGCCCCATGATTAGCGCGCCCCGCAGATGGTGCCGGAGCCAAGAACGATGTCGCCCAGCCCGTCTGGGTCCGGCAGGTAGAGCACCGCCGCCTGGCCGGGCGCGACGCCCTCGAGGGGTTCGTGAAGGGTGAGCACCATGTCGTCGCCGTCAATCACCGCGCTACAGGGCACGACACCGCCGTGGGCGCGCACCTGCACGTTCGCCTCAAATGCTCCTGTCATAGCTTCGTGCAGGACCTTCAAGCGATCGGCGCGGATCTCGTGGACTTTGAGCGCCTCACGCGGGCCGACGGTGACTTCCCCGGTTGCGGCGTCGATGGCGGTGACGTAGCGCGGCTGGCCATCAGTAGCCGGCACGCGCAGGTCGAGCCCGCGGCGCTGACCGATGGTGAACTGGAAGGCACCGTCATGTTCCTTGAGGTCGGTGCCGTCGATGTCGCGGACCATCCCGGGGCGCATGCCGATGTGCGAACCGAGAAAAGCCTGGGTGTTGCCGTCCGGGATGAAGCAGATGTCGTAGGAGTCGGGCTTGGTCGCCGTGGCGAAGCCGTGGCGGGCAGCCTCCTCGCGGATCTGGGGCTTTTCCGTGTCCCCCACCGGGAACAAGCAGTGGTCGAGCTCCGCGCGGGTGAGCACGCCGAGCACGTAGGACTGATCTTTCTTCGGGTCGGTGGAGCGGCGCAAGTTTCCCGCCTCGTCCACGATCGCGTAGTGGCCGGTGGCCACCGCGTCGAAGCCGAGGGCGAGTGCGCGCTCGAGCAGAGCCGCGAACTTAATCTTTTCGTTGCAGCGCAAACACGGGTTCGGGGTCTCACCGTGCTCGTAAGACCAGACGAAGTTGTCGATGACCTCTTCCTGGAACCGGTCGGAGAAATCCCACACGTAGAACGGGATGCCCAGCTTGTCGCAGACGCGGCGGGCGTCGGCGGAATCCTCGAGCGAACAGCACCCGCGGGCGGACTCGCGGGTGGCGCGGGCGTCGCGTGACAGCGCCAGGTGGACTCCGACGACGTCGTGACCGGCGTCCACGAGCCGCGCCGCTGCGACCGAGCTGTCCACTCCCCCGCTCATGGCCACCAGTACTCGCATGGGGCTGCAGTGTACCCTCGCTGGCTATGGCCCGACAAAGCGAGACCTACGAGATTGACAGCGGCATTGCGGAGGTTCACACCGAACCCGACGGCTCCCTTGTTCTGCTGGTCAACGGGGTGCCGAGCTCGCACATCGTGCCGGGTGAGCCGGAGCGGCTCGACTTCGAGTACATGCGCTGGATCGCCGACTTCCTCGACGATATCCGCTGCTGGGACAAGCCGCGCCTGACCCACCTCGGTGGCGGCGCGTGCACGCTGGCGCGCTACTTCGCCCACCAGTGGCGCGGGTCGCGCAACACGGTCGTCGAGATCGACGGGGAGCTCGCCATGCTCGCCCGCTCGCTTTTCGACGTCCCCCGGGCCCCCGCCGTAAAAATCCGCGTCGGCGACGCGCGAGAGGAAACGTTCGGATTCAAACCCGGCACGCGCGACGTGATCATCCGCGACGTCTTCTCCGTGGCCACCACCCCGCGCGATCTGACCACGGTGGAGTTCTACGCAGCCGCGCGGGCGTCGCTAAGCGAGACCGGCGTGTACGTGGCCAACTGCGGCTCCCACGCGGACCTGAAAGAGGCCCGCGAGGAGCTCGCCGGGATGTGCGAGGTGTGGCCGCACGTCGCCGCGATCGCCGACCCGCCGATGCTCAAGGGCCGGCGCTACGGCAACATCGTCCTCATCGGCGCCAACCGCCCGCTCGAGGCGTCACCGCAACTGACCCGCGCGCTGTTAATGGGCGCGGTTCCGGCCCAGTTCAAAGACGAGAGCTGGGCGCGTCAGCTGGCGACGACCCCGCGCCACGATCCGCCGGCTGACGGTTAGAGAGGAATTCGCGGACCACGCCCGCGTAGTCGGCGGGCTTCATTGTGGGCAGGTAGCAACTGACCACAGCCCACGCAATCGCGCCCAAGGCGAGCTCGTCGTCGTAGGCGAGGTACCAGCCGGAGTGCGTCGGGTGAAACTTGTGCTTCGAGGCGGCCAGTGAGCGGAACCCGTACAGAGGCTCGATGCTGGCGCCGGCGCGGTCTAAGATCACCTCTGGCAAAGACTCGGGCTGATCCGTCCGCGCCAGCGGCGCCCCAGACAGCGACACCCAGCCGAGCCCGAGTTCACCGGCTTTCACAGCCGTTTCCGCGAGCAGGAACTCCACTGTCGGGCGGAATCCCTCGGCGTCGCGGCGCATGAAATCTAGGGTGTAGCCCGCGATCTGCCCGGCCTCGTACACAGGCAGCCAACTGGTCACGCCGTGCAGGCGGCCCTCGTCATCGAGCGCGAGCATGAGCATCGTGTCTGCGTCGCGCAGCTCGTCGATGCCGCCCAGGGTGAAACCCATCTCCGGCAGGGATTTCTCCGCCACCCATTGTTCAGACAGCGCGACGATCTCTTTGCGGGTCGACATGTCGCACTCGGCCCAGGACGTCCACACCGCACGCACGCCCTCCTTGCCCGCGCGGTTGCGGGCGGTGCGGATGTTTTGGAACTTCTTTCCGGCAAACTCCAGGTTGTCGGTGTACAGGAGCGATTCCTCCGCGACATGGATCAGGCGAAACCCCGGGCGAGCGAAGTCGGCGCTGACCGAATACCAGGCAACGCGCCACCCCTGCGAGGCAGCGAAAGACTCGAAGGCCTCGGCGACCTCTGTCTGGCACGTCGCCTCGGTCCATACTGGGCCGCCAACAGTCACGGCAACGCCGCGGGATACGCGGTACGCAACGTAACCGTCATCTCCGTGGAAGAAGTAGCGGTTGCCGTCCCACAAGCCCATCCAGGACAGGTGGTCGCCGGTGCCGCTAGTGAGAATTCCCCGGGCCCGGGCACGCTCCGTTTCCGCCGCGGGCGACGGCGGGGAGGTCAGGGCACGGTGCACCGCATAGAGCGCGACCGCCCAAAAGACGATGCCGATCCATTCGTAAAGCAACCAGCTCGCGCTCGTGCGCGGGACAAGGTGGTGTGGCAGGAGAAGCGCCACAACCGGGGGAAGGTAGCGGTGGGGAAGCTCGGCGAGGACGGACTGGAACGTCGGAGTCGTGAGAAAGCCTCCCGGCATCGCGAAGGCGCCCCCGATCCACACAACTGCGGTGATGACGAACGCGGCGACTGCCTTGCCCAGGGCGGGAAGCCAGTCGGACTCCACGGCGAATAACCTCCGGCTCGCAACAAGGACCGCTGCAACGACCACCCAGGGCAGGACGACGAGGGCGACGTTCGCGGCGTGTAGTGCGTCTCCTGCAGGATCGGCGATCTGGGCGACGATGATCACCAGGGAGGACACGGTCATAGCGAGAGCTATCACCCGGGCCAGACGCCTGCCGCGCACGAGTCCGGCGGCCGTGATCAGGGCGAGGATGAGCGGGACGAGATTAAGCAGGAACGGGCCGAGACCGTTTTGCTGGTTGATGGCGAGCGCGTCGAGGCACTGCGGCGACGCCGCGTTGCGGCACAGGCGCGCAACCTGGTGCGAGGCCACCGTCGGCTCCCACATCAGTTGGCTCGTTGCGGCAAACGGCCCGACTGCTACGGGGCTCAGCGCGGTCACCACCGGACCCGCCGCCACAACCGCGACGAGGCCGGCCACGAGCACGCGCGCCTCGCGCAGCGAGACAGTGAACCGTGCGGGCACGGGCTGCCCGTCTCGGTGTACGAGCGCGCCGGCGGCCAAGCCGATGACGACGGCGGCGCAGGCGATGACGTCGGCAAGCGTGCCCGCGTACACAACCATTGTCCCGGTCAGCGCCAGCATGACCAGACGCAGGCGGCGCCGCCACAGAACACCCATGCCCGCCGTCGCGAATGCGAGCGGGCCGAAGATCCACGCCACGGGAGATTGGAACGTCTCATTGGTTAGATCCGCGCCCCACTGGTTGAAGCCGGCTTCCTCAACAAGCGTGGCCGCCATGAGGCCGAGGGGCACCGCAACAGCCTGGGAACACACCGCAGCCACCACAAAGGTCCGCGAACCCAGCTTCACCTCGGCGGTGGTGGCGAACAGCAGCGCCGCGAGCGTCGCAAAGACAAGACCAACTACGTGCGCGCTGGTCACACCGGATGTCGCGACGTGCCACAGCTCAGTGTCTGCGGGCAGCGTGAAGCCGAGCACCTCTGGGGCCCGGCCACGTGTGGCAGCAAAGAGCAGCCACATCAGTGCCACCAAAATTAGTGTGACGGGTGCGCGCCTAGCGAGATCTTTCATCACAAGCCTCCTCGTTGGGCAACGAAATCCATATTCTGGCGCAGCGCCGTACGCCACACCTCGTAGCTGTGCGCGCCCGGAACAGTTTCGTAGGTCGTCTCCATGCCCGCCGCGCGCGCCAGGTCGTTGAGGTGTGGCAGTGCCGCGGTGCTCATCGCATCTCTTTCCCCGGCGACGAAGCGCCCCGCGATCCCCCGATAGGTCGAGGTGCCGGCGGCGTCGGCAAGCAACGCCGCGGCGTTGACCGCTTGAAAGGCTTCCTCGTCGCCGTCGAAGAGCTCGTCGACGGTCTTGCGGTGGTTGCCCACTGACGGCTCGGACTCACCCGAGAAGCTGAGGAAGGACCCGTATGCCTCGGGGTGGTTGGCCACCACTTGAAGCGCGCATGTCGCACCGTAGCTCAGCCCGCCGACCGTCCACCGTGACTGGTCCGGGTCGACACGAAACGTCTCGTGCAGCAGCGCGGGGATGTCTTGGCTGATATAAGTCGCCACCTTAAGTCGAGGCCCGTCGACGCATCCGGGGTTGCCGGTCTCCGACCCGGTGGCATCCGCGCTGACAACGATGGGGGCTCGCCCGTCGTTGGTCGCCTGGAAGTCGTCGAGAGTTTGCGCGGCCTGGCCGTTGGTGAACCAGTCCATGGGTTTGCCGGGGTTTCCCGCCATCAACACGAGTACTGGCAGAGTCGCTCCGTGGAAATACGCTGGCGGAACGTAGACAACCGCGTCACGCATCGGGGCGGCGGGCAGCGTCACAAGCGCACCGACCTCGCGCCCGTCGAGCTGCGGCGCCTGTGACGCCTGTTCGGCAGCCTGGAATTGTTCGAGTGTAAGCGGCACAGTCACGGGAACGGGATGGAACGACCCCACCGTCGGGTACTGCTGATACTCCAGGTTGGCGGCAAGATACGCGTTAGCCATCGCGATGGCGGTCACCACGGCCAGCCAGGCCCGGCGACCGCGCTGCGTCAGCAAGGAAAAGAGCACGAATACCGCCCCGAAGCAGGTGGCGTAGAGGAACCCCGGCACCGAATCCGGGAACGGCCTCGGCCAGATGTCCAGGACGGTGTATACGAGCGCGAGAACGACACAGGCGGCCCCGAACGCCCAGGCGGTGCGCCTGTTCGGTCTCAGTAGTGCGATGAGCGTCGTCGCCGCAGCAATAACGTAGATCACCGCAGCTGCTGCTGGAGATACGAGAGAAATCGAACGGATTGCTTCCACGGTTTGTAATCTTTGTCCACATGGCCTTGTTTCCTCGCTTGCCCAGGCTTCTTCCCGATCCGTCCACAGCAACCTCTCAGCCGAGCTCCCGCACCGTCGTCGCGGTGCACGGGACCCTCGGTGAGCCCTGGGCATTCCGGCATCTCGCGCGCCAGCTGGAACAGCGCGGGATTGCCCTGATCGCCCCCGCGGTGTCGGGGCGTGCGGCGGGGCCGCTGCACGACTCGACCGTCCAGGTGGCCGAGGTGATTCGGGCCGCGTGCCAGCAGTCCCAACGCGTCGACGTCGTGGGACACTCTGCGGGTGCGTTGGTGGCGCTGAGAGCTCTGAACGCGCTCAATGAGCTTCACGACGCCTCCCCGGACGCCTCCCCCGATCCCCTCGCGCGGGTGGGCACCCTCGTCGGGGTCGGCGCATCCTGGCGGGGAACCGCGCACCGCGCCTGGTACCGCCCGGATGGGGTGGTCCGCAGGATCTTCGGCGAGGCGTTTGTCGAGCTCGAGGACGTCGCGGCCACGCCCCCGGAGGTTCCGGGGGTCCACATCGTCTCGGTCTACTCCACTGCTGATCGCGTCGTGCCCGCATGGTCGGCCACATTGGGTGAGACCATTGCCCTGCGCGGACTCAGCCACCGCGCTCTGCTGCGCCGCACCGACTCCATCCTCGCCGCCCTCGGGCTATAGCGCCGCCTACTTGCCGGCGTTGTCGAGCAGGATGAGCAGGTCGCCCACGGAGTACTCGCCGACCATCATCGTGCGCAGGTCCTCGACCGGCAGCTCGCCGCTGGTGACGAGCTCGCGAACGGTACCGGCGATGTTGCCGGCATCAAACTCGTCGAAACCGAGCTGCTGGGCGGCATCGGCGATCTGGGGAGCGGCGAGGATGCCTGTGGCCAAACCGAGGATGGCGACGACGAGGGCGGTGTTGTTTTGCTCGAGGACCTGCAGCTCGCCGGACTCAGGGGCCTGGAACGATTCCAGCACTCCGCCACCTGCGGTGAGGTTGCCGGCGGTGAAGCTCTGGAACGCGCCGCTGTCGCCGTTGAAGATGTTCTGATCGACCGGGGTGGCCACGCCTGCGACACGTCCATCGCCGGAGCGCTGCCAGAAGGAGACCTTGTCCCAACCGCCGACGGGACGCGGTGCCTGGGTCTGGTAGGCCGCGAGCCACAGCGGGTAACCGGTGAAAGCGTTGGTGTTGCCCATGCGCTCGAGCCAGAAGTAACGGTAGGTGTAGAGCATCGGCTTCGTTCCGGTGGCGCGCTCCACCTCGGTGAGAAACGCCGTGGTCCAGGCGGTGAGCTCCGCCGCTCCCAGGCCCTCGTCGACCTCGAGGTCGAGAACGGGCGGCAGTGTCAGGTCCGGGCCCGCATTGATCACGTCAGCGAAGTAGCGCGCCTGGGCGATCGGGTCCTTCGCGGGGCGCGCGTAGTGGTAGGCCCCCACCTCGACGCCAGCATCGCGTGCGGCCCGCGCGTCCTCGTCGTAGAAGACGTTCATCCAACCCTCGCCCTCAGTTGCCTTGACAAAGGCGAACTCCTGGCCACCGGGACCGGCGACGGTGAGCCAGTCGATGGGCTGGCCCTCGGGGCGCTGGTGCCCGGCGACGTCGATGCCCTGAACGAGACCCGGAATGGACAGTGCCTCGGCGGCAGTGTCGCGGATCGGGCTGAACGGAACGACAACCGCCATGCCGATGGAGAGGCAAGCGGCGGTCAGCGCGGCGAGGACGGGAGTGCGTTTCCGGTAAACGTGCATGCCCGGCATGCTATCGCATCTTCACCACTATTGGACATGCGACACACAAGTCACACAAGTAACAGGAGTCTGACGGCGGAGGCGTTAAAGCACCCCGTATTACAACGCCCCCGCCACGCGGGCACGCTCCACGATGCGCGGCAGCTCGCGCAGCACCATGTCGACGTCTTCACCGGTCGTCGTGCGGCCGAGGGTCAGCCGCAGCGCCCCCATGCCGTCGCGCGTGTCGATGCCCATCGCCTCCAACACGTGACTCATCCGGCTCACACCCGCCGAGCACGCGGAACCTGTCGAGGCCTCGATGCCGGCTGCGTCGAGAAGCATGAGCATCGCGTCCCCGTTCGCCCCGGGGAACATCACGTGCACGTGCCCCGGAAGCGTTTCGCCCTGCACCGTTACCTGCGTGTCCGGGATGGACGCGCGGATCCCGGCGACAAGGCGCTCGCACAGCGTGTCGACGTGGGCGCGCTCCTGCTCCATCTCAGCAACGGCCTCGGTCAACGCCGCCGCCGTGGCGGCCGCGGTCGCCACATCCACCGTCCCGGAGCGCAGGCCCCGCTCCTGCCCGCCGCCGAGAATCAGCGGCGCGGGTGCGGGCGTGCGCTTGGCCAGCAAGATTCCCGCACCGCGCGGGCCGCCGAACTTGTGCGCGGAGGCCGCAAGCGTCGTCGCCCCGATTTTGTGGAAATCCACCGGGATTTTGCCCACCGCTTGCACCGCATCGACGTGGACGGCCGTATCCTGCTCGGCGGCGCGCCGGGCGATCTCTGCCACCGGTTGGATCGCGCCCGTTTCGTTGTTGGCCATCATGCAGGCCGCTACCGCCGCCGGGGAGTCGAGCGCGCTGAGATCCCTGACCGCACCACCTCGCCCGACGGGCAGACACGCCACCTCTGCGCCTTCCTCGCGCTCCAGAGACAGCACCGTCTCGCGCACCGCAGGGTGCTCAATTGTCGACGCCACCACGCGCCGCGGACCCCCAGCCGACACCGCAGCACGGTAGAGGCCACGTACCGCGATGTTATCGGCCTCCGTACCGGAGCCGACGAACACAACCTCGGCAGGCTCGGCGCCGAGTGCCTGGGCGACGGCCTCGCGGGCGTCGGTAAGAGCTGAGTTGGCGCGCCGCCCCGACGCGTACTGTCCGCCAGGGTTGACGGCCCCGGCGTGCTCGACCCAGGCGTCGATGGCGCACTGGCGCATGGGGGTGGTTGCGGCGTGATCGAAGTAGGCCATGTCCCCACAGCCTAGTCCCGGCTACTGCGCTACCGGCGCCCACACCCGCGGCCCGCAGACGTAAGCCGTCGCGCCGTTGCCGACACGAGCGATGACCACCGCAGCCTGGCCCCCACCGGACAGCTTGAGCTTCTTGCGCAGCACGTCCGGGTCGACGTCGACACCGCGCACGAGAATCTCCGCTGCGCCAATACCACGCGTCTTAAGCGCCGCCTTCAACTGTTTCAGCGGCACCTCCTCGAGAAACGGAAACCCCGAGTGCCCTGGTGGGATGGTCGGGCCGGTCAGAAACGCGATGTGCGGGTCGAGCATGCTCAAGTTGTGGTGGTGCGCCCAGTGACGCACGAGGCCGGCGCGCACGACTGCGCCGTCGGGCTCGATGATGTAGTCTTGCGCGCCCGTGACGTCGACATCGTCGTTTTCCTGCGAGGTGATCCGCTCGGTGAATCCACCCACCACCACCGCCTCGCGGGCGAGGCCCTCGGACAGGCCCGGGGTGTAGAGACAGGCTTCCTTCACGCCCCCGTCGACAGAGACGATGCTGACCAGGCCCTCCCACGAGGAATAATCGATGCCCGGGGCACACTTGACCGCGAGTTCGCGACCCGACTGCGCCTGAACGAGATCTGGCAGCGGCGGCAGAAGCTTGGCCGGGTCAGTGATCCGGCGCCCGCCTGCCCGGCGCGCGGGGTCTGCAACCACCGCGGTGCGCATGTTTTTCGACGCCGCAGGTGACGTCACCGGTACGAGCGCGTCCGCACGGGCGAGCCACGCCCCGGGGCCCAGGTTGTGCCGGGCCATGAGCAGTCGCGCTGGATCGAGGTCGGAGCCGAGCCACGCCATCCCGGCCTCGCCAACGGCGACTGCCTCGGTGCCGACGGAGCAGGTGACGTCGTGGACGAACTCCACGCCCGCGCGCCGCAGCCGATCTGCGCGCACTGCGGCAACGCGGGCGGGTGTGGCCTGCTGGGCGGCGTCGGTGTCCGTGAGCCACGTTTCCGGGAATTTGCCCGCGGCAGATCGCCGGGCCGCGGCGAGCTCAAGCGCGGCGCGCGAGAGCTCCCCGAAGATTGGGGTGAGCAGCGCGCGGTCGGCAAACGCACTCGCCTTGGTCAATTGCAGCTCCCCGGCGACGGCGGAGATCTCATCGGATCGCGCGGCGAGTTCGGCAACCTCGGCCACGCTAAAACTCATGGGGCTTGCCGATCCGATCTGTGGGGGTCACGGTGAAGTACTCGCGGTAGCGCGGGTGGTTGACAGGGTCGCCGATCATTGGCGTCAGGTTCACGCCCTTGACAGCGGCGAGCACATCCTCGACGCACGAGTACCGGGAGAGGTCGAGCAGCTGCGCCCACGTCGCCGGGGCGAAGCGCACTAAGCCGGCACGCCAGCCCTCAAGCAGCAGTGCTGGCGGGAACCAGTTGGCGTCATCAGCCTCGCCGGTGACCTCCAACTGATCCTGCCCGCCGGGCGAGACCGCGATCCAGGAAAAGACGTCGAACCACGTGCCACGCTCGGATTGGCCCACCCACCGCGCGTAGGGGTGGAGCAGGTCGGCGTGGACGTTGAGCTTGTTCATCTGCAGCACGTCCGTCAGCGACAACTCATGCGACTCCAGTTGGAGGCGTTGGCTGTCGAACGCGCGGGAGTCGTTGAGCAGCACACCGTCGTCGTCGACGGCGAGCAACGTACCGGTTTCCTCAAACAGCTCGCGCACCGCGGCGAACAAAAGAGCGTGGGCCTTGTACTTCGTCACGCCGAGCTGGCGCGCCAGCGAGATTGCGGAGCGGCCGACCCACAGCTCGCCGTCGCCCCAAGAGCGGCCCGGGAAGTCGCGGCTGTCCACGCCGCCGCCGGGAAAGACCGTCATGCCCGGGAAGTTGCGCATCGTCATCACGCGCTCTTGCATCCAAACTTCGAGGCCACGTGGACTGTTGCGAGTCAGGATTACCGTGCTGGCGAGCCGGGAGCCGTTGTAGCCGAGCATGTCGAACGCATCGACCTCGTCCTTTGTGTCCTTGAGGTCCCGTCCGTCGTGGTGCGCCTGAGCCACAGACTCTCACCTCCCCACGGGTTGCACGATTCGCTGTCGCTAGCCGGCGTTGTTGGTTGATTCGGTTGGTTTCCTAGATTAGTCGCCCGATTGCGCGCGGTGGGTGCCGCCGCGGCGCACCCGCCGCGCTGAGTAGCGCCCGTCGACCTGGGTGACCTCGATGGGCTGGTGGTAGGCGCGCGAAACATTCTCTGAGGTGAGGACGTCGTCGATGAGGCCCTGGGCGACGACCTGCCCTTCGTCGAGAAGCATGGCGTGCGTGAAGCCATAGGGAATCTCTTCGACGTGGTGGGTGATCATCACAGTCGCGGGGGCGTCCGGATCGAGCGCGAGCTCGCCGAGGAAAGCCACGAGGTCCTCGCGCCCGCCGAGGTCCATCCCCGCGGCAGGTTCGTCCAGGATGAGCAACTCAGGGTTCGTCATCACAGCGCGCGCGATGAGCACGCGCTTCTTCTCGCCGTCGGAAAGCGTGCCCCACGTGCGGTCAATCAGGTGCATCGCACCGACCTGCTCGAGCACCTCGAGGGCCTGTTCATAATCCATCTCGTCGTACTCTTCGCGCCACCTACCGACGATGGCGTAGCCCGCAGAGACCACCAGGTCCTTGACCTTCTCGTCGGAGGGCACCCGCTGGGCCACGGCTGAGGACGTCAGGCCTATCGACGCCCGCAGGTCACGCATGTCCGTGCGCCCAATCCGCTCCCCCAGAACAAACGCGGTGCCGTGGGTGGGAAACTCCAGCGCCGCCGCCATGCGGATCAAGGTCGTCTTGCCTGCGCCGTTGGGCCCGATGATGACCCAGCGCTCGTCAAGTTCGACCTGCCAGTCAATCGGCCCCACGAGCGTCGCGCCACCCCGGACGAAGTCCACCCCATGGAAGTCGACCATGAGGTCCGGGTTCGGCTCGAGCGACTCCGTGGAGGCGGAGGCCGCGGGTTGGGAAGTCTGGGTGCTGGGGGTGTGGGCGTCGGAAGTCACGCCCCCCATTTTGGCCTAAATTCCGCCCGCCTGGTGGACCTTGTCCGCGCCCCGGCGCGCCAGGCGGCGCGTGGCTATTCTGGGAGGCGAATCGTGGGTGGCGAATGCCTGGGCAACGATGCCTCAGGTTGCACCACGCATACACACGCCGAGAACATCAACCCGAGTAAGGAAGTCTCCCCCGATGATTGGACGCTTTGGCATTGACGACGTCCGCCCGCAGGTCTCCGGGCGCACCCTGCCGTCGAAAGCTGTGGTCGGCGAGGTAATTCCGATCTCTGCCCTGGTGTGGCGCGAAGGCCACGACGCCGTGGCCGCCACCTTAGTTGTGACCCGCCCGGACGGTGAGCAGGATTCGGTGCACATGCAGCAGGAGGTCTACCGCCCGGACTACGTCCACGCCGTCATTGTGCCGGACACCGAGGGCCTGTGGCGCTTCCGCATCGATGCCTGGAGCAACGTCATGGCCACGTGGCGCAACGCTGTGACGAAGAAGTTCAACGCCGGGCAGACCCCCGCGGAGCTTGCCAACGACCTCGCCCACGGCGTCGAGCTGTTCGAGGCCGCCGCCGCGCAGACCCCGGCAGAGGAAAACGGGATTCTGCTCCGCGCCGCGCGCGCTCTCGCCGACGAGTCGGCGCCACTGCCCGATCGCCTCGCCCCGGGGTTGAGCGAGGACGCGCTCGAGGTGCTCGACGCTTACCCGCTGCGCGAGCTGGTCACCCGCGGTCCGGTCTGCGACATCCTCGTGGAGCGCCGCGAGGCCCTGGTCAATTCCTGGTACGAGCTGTTCCCCCGCTCCACCGGCGGCCGCGACGCAGCGGGCCGCCCCGTCCACGGTACGTGGGCCACGACCGCACAAGCACTCGACCGCGTCGCTGCAATGGGCTTTGACACCGTCTACTTCCCCCCGATCCACCCGATCGGAACCGAGAACCGCAAGGGCCGCAACAACTCGTTGACCCCGGAAGATGGCGACGTCGGCTCGCCGTGGGCCGTGGGCTCCGCCGACGGCGGCCACGACGCGTTCCACCCCGAGCTCGGTGGCGAAGACGAGTTCGTGGCAATGCTCGAACACGCCGCTGACCTCGGCCTGGAAATAGCCCTGGACTTCGCCCTCCAGGCCGCGCCCGACCACCCGTGGGCTAAGGAACACCCGGAGTTCTTCACCGTGCTTGCCGATGGCACCATTGCCTACGCCGAAAACCCGCCGAAGAAGTACCAGGACATCTACCCCATCAACTTCGACAACGCGCCGGAGACCCTGTACGAGGAGATCTACCGCGTGCTCATGTACTGGGTGGATCTGGGCATCACCACCTTCCGCGTGGACAATCCCCACACCAAGCCGGTGAACTTCTGGCACTGGCTCATCTCCACCGTGCACGAGACTCACCCCGAGGTCATCTTCCTTGCCGAGGCGTTCACCCGCGCGCCGCGCATGTACGGGCTGTCCAAGGCCGGGTTCTCCCAGTCGTACACCCACTTCACGTGGAAGACGACCAAGGCCGAGCTCACCGACTTCGCGCGCTCGCTTGTCGACGTCGCCGATGTCTCCCGCCCCAACCTCTTCGTCAACACCCCCGACATCCTTCACGCCAGCCTGCAGACAGGCGGCCCCGCGGTCTTTGCTATCCGCGCCACCCTGGCGGCGACGCTGAGCCCGCTGTGGGGCGTGTACTCCGGCTACGAACTCTACGAGTTCGAGCCCGTGCACGAGGGCAGCGAGGAATACCTCGACTCGGAGAAGTACGAGCTGCGCCCGCGCGACTTCACGGGCGCGCTCGAACGCGGAGAGTCTCTCGAGCCGTACCTGACGCTGCTCAACTCCATCCGCCGCGACAACCCGGCCCTGCAGCAGCTGCGCCAGATCCGCTTCCACGAGGCGCCCAACGACCAGATCCTCGCCTACTCCAAGGTCGACGCGATCACCGGCAACGCGGTGCTCGTCGTGGTCAACCTCGACCCCGCATCTGCACAGGAGGCAACCGTCTACGTCGATGCCGAGGCCATCGGCCTCAACCCGGGTGAGTCGTTCGTAGTCCACGACCTTGTCACCGGTGGGCGCTACACCTGGGTCGCAGGCGCCGGAAACTATGTGCGCCTCGCCCCCGACAACAACGTCGCTCACATCTTCCGGCTTCCGGACGTCAACCCGCAGCGTCGCGAAGCGCTCGCGTTCCGCCAGATTTCCGACCATGACTACCGGCCGTAACCACGATATCCGGTAGCGTCAGACAGACGAAACCCTCCCCGCAACGACCCGACACATCCCTAAGGACAAGTCCATGGGCATCGACCCGAAGCTCCTCATTCCCGAGCAAGACCTTGCTCGCCTGCTCGCCTGCAAGCACCACGCGCCCCACGACTTCTACGGCTGGCACGCCACCGGCGACGGCTCCGTGGTGCGCACGCGGATCCTCGGCGCTGAGCGAGTGGAGCTGCTCATCCACAACACTCACGTGCCGATGACCGCTACGGGCGACGACATCTGGGTCGCCGAGCTTGACGACGACCGAGCCCCCGACTACCGCCTCCACGTGACCTACCCAGGCGGAACAACGGCCATCATCGCAGACCCGTACCACTTCCTGCCCACCCTGGGATCGCTGGATCTCCACCTGATCAGCGAGGGCCGCCACGAGCGCCTCTGGGATGTCCTCGGCGCAAACGTTCGCTCCTATTCCACCACTCTCGGTGAGGTTCGCGGCACGTCCTTTGCCGTGTGGGCTCCCAACGCGCAGGGCGTGGCTGTCATCGGCGACTTCTGCGGTTGGAACCCCAACCAGTACCCGATGCGCACACTCGGTTCGTCTGGGGTGTGGGAGATCTTCATCCCGGGTATTGAACCCGGCACCTCCTACAAGTTTGCCGTTCACACGGCAGACGGGACGCGCATCGACAAGGCCGACCCCATGGCGAAGCGGACGCTGACTCCCCCGGAGACGGTCTCGGTCGTCGCCGAGCCGTCGAGCTTCGCGTGGAGCGACGACGACTGGATGCGTCAGCGCCAAGGCGTCGACGCCACGAACGCCCCCATGAGTGTCTACGAGTGCCACATCGGATCCTGGAAGCAGGGGGCGACGTATCGCACCCTGACTGAGGAGCTCGTGCCCCACCTCGTGGACCACGGCTTTACCCACGTCGAGTTCCTCCCCGTCGCCGAGCACCCCTTCGGCGGCTCCTGGGGCTACCAGGTCAGCGGCTACTACGCCCCGAGCGCGCGCTGGGGCACCCCGGACGAGTTCCGCGAGCTCGTGGACACCCTCCACGCGAACGGGATCGGCGTCATCGTCGACTGGGTCCCCGCTCACTTCCCCAAAGACGACTGGGCGCTCGCCCGCTTCGACGGCACCGCCCTCTACGAACACCCGGACTGGCGCCGCGGCGAGCAGAAGGAATGGGGCACCTACGTTTTCGACTTCGGCCGCAACGAGGTCCGCAACTTCCTCGTGGCCAATGCGCTGTACTGGTGCGAGGAGTTCCACCTCGACGGCCTGCGCGTCGACGCGGTGGCCTCTATGCTCTACCTCGACTACTCCCGACAGCCCGGCGAGTGGCTGCCCAACCAGCACGGCGGGCGCGAGAACTGGGATGCGGTGCAGTTCCTCCAAGAGATGAACGCGACGGTCCACCGCACCCACCCTGGCGTGGTCACTATCGCGGAAGAGTCCACCGCGTGGCCCGGTGTGACCGCGCAAACGTCTTCCGGCGGGCTCGGCTTCAGCCTGAAGTGGAACATGGGCTGGATGAACGACACCCTGGAATACTTCTCCCTCGACCCGATCCACCGCTCCTACCACCACAACGAGATCACCTTCTCGCTGGTCTACGCGTTTTCGGAGAAGTACGTGCTGCCGTTCTCCCACGACGAGGTCGTCCACGGCAAGGGCTCACTCTGGGACCGCATGCCTGGCGACGACTGGAACAAGGCCGCTGGCCTGCGCGCACTTTACGGCTACATGTTCTCCCACCCCGGCAAGCAGCTGATGTTTATGGGCTGCGAGTGGGGCCAGACAACCGAATGGGACGAGGCGCACTCCATCAACTGGGATAACGTCTCCGATTCCTGGGGGCACGGCTACCACCGCGACATCCAGCGCCTCGTGCGCGACCTCAACCGTGTCTACCGCGACACCCCGGCGCTGTTCTCTCAGGACAACACCCCGCTCGGGTTCCAGTGGATCAAGAGCGACGATGCCAACCGCAACGTCCTGGCGTACATCCGCTGGGGCGCCGACGGCGTACCCGTGCTCGCCGTGGTCAACCTCTCCGGAGCCTCGCACCTGGACTACCGCCTCGGGCTTCCCGAGGCCGGTAACTGGGAGATGGTTGTCAACACCGACGACGCCGTCTACGGCGGCGCCGGCAACGACCTGCCCCGTATGGTGCACACGGAGCCGACGCAGTGGGACAACTTCGAGCAGTCCGTCTCGCTCCACCTGCCCGCGATGAGTACCCAGTACTACCGCCTGGTGAGCTAATGCGTCGTTAGAACAGCGCCGAGGCCAGCTTCGTGCGGGCCTCGATCACACGGGGATCTGCGGGCTCGAACAGAGTGAACAGTTCGAGCAACCGTTCCTTCGCGCGCGGCTCGGCTTTCACCAGTGCCAACAGTCGGTCGAATGCGCGCTCCGGTGCCCCGGCAACGACCTCGGCGTCGGCGGCGTCGAGCTGCTTGTCCACGTCCGCCGGGGCCGCGTCTGCCTCTGCCAGCGGGTCGGTGGTGCGGTTCTGCGGGTCGAGGCGCTTGAGCACCGCGACGGTGGCCTTGGCCTGCTTTACCTCGGCGTTGGAGGGATCCTGCGCCAGGATCTCGTCGTAAACCGCCGTTGCCCCGTCAAAATCCCCGGCGTTGAGCAGCTCACTGGCCTGCTCCAGGCGCGGATCCTGCGCTTCGGATTCGTCTGCGCCTTCCGCGCCGCCAAGCCCCTCGAGCTGCGGGCCGACCTGGGAAACAAGCGCCGACACCCACTGTGCGAGCTGCTCGCGCGGCTGCACGCCAGGGAAGCTGGCCACCGGACGTCCCGCTGCCAGCGCCAGTGTGGTCGGTACCTGCTGCACGCCGAGCATCTGCGGCAGCATGGGGTGCTTGTCCACGTCGACGTACGCCACGCGGAAGCTGCGCTGGCCCGCGGAAAGCTCAGTAAATGTCGCCTTGAGCTGCTCGGATTCCCCCGACGCCGACGACCCGACCAGGAGAATAACCGGGATCTTCGCAGACATGCGCAACACCTCGGCCTCGAGATTGTCCTGGGTCGCGGTAATAAACGCCTGGAACTCCCCGCCGCCTGTGCCGTTGGCAGGCTCCGTCTGGTTCAGGGCCGAAAGGTCAAACGCACCAGATCCGAAATTAGCCATTGTTCTCCTCTGCCTCGAAGTGCTTGTTCAACGACTCCACCTTTTGGTGCAGCATGTCCGTGTAGCCACGGCGGATATCCGCCTTGATCACAAGAGAAACGCGCGGCGACACCGCTTCCACGGCTTGGGTGGCACGCTTGATCACGTCCATGACCTCGTCCCATTCGCCCTCGATGAGGGTAAACATCGCGTTGGTCTCGTTCGGCAGTCCAGACTCCCGAACAACGCGGACAGCCTCGGCGACCGCGCCCGACAGCTCAGCCTCCGGATTGTCAGCCACGGCAGGGGCAACAGAAAATGCAACAATCATGGCACCAAGCTTAGCGACGATCCCAGCAATGCCGGTGCCAATGCCTCCGGTCGTCTCCTCCCCGGCCGGTGTCGCGGGGTCAGGCCACAACGTGGGTAACTCCGGGCGGGATGTTCTGGTTGCACCCTGGGCAGACGTAGAACTTCACCGCCGCGGCCGACCCGATGACGCGCATCAGATATGTCTCGCCATGTGTCCACGACGGCCCCTCGACCTCGCGGGTTCCAAGAAAAGTGGAACCGTCGCGAGGCAGCCCGCGCGACGGGGTGACGTTGCTGCGTCTGTTGCGCCTAGGCATGAGTGACTCTTTCTCCAGTGTGACCTAGAACAGTCGCAGCTCGTTGGACTCAATCCCGCGCAACTCGTCGTAGTCGAGCACAAGGCAGCGAAAGCCACGGTCGGCAGCCAAAGTGCGTGCCTGAGGCTTGATCTCCTGAGCCGCGAAGACGCCCGTGACTGGCGCGAGGAGCTCGTCTCGGTTGAGCAGCTCAACGTAGCGCGTTAGCTGCTCCACGCCGTCAATTCCGCCGCGGCGCTTGACCTCCACCGCGACCGTTTTCCCGTTGGCGTCGCGGGCGAGGATGTCGACAGGACCAATCGCAGTCGGATACTCGCGTCGAACAAGCGTGTACCCCTCGCCGAGAGTGGAAATGTGCTCGGCGAGCAGCTCCTGCAGGTGCGCCTCCACCCCATCTTTGACCAAGCCCGGATCGACACCGAGCTCGACTTCGGTGTCGTGCACAACCTCCTGGATGGTGATCCGCAGCTGCTCGCCCTTCGTGTTCTCCACGATCCAGAGCCGATCCCCGGTGTCCTCCCCGTCGAGATCTTCGACCGTTTCCTCGGTCACCGTGCACGGGGGCGTCATCCAGTTCAGCGGCTTGTACGCGCGGTCGTCCGCGTGGACCGAGACGGAACCGTCAGCCTTGACCAGGATGAGACGTTTCGCACTCGGGAGGTGGGCATCAAGGCGCCCGACGTAATCGACAGAGCACTGGGCAACGAGCAAACGCATGCTGAACAGACTACCGTCTGCGCAAAGCTCCTAGCGTCCGCCCGACTTATGGGAGCGCGGATTGTTGCCACGATGATGCGCCTGGTGCTCCTGGTGGGCCCAAAACGTCAGGTCACGGCGCTCCTGGCGGCGGTCCGGTGCCGCCTCCACCCACGAAATCAGCGCCATCTGAGCGTGGCGTTGGCCAGCGAACTCGAAGCTGCCGCGGGGGCTGGTCAGCTGCAGGACCTGGCTTACTCCTGGGATGAAGTCGTGCTCCTGTGCAGTGAGCTCACGGAAGCCGTCAATGGTGATGTCTCGACGGTTCAGGATGAGGTCGTTCGTCAGCGATAGGGACCGAAGCTTGTAAAACAACAGCTCCTCCCCCTTGTAACGCAGCACCCCATGCCGCCAGCCGTGCACCCCCTGTGCAGGCAACAATCGGAAAAGGCCCGTCGCCCCAGCGTTGCGGAACCTGGTGAAGCGCCACGCCGCCGCCAACACGGCGAGAACGACGATGAGGAGAAGGAAGTACATCACATACTGCATCGATCACTCCTGCCCGATAGTCGATTGTTCTCAACAATTTTACCGCTGACGTGGATAGGAGCAACTCCATCGAGTCGCGCACTATGACAAGGACCCCCGCCCCAGTGAAGGGGCGGGGGTCCTTGCAACCAGCAGGCTGCTTTCCTAGCGGCCAGAGCTGCGGCGCACCGCGGCAAGCTCAGCCTGCGCGCGGGACTTCAGGCGGTCATCCTCGTTGTCGAGCTCAGATTCCGCCGAAGCGGAGTCGACCTCGTCGGCGAAGATGGCGTAGTCCGCCAGAATGGTCACCTTGTCTCCAGTGACGGAGAGGAAACCTCCCTGCACGGCGGCGACAATGCGCTCACCGTCGACAGGGCGGATGGTGACAACGCCGTTGTCCTTGAGCTTGCCAAGGAGCGGCTCGTGGCCGGGCAGAATGCCGATCTCACCCTCAGTGGTCTGAGCCGTGAGGATACTTGCCTGGCCGGACCAGAGCATGCGGTCGACCGAGACCAGTTGCACGGTGATTTCTGCCATGACGGGCCTCCTACTTCTCCTGCAGCTTCTTGTACTGTGCCTCGACGTCCTCGAGACCGCCAAGGTTGGAGAATGCCTGCTCCGGGTAGGCGTCGAACTCGCCCTCGCAGAGCTTGTCGAATGCGTCGATGGTCTCCTCGAGCGGCACGTAGGAACCCTCGTCGCCGGTGAACTTCTTCGCAACGAAGAAGTTCTGGCCGAGGAAGCGCTGGATCTTACGTGCGCGCATGACGGTGATCTTGTCCTCTTCGGACAGCTCGTCCATACCGAGGATGGCGATGATGTCCTGCAACTCCTTGTTCTTCTGCAGGATACCGATCACCTTCTGGGCGACGCTGTAGTGTCGCTCGCCGACGATGCCCGGCTCGAGAATACGAGAGGTCGAGGTCAGCGGGTCCACTGCAGGGTAGATACCCTTCGATGCGATGGAGCGGGAAAGCTCCGTGGTTGCATCGAGGTGGGCGAAGGTCGTCGCCGGAGCCGGGTCGGTGTAGTCGTCCGCCGGCACGTAGACGGCCTGCAGAGACGTAATCGAACGGCCCTTGGTCGAGGTGATGCGCTCCTGGAGAACACCCATCTCGTCAGCCAGGGTGGGCTGGTAGCCCACGGCAGAGGGCATACGGCCCAGAAGGGTCGAAACCTCGGAACCTGCCTGGGTGAAGCGGAAGATGTTGTCGATGAAGAGCAGCACGTCTTGGTTCTGCTCATCACGGAAGTACTCCGCCATGGTCAGGCCGGACAGGGCCACACGCATACGGACCCCGGGCGGCTCGTCCATCTGGCCGAAGACAAGGGCTGTGTCGGGAAGAACGCCCATGTCCTCCATCTCGAGGAAGAGGTCGGTGCCCTCACGGGTGCGCTCGCCGACGCCGGCGAACACGGAGGTACCGGAGAACTCGCGGGCGATACGGGTAATCATCTCCTGGATGAGAACCGTCTTGCCCACGCCCGCGCCGCCGAACAGGCCGATCTTGCCGCCCTTGACGTACGGGGTCAGAAGGTCAATGACCTTGATACCGGTCTCAAGGATCTCAGTCTTACCCTCGAGGTCCTTGAAGGCCGGCGGCTCGCGGTGGATGCCCCAGCGCTCGCCGTCAACGCCTACCGACGGGTCGTCGAGGCACTCGCCGAGAGCGTTGAAGACGTGGCCCTTGACCTGGTCGCCGACCGGAACAGAGATCGGGTTACCGGAGTCGCGGACCTGAGCGCCACGCACGAGACCGTCGGTCGGCGCCATGGCGATGGTGCGCACGAGGTTGTCACCCAGGAACTGGGCGACCTCGAGCGTGATGGTCTTGGACAGTTCGCCGAACTCAATGTCGACGTGAACAGCGTTGTACAGCTCGGGCAGCTCGCCGCGCGGGAATTCCACGTCGACGACTGCACCGATGACGCGCACGACACGGCCGTTCTCGGAACCGGCAGGGTTCTGAGTGTTCACGGCACCGGCGGACGTGGCCTGAGCCTCGGTGGTCTCAGCGCCGCCCGCCGGCTCGTCGATGCGCCCCTCGTAAGAGTGAGCAGTTGTCATGATTTAGTCACTTTCTCCGCTACCGGACAGCGCGCCAGCGCCGCCGATAATCTCGGTGATTTCCTGGGTGATTTTTGCCTGACGGGCTTGGTTGGCCTCACGCGACAGGTTGTTAGCCAGGTCTGTCGCGTTATCCGTCGCGTTCTTCATGGCGGTACGGCGCGAGGCGGACTCGCTTGCCGAGGACTCCAAGAAGATCGAGTACAGCGTCCTGGACACGTATGCCGGAAGCAGATGCTCCATCAGCGTGTCCGGATCCGGCTCGAACTCCATGTCCGGCTGGGTGGTACCACTCGTCGACAGCATGTCCTCCTGCTCGTACTCGAACTCGGAGAGAACCGGCTCGATCGGCAGCAGCTGGTGGACGCGAGCCTCCTGGGAGAGCATGGAGACGAACTCGGTGTAGACCACGTGAACCTGGTCGAAACCGCGGACACCATTCTCGCTCGTGGAGTCGACGCCATCGCGGGCTTTGACTGTGCCCTCGGAACCGGCGAGGAAGCCGTCGATAAGGTGGTGGCGCACATCGTGCGTCCCCTTCCACGACGGTTTCTGGCTCCACCCGGTCCACGATCCAGCGACATCCATGTCACGGAACTTGTAGTGGGTGACGCCCTTGCCACCAGTGACGTAGCGAACAACGTCGTAACCCGACTCTTTCAGCATGCGCTCGAGCTCCGCAGCCTTCTTGAGAACGTTGTGGTTGTAACCGCCAGCCATACCGCGGTCAGAGGTGACCACGAGGATTGCCGCGACTCGACCGTTCTCACGCTCGCGGAGCATGGGGTGGTCGAGGGAGCTCGCGGCAGCGAGGCGTTCCATGACTTTTTGCATCTCGTCGGCGTACGGCTTGGCCGCCTCGACGCGCTGCTGAGCCTTGGTGATCTGCGAAGTCGCGATCAGCTCCTGGGCCTTGGTGATCTTCTTAGTCGAGTTGACGGACCGGATACGGTCACGCAATTCGCGAAGTGTTGCCATGGTCTACTCCCCTCCTTTCCTTTCGTATTGCTTGTCCAAGTCGGTAACTACTTGGTGCGGTTGACGTTGAGCTGGTTCTTGGAAACCTCATTGGCGTCCAGGACATCAGCCTCAGGCTCGCGAACGATACGCTCGCCGTCCGAGGACTGGAAGGTGCGCGCGAACTCGTCGTTGACGCGCTTAAGCGTCTCCTGGGACTGCTCGTCGAGGGCCTTGCCACCAGCGATCTGGTCGTAGACCTCAGAAGCATTGGCGCGGAGGTGCTCGTGCAGCTCGGACTCGTAACGGCGAACGTCCTCGACGGGAACGACGTCGAAGGCGCCCTCGTTGGCGAGCCAGATCGAGATGATCTGCTGCTCGACCGGCTGCGGGGAGTTCTCCGGCTGCTTCAGTAGCTCGACCAGTCGCTGGCCACGCTCGAGCTGTCGCTTCGACGCGGCATCCAGGTCGGAGGCGAAGGCAGCGAATGACTCGAGGTCGCGGTACGCCGCGAGGTCGAGACGCAGGTTACCGGCAACCTTCTTCATGCCCTTGGTCTGCGCGGCACCACCGACACGGGAGACGGAGATACCGACGTCGATAGCCGGGCGCACACCCTGGTTGAAGAGGTCGGACTGCAGGAAGACCTGGCCGTCGGTAATCGAGATGACGTTGGTCGGAATGAAGGCTCCGACGTCGTTCGCCTTGGTCTCAATGATCGGCAGGGCGGTCAGCGAACCGGCACCGAGCTCGTCGTTAAGCTTCGCGGCGCGCTCCAGCAAACGGGAGTGCAGGTAGAACACGTCACCCGGGTATGCCTCGCGGCCCGGCGGGCGGCGCAGCAGCAGGGAGATCGCACGGTAGGCCTCAGCCTGCTTGGTCAGGTCGTCAAAGATGACCAGGACGTGCTTGCCCTGGTACATCCAGTGCTGGCCAAGGGCAGCACCGGAGAACGGTGCGAGCCACTTGAAGCCGGCGGAGTCAGACGCGGGAGCCGCCACGATGGTGGTGTACTCCAGAGCGCCGTGCTCCTCGAGGGTCGCACGGACACCTGCGATGGTGGAACCCTTCTGGCCCACGGCAACGTAGATGCATCGAACTTGCTGGGACGGGTCACCCGTCTCCCAGTAGGACTTCTGGTTCAGGATCGTGTCAATGCAGACCGCGGTCTTGCCGGTCTTGCGGTCACCGATGATCAGCTGGCGCTGACCACGCCCGATCGGCGTCATGGCGTCGATAGCCTTGATGCCGGTGGCCATCGGCTCCTCGACCGGCTGACGGTCGAGGACACCTGCGGCCTGGAGCTCAAGTGCGCGCTCCTCGGTGGACTCGATCGGGCCCAGGCCGTCAATCGGCTGGCCCAAGGGGTTAATAACGCGGCCAAGGAATTGCTCCCCGACCGGGATGGACAGGACCTCTCCGGTCCTCTTGACTTTGTCGCCCTCGGTGAGGGTCTCGAAGTTGCCCAGGACAACGACACCGATGGTGTCGGTATCAAGGTTCTGTGCGACACCGATGACACCGTTGGGGAACTCGAGCAGCTCATTCGTCATGCAGCCCGGCAGCCCAGAAACCTGGGCGATGCCGTCGGCAGCCGAAATCACCACGCCGACCTCCTCACGGGAGGCCTCCGCAGAGTAGCTCGAGGTGTAGTTCGCTATCGCGCTACGGATCTCATCGGAGGAGATCGTCAGCTCCGCCATGTTCTTCCTGCTCTCGGTAGTTTGTTCCAGCATATTTTTGTCTAGTAGGCCATGCTCGCGGCAAGGTCGGCGCGCAGACGCGTGAGCTTGCCCCGCGTCGAACCGTCGATTTCCTCGTCGCCAACCCGAATCACCATTCCGCCGAGGAGGCTGGGGTCTACCTCGGTGTGAACAGCGATGTCCTGGCCATAAATCTTCTGAAGCTTCCCGGCAAGCGTCTCGCGCTGAGACTCATCGAGAGCCTCGGCCGCGGTGACTCGAGCCACAGTCTTGCCACGCATGCCCGCGACCTCGTCCGCCACAGCGGCAAGATCATCGATCGGGTTGTGGACCGGGCGGCCGATTACCTGCAGCGCAAGAGCCTCGGTAAACATGGTCACCTTGCCGTAGAGCACGCTGGCCAGAAGGCTGCGCTTCTGCTTCGCGTCCGCAGTGCGGTCGGACAAAAGCTGCGTGAGCTCCTTCTCCCCCTCCAAGAGGAAGGAAAGCTGGAATAGCTCGCTTTCGACCTGTTCGAGCTGGCCCTGCTCCTGCGCGGCGAGCATGAGTGCGCGGCGTCCAAGGTGAATCAGACCGGAACGCATGTCGCGCGGCGTGGACCATTCCTGGCCGGCAACGAGGCGCAACACGGCCCGGGTGGGCTCTGCAACCTTCGCTCCGAAAACATCATCGAGGATGCCCTGGCGCTGCGTTGCGTCCAGCGAGGAGTCAGCTGCGGCAACGCGGAGTGCGCGTTCCTTGTCCAACTGGTCGACGACGAGGAAGAGCTCGGTGCCGATCTGCGCTGCAGTGGCGACGCGGACATCTGCTGCATCGCCGTTACCGGCATCGCGGATGAGCGCGTCGAGCTCGCGTTCGACGTTTGCCTGTGCTTCGCGGCTAGCTGCCTTCATCTCGCCTACTTCCTCGTCGAGACGTTGTCGAGCTCGGCCAGGAAGTCGTCGATCGTGTTCGAGCGGCGGGTAGAGTCCGCCAGCTCGGTGCCGAGCAGACGCTCAGCCAAGCTGATGGAGTTCTGGCCCATCTCGTTGCGCAGCTCGGAGACGACCTGCTCGCGCGATGCCTGCAGCTGCTTTTCGCCGGCTGCGACAATACGGCGGGACTCGGCCTCGGCGTTGGCGCGGGCTGCTGCCTCGATTTCCTTGCCGCGTGCACGCGCGGCTTCGCGGATCTCGGCTGCCTCGGCGCGCGCCTCGGCGAGCTCAGCGTTGTTCCTCTCCAGAGCAGCCTTGGCCTCGGCCTGGGCAACCTGAGCACGCTCAATGCCGCCCTTGATCCGGTCTTCGCGCTCCGCGAGCACTTCCTGGAACTTCGGAAGCACAAACTTCCAGAAGAGCAGGAAGACGACGATGAAGACGACCAAAGACCAAACCACGTCGTACATGGCGGGAAGAAGGATCGAGGGCTCGCTCTCGAGAGGGAGCGCGTGACCTTCCGCCGCCACAATAAAGTTAGTGACGTTTGTCATGGGTTGCTCCTGATCTAAGAAGGGGTACGAGTTGTGCGTCAGTTCTTCTTAGAACAGGAAGCCGGCAACGAGGCCGATGAGGGCGAGCGCCTCGACGAAGGCGATACCCAGGAACATGGTGGTGCGGAGCTGACCGGCCATCTCGGGCTGGCGAGCCATGCCCTCGACGGTCTTACCGACGAGCATGCCGATACCGATGCCGGGGCCGATGGTGGCGATACCGTAGCCGATGGACTGCAGACCGTCGAAGGCGGTAACAGTCTCGTTTGCCTGAGCGAGGATGATGTCGTTCATGTGAAAGTCGTTCCCTTTCTTGGTGCCCGTCTGCGATATTCCGCGAGGCGGGCGTGTGACAAAAAGTTATGGGGTTTTGTAGTGTGGCCGGTTTCGCGCTTGTGCTAGTGCGAATCAGCGTGCAGCGACAGTTCGATGTACACAGCCGTCAGAAGAGCGAAGATGTACGCCTGCAGGAAGATGATGATCAACTCGTACAGGGTGAACAGGATTGCTGCGATGAGGGTCAGTCCACTCAAACCCGTCCAAGCGTTAAGCTGCCAGAAGAAGAAATTCGTGGCGGAGTACAACAGGACGAGAATGATGTGACCGGCCAGGAAGTTCGCCATAAGACGAAGCGCCAGTGTGACCGGGCGCAGAATGAAGGTCGAGAAGATCTCGATGGGAACCACCAGCAGGTGGAGGAAGGGCGGCAGCCCAGGAATCACGACCGAGTGCTTGAAGTAGCTTGCGCCGTAGCGCTGAACGCCGGCGTAGATCATTGCGATATAGGCAACAACCGCGAGCACGATCGGCATACCGATACGCGAGTTCGGGGAAATGTTGAGACCCGGAATGATCGTCGCTGCATTCATGAACAAGATCGTGAAAAAGATGGTGGCGATAACCGGAAGGAATCGCTTGCCGTCCTTCTTGCCCAGCGTGTCCTCTGCGATGTTGACGCGGACAAAGTCCACGCCCATCTCCGCTAGATTCTGCAGACCTTTAGGAACCAGCTTCGGCTTCCTAAACGCAATAGCAAAAAGAAGCACCAGGACTGCCGCCACGAACAGGCGGACAATCATGATGCGATCCAATGCGAACCACCCATTGGCGAAGTCCTCGCCGATGAGCTGGCCGTACGTTTGCCCCGGGAAAAATTCTGGACCAAGTGCGGGCGCGTGGAAGGAACCCTTCATGCCCTCGGCCAAAGTTGTAACGCTCAGCGTTCTCTCCCGTTCTCGGGCCGCGCCAACAGATGCGGACGCGGTGCGATGGACGTCTACGAGACAACTGCTCCCGCGGCGGACTCCGTCGCACATCAGCGACCGCGGTGCAGGGGATGTTTCTTCAGGCAGCGTATTGCCCACTCATTAGCGGGCCTTTAGATACCTCAAGCTAACCCAGCGGATAGCCTAACAGGTTGATTACGGTTTCGGAGCGTATGGGGGTGTTGGTTTTTCGCCCCTCCCCTTAGAGTGGCCTTGAGCACCGAAAACACCACAAATATTGGCGTCTACGCTCAGTATTTGTTTTGGACGCGACGGAGAATTATTCCCAAACACCAAGACCGCCATCCCACTCAGAATGCAATACGTATAAATCGACCTGAGAGGCCCTATCGACAACCCGGAGCAGCACATTTACCGGACTGCGCGGCACCAGCAAACCGCCCCAAGGTCCCATTGTTGACAAGTCATCAATGCCTGCTATGTTTGTTGCCACATCATCAATCCGCTTCAAGGAGGCCCTCATGACCGATTTCGCAGGAACCTGGAACATCGACCCCGCTCACAGCAACATCGGCTTTGTCACCCGCCACGCAATGGTCACGAAGGTCCGGGGCAACTTCGATGACTTCACTGGGACGGTAACTGTTGACGGTGACGACTCCTCCACATCGCGCGCCGAGGCCGTCATCAAAACCAGCTCGGTCAACACCAACAACGCAGACCGGGACGCCCACGTCCGCGGAGAGGACTTTTTCGACGTGGAGAAGTTCCCCGAGATGACTTTCACCTCGACCGGTTTCGATATTGACGATGCGCGCGGCACCGTCACCGGCGACCTCACCATTAAGGGCGTGACCAAGCCGGTCACCCTCGACGTCGAGATCACCGGTGTCGACACCGACCCGTTCGGCAACACCCGCATCGGTTTCGAGGCATCGACGACGATCAACCGCACGGACTTCGGCATCGACTTCCAGGCCCCGATGGGCTCCGGCGGCGTGCTGGTCTCCGAAAAGGTAGCCATCGTCATCGATGGCTCAGGCATCAAGCAGTAAGATGGTCAATACGAGAACGCGGCCCCCAACGGGCCGCGTTCTCGTTTTTCTGTTTTCTACTTGTTTCGGTTTCGGCGCAACGCGCAGTTAATGGCCAGTCGCGCCTAACAAAAGGTCCGCATTCCCGTTCGCCCCTTAGCCCGTAGACGAGGGTGCTTTCAGCGAACAGTGCGAATGTTGCATAGAGACTCAAAAGGCCGGTGTGGGGTAGTTTCATTACCCCACACCGGCCATTGACGATTCCGCCTAGCGCCCACCGATTCTACAAAATCGGGAAGGCGAACGAACGGACCTCCAAGAACAGCCCTTATGCTGTCCTGCGCCGCCAGATGATAAGACCGGCACCCGCGAGAATGCTTAACGCTGCAAGCGCGAAAAGCCCACCAGAATTTGCTCCAGTATTTGCGAGCGCTGACTCACCCTTGGGAGTATTGGACTCAGTTTTGTGAGACTCGGACTAGCCGCCAGGCGTAGGACCATCCTGGAACGTGGATCCTCCCGACAAGGGCGTAGTCGTGGCGGTTGAGCTGGCTCCTGGCCGCGGCCGGGCCGGCATATTCGGCTCCGTCGAAGTCGGCGTGGTCCGCTCGGTCGTGGTCGTAGTCGACTCGGTCGTGGTCGTAGTCGACTCGGTCGTGGTCGTCGTCGGCTCCGTCGTCGTCGGCTCCGTCGTGGTCGTCGTCGTCGTCGGCTCCGTCGTGGTCGTCGTCGTCGGCTCCGTCGTGGTCGTCGTCGTCGTCGGCTCCGTCGTGGTCGTCGTCGTCGTCGTCGGCTCCGTCGTGGTCGTCGTCGTCGGCTCCGTCGTGGTCGTCGTCGTCGGCTCCGTCGTGGTCGTCGTGGTCGACTCGGTTGTGGTCGGCTCCGTCGTAGTCGGCTCAGTCGTAACAGGCGTCGACGGAGAAATCTTGGAGTTCGTCACGGTTACTTCGCCTGCGGGAATATTGCCCAAGTCACTTAGACTTGGGGTGTAGGAGCCCGAGACCTCAGTCTTCCAACCTTCTACACTCAGCTCCTTGACGGTGTACTCAATTGGAACATTCCTGCCACTCTGAGTGGGCAGTTTATCCCATTTTCCCTCGGTGACACCGTCTTCCAGGACCAACCGTGGAATCGGCTTATTGTTGATGTCCACTGCTGGTACTCCATCGGCGAGAAGCTCGAAAGTCGCTTGTGGAGCGGTCTCTCCTTCGCCCAAACCACTCCATACCTTCTTAAGGACAACGGAGGTAAGAGGCTGATCACCCCAAATCCATCCATCAGCCGTAATCGTCTTGAACCACCCGGGATCGCTGACGCCTCCCGGATGCTCCGTGGTTTTGACCGTAGCGACATTGGTGACGTTTGCGTTTTTCGCGGGCACGAGCGAGTAGTAGTTCAAGGCATACTGAGCTCGATCTGAGGCTGTTACGTTAATGGATTTGAAGAAGTCAGAAACCCTGAAGGTAAAACCATTACCGGTGAAGTCGATGTAATCAAGCATCGACGGGTACTCCAAAGCCGAGAAGGTGCGATTAACATATTCACCTGCTTCGTTTTTCTCCCTGATAGTGATAGTGAAGAAGTTACGGAGAATTGATCCTTCAAGAAGGGAAGCAACTTGTTCTTCAGTAATCTGGTTAAAGCCTTGCGGAACCTGTGAAACCTCCACCCCTGGAGTGAAGTCTGTAGGAAGACCGCTGATACTGTCCGAAATTTCAATTTCCTGTCCAATTACCCCCGGGTCGAGCTTGCCCTGCCAGTTATTCAGCTCGATAAACCAATGCGCCATGGTTTGGCCTTCTACAGGCTTAATCCAGTTGTAGTTATAACGCGGACTCTGCAGCTTGAGTTCTTTGGCCAAGTTCACGTCGTGCGTGCTGTACCCAGACCACTTGTTGATCACCATATCCGGCGCCGGCGGCGGCCCGGCTCCCTTGTGGATCTCTTCATAAATCTTCTCATTACCAAATTGGACTTCAATGGTCGCAGGAGTTGCTTCCCGAAGAGTCTCGGTAAAATTGGCGACGATTGATAGGCCGCCCTTAATGCCGATTTGACCTAGCAACTCATCACCGATTGTGACCTCAACCTTCTGACCGTCAACAACAGCCTTCGAGTTGCCACTTCCCAAATTAGCCGAAATCGGAGTAAAACCTTCAGGAATAGCGACGGTAAATGTGTCGCCTGGTTGCGTCCCGTCCGGAACTTGGAACTCAAAGTTGAAAGTGTACGGAGTTTGATATGTCACGGCAGTCGTTGGCTGACCGTCAGGACCCAACAGTTCAAACTTTGTCACTGTGGGCGTTACCGTGGCTGCGTGCGCGCGAGGGCTTGCGCCAAAAACTGTCACGCCTAGAATGAGCGCGAGGATCACTGCTACCGCTGTAACAGACCTCCTCGAAAACCCTAAGAATAAGTGTCTGGACATAAAGCTCCTAAATCTTAGATCCCCACCGGCGGCGGCGGATCGCACAATGAACAGTCACTGAATCTACAGGGTTTCCGTAGGTTTACAAAGCCTCCCTTGAGAGATTTCTATAAGTTTACCTATCTGGTGCGCCACCTCCGCTACCTGCACCCAGCTAGATCACCTACTCGAAGGGTTTCACCTCACAGGTGTAAAAACAGCAAAGTGCAGTTACCTGCCGAGATAGCTCACACGCGAGGTAATAACGCCCCATGCTTCCGCGCCGAGCACCACGATAAGCGACAGAATCGTGGTCACTGCAAAGGCTGTGTGATCGTAAAATGTGAGATCACGGATCAGCATCAGGACGATAATCAAGACCACCATCTTGACTAGCCAACCGCCGAGCACCACAGCCATCGTTGCCGACGGCGTTGCACCCGAGGTCGCCAAGACGGAGACAGCCGTAAGGAGCACGAACCCTCCACCGATGACAGCGCCAAGCAACACAGCCCAGATGCCGGGAAGTCCGCGGGCTGCACCCCAGCCCATGAGCGACGCGACAGTCAGCGCCAGCAACATCCATCCCCCCAGGCGCAGCGCGCGTGTCAGAGGACGCCGCGGGTTGTCGAACTCGCTCGCGTCCGCAACGGTTAGGTCGTCTGTCTTTTGCTCGGATGTAGCCACGGAGCCACATCCTAGCGTCTCTCCGGCACGCTAAGGAAGCCGCGGTGCACGATGTCACGACACTACTCGGACCGAAACTGCACCGGCAGGGTGCCGTTAGCCAGTGCAAGGACAGGCACTATGAAGCAGCCTAAATTAACGCCGCGCGCCTGTCTTTTCTCGTCCCTGTGTCTCGAACCACCACATTTGATAGCGACATCACTGCATCAGCGACGTCGTTGCAGGGCAACGGGCGAACGCTGCGAGACACGCTCTGAGCGCAGCGGGCCAATCTTGCCCTTCACAAACGGCACCGCCGTCAGCACTGCCGCTCCCGCTATGGCGATTGCCGTAAATGCGATAGCCCACTGCGCCGGGACGATGGAGAAGCTGACCGCCCCGAAAGCCACGGCAGAGACCCACAGGTACAGCACCAGGACGGTGCGCCGGTGGGTGTGCCCCAACCGCAGGAGGCGGTGATGGATGTGCCCGGCGTCGGCTGCGAACGGGCTCTGGCCACGTGCCGTTCGGCGCAGCACGGCCCAGACGAGATCAAGTACGGGCAGCGCGACCGCCGCCATGACCACCACGATGGGGCTAATTAGCGCGACGAAGTCCGCTGCCCCGTAGAGCGAAAGGTTGATCTTGCCGGAGGCTGAGATCGACGCCGCAGCCAAGAGCAGGCCAATCAGCATCGAGCCAGAATCGCCCATGAAGATGCGCGCCGGTTCGAAGTTGTGGGGCAGAAATCCGCCGCAGATGCCCACCAGCGCAGCGCAGATGATGGCGGGCGGATACGCGGAGACAGCACCGCCCTGGTCGTGCAGCACGGTCAGTGAGTACAGCAGAATCGCCGCCCCAGCGATGAGGCCAAGCCCGGCCGCCAGTCCGTCGATGCCGTCTACAAAGTTGATGGCGTTGACGAGCATCACCGTGAACACCGCGCTGACAAGCACGCCTTGGACGTTGTCGAAAATGACGGACGTCCCTCCGCCGAACGGCAGGTAGAACACGGTAAAAACCAGCCCCAACACGCTCATGAGTGCGGCTGCGAAGATCTGGCCGACTAGCTTGGTCACGGCTCCGAGCTCGTACAGGTCATCGATCACACCGACAATCACGATGGCGAACGCCCCGCCAAGCACCGCCGTCATCTCGGGAGTGACCGGGGCGAATCCGCGTGTCAACGCCGGCAGCTGTCCGGCGAGAAACACCGCCGAGACGAAACCGGTGAACATCGCCACGCCCCCTACGGAGGGTGTTGGCTGTGTGTGCACGTCGCGGGTGCGGATCTCCGCCACGCGGCCCGTGCGCACGAGCAGCGAGCGCACCACCCCTGTGGTGAGGTAGGTGATCGCAGCCGCGACAAGCAGAACGAGTCCGAGCTCGCGCAGTGGTACTCCCACGCCTGACACCTACTTTCTCCGCAGCTGCTCCGCGTCCAGTCCCAGGACGTCGGCGATGCGCTCGGCGGAAATGGCGCCTTCGCGCAGGATCACAGGTGCGGGCCCTGAGATGTCGATGATCGTGGAGGGCTCCCCCACCTCTGCCTCGCCGCCGTCGAGGTAGACGGGGACGGAATCGCCGAACTGGTGCTGGGCACCGGCTGCGGTAGTCGGCGGCTGGTGTCCGCTGAGGTTCGCACTCGAGACAGCCATGGGCCCAACCTCACGCAGAAGCTCGATTGCGAGCGGCTGGTTGGGCATGCGCAACAGGACAGTCCCGCGCGTGTCGCCGAGGTTCCACGGCAGGCTGGGCGCCTCGGGCACGATGATGGACAGCCCGCCCGGCCAAAACGCTTCGACGAGTATTCTAGCGGTGTCGGAGAATTCCCGTACGAGCCCCTGGATGGTCGTCCAGGAACCGACGAGGACCGGGACGGGCATGTCGGGACCGCGGCGCTTGGTGGCCAAAAGGCGCGCGACGGCGTCGTTGTTGAAGGCGTCGGCGCCGATGCCGTAGACGGTGTCCGTGGGCAAAACCACGCACTGCCCCGCGCGAGCGGCCTCAACCGCGGCTTTCAGACCGCGCTCGCGCCCCTCGTTTGTCAGGCAGTTGTAGATCTCGCTCGGCATGGTTCTCCCTCGTTGTTTCCCTCACCACGGTCGCGTGTCAGGGCACTACCTTACCCGCGGTGACAAACCTCTCTCGACCAGCTAGGTCTCGCAGCACCGCGATGTCGCTGAATGACCCGTTCGCGTGCACGGTGTCGCGCACTGCGCGCGAGGTCGTGTCGTCGTGCTCAATCCCGATGCGGCCTGTCGGGGTAAGCAGGCGCGCCGCGACGGGAACAAGCCCGCGGATCGCGTCCATCCCGTCCGCGCCCGAGAACACGGCCTCATCAGGGTCGAAGTACACCTCCGGCTGCAGGTCGGGGTCCTCGGGCACGTACGGCGGGTTCGTCACCACGAGGTCGACCTCGCCGGTGAACTCGGAAAGCAGATCCGGGTCACACATATCCCCCGCCACCACGCTTATCGACGCCCCATTGGCCGCCGCATTTTCCTGCGCGTACTCGCGCGCCACCTCCGAGCGCTCCACCGCAATAACACGCGCATCCGGGCGGGCGTGCGCAATGAAGATCGCCAGCGCCCCGGACCCCGTCCCCAGGTCGACCACCAGTGGCGCGTCGATCCCGTCGAGGGCGTCAACGGCCCATTGGGCGAGCACTTCGGTCTCCGGCCGGGGGATGAACACCCCAGGGCCGAGGCGCAGCTTCAGTGGGCCGAACTGGGCGGTGCCCGTGATGTGTTGCAGCGGCTCGCGTGCGGCGCGGCGCGCAATAGCGGCGTCGTACGCCTCGGCGAAACCTGCGGGCGCGTCGGTGAACATGAGCGCAAGCGGGGGGACGTCGAGAAGCGCTGCGGCGATGAGGCGAGCGTCGACCTCGGGCGAGGCAACGCCCGCGTCCGCCAGAAGTGCGGCGGCGCGGGCGATACGGTGGCGCAGGTCGGCGCTGTTACTCGGCCTCAAGGCGCTCCTGGCGCTCGTGTGTCTGGAGAGCGGTAATCAGCTCGTCCATGTTGCCGTCGAGCACCGAATCAAGGTTGTTGGCCTTGTAGTTGATGCGGTGGTCCGAGATGCGGTTCTCCGGCCAGTTGTAGGTGCGGATGCGCTCGGAACGGTCCATCGTGCGCACCTGGGAGGCGCGACCCTCGGCGGCTTCCGCCTCCGCCCGCTCGCGCTCGAGCTGGTCGAGGCGTGCCTGGAGCACGAGCATCGCGCGGGCGCGGTTCTGGATCTGGGAGCGTTCGTTCTGGCAGGTGACCACGATATTCGTGGGCAGGTGCGTAATACGCACGGCGGAGTCAGTGGTGTTGACACCCTGGCCGCCCTTGCCCGAGGAACGGTAGACGTCGATGCGCAGGTCCTTCTCGTCGATGTTGACCGAGCCGACCTCTTCCGGCTCCGGGTAGACGAGCACACCGGCGGCGGAGGTCTGGATGCGGCCCTGCGACTCGGTCACGGGGATACGCTGGACGCGGTGCACGCCGCCTTCGAACTTGAGCACGCTCCAGGCGCCGTCGCGCGAGGGTGTCTTGGCCTTAACAGCAACGGTCATGTCCTTGACGCCGCCGAGGTCCGACTCGGCGATGTCGAGAACGTCCCAGGTCAAGCCGTGCTTTTCGCAGTACTTCTGGTACATGCGGGCGAGGTCGCCGGCGAACAGGGCCGCCTCCTCGCCGCCGGCACCGGCCTTGATTTCCATGATGATGTCGTCGCCGTCGTGCTCGTCGCGCGGCGCGAGCAGGTCGGCGAGTTCTTCCTCGAGGCGCACGATCTCGCCCTCGAGGCGGGTCGCCTCTTCGGCGAACTCCTTGTCCTCGGTGGCCATCTCGGAGGCGGCCTCGTGGTCCTCACGGGCCTGAACGAGCGCGTCGTTGACCTTGATGATCGGCTGCAGCTCCGCGTAGCGCTTGGACAGCTTGCGGAACGCGTCCTGGTCGCCGGCGACATCGGGGTCACCCATTTGTGCCTGGATGCCCTGGTATTCGGAAACGTAGTCGTCGACAAGCGAGACGTGCGATCCCATGCTGGAAGGCTTGGCCATTAGCTGTACTCCTCCTCGTCCTGGCTCGCGGTCATCGGCGCGGACTGGGCCACGCCCATGAGGAACTCGCCGTTGGACTTGGTCTTCTTCAGCTGCTTGATGAGCATGTCGATGGACTGCTGCGGGTCGAGCGCGGACAGGATGCGGCGCAGCTTGTGCATGATGCGCGCCTCCTCCGGGCTCATGAGCAGCTCGTCCTTGCGGGTGCCGGACGGGTTGACGTCCACCGCCGGGAAGACGCGGCGCTCGGCGATCTTGCGGTCGAGCTTGAGCTCCGCGTTGCCGGTGCCCTTGAACTCCTCGAAGATGACGGTGTCGCCGGCGGAGCCGGTCTCGACCATGGCGGTCGCGATGATCGTCAGCGAGCCGCCCTCCTCGATGTTGCGGGCAGCACCGAGGAAGCGCTTCGGCGGGTAGAGCGCGTTGGAATCCACACCACCGGAGAGGATGCGGCCCGACGCTGGGGACGAGTTGTTGTAGGCGCGGCCCAAGCGGGTGATCGAGTCGAGCAGGACCACAACGTCCTGGCCCATCTCCACCAGGCGCTTCGCGCGCTCGATGGCGAGCTCGGCCACGGCGGTGTGCTCGCTCGGCGGGCGATCGAAGGTCGAGGCGATGACCTCCCCCTTGACGCTGCGCTGCATGTCGGTGACTTCCTCGGGGCGCTCGTCGACAAGCACAACCATGAGGTAGCACTCCGGGTTGTTCGTGGCGATCGCGTTGGCGATGTTCTGCATGATCGTCGTCTTACCGGCCTTCGGCGGGGAGACGATCAGCGCGCGCTGGCCCTTGCCGATCGGCATGACCAAGTCGATGACGCGGGTGGTCAGGATGTTCGGCTCGGTCTCGAGGCGCAGGCGCTTGTTCGGGTACAGCGGGGTGAGCTTGTGGAACTCCTTGCGCTGCTGCGCCTGCTCCGGGCTCATGCCGTTGACGGAATCAACGCGTACGAGCTGGTTGTAGCGCTGGCGGTTGCGCCCGTTGCCGTGCGCGTGGCTTTGGCCGTTCGCGCGGACCTGGCCGATCACGGCGTCACCGGAACGCAGGCCGTTTTGGCGCACAAGCTTGTTGTTGACGAACACGTCGGCCTGGTTGGCACGGTATCCGGTTGTGCGGATAAACGCGGTGTTGTTGTCCACGACATCGACGATGCCGGCGACTTCTTGCAGGTCGGCCGGATCGAAGTTCTGGTTCTGGTCGTTGTTGTTGTGGTTGTCACCCTGGTTGCCGTCGCCCCCGCGGCCGCGGTTGCGGTTGCGGCGGTTGCGACGTCCGCGGCGGCTGTTGCCGTCTGCATCGTCGCGGTTGTGGTCACGGTTGTCACGGTTGTTCCGGCCGTTGCGGTTGCCGCGGCCGCCGCGCTCGGAATCGTCGCGGTTGTCGCGGTCGCGGTTGTCGCGGTCGCGGTTGGTCTGCTCGTCGTTGCCGTTGTTGTCCTGTCGGGAATCCTGGTGGGAATCCTGGCGGGAATCCTGCTCGCGGTCCTGATCCTGGTTCTGGCGGGCGCGGTTGCGGCGGGCGCGGCGGGCAGCGGAACGCGACTCGTAGCGCTGCTCGTCACCGTTGGAATCATCGCGGTCTCCACGGTCACCACGGTCGCCACGCTCATCGCCGGAGGCCGCAGCCTCGTCCGTGTGTTTCTCGCTCTTCATCGACGCTTCAGTGTTGTCGGCAGAGGTGGATTCCTGCGCGGCGTCGGCGGCCGGGCGGCTGGAGCGGCGGGCGGCGCGGCGCCGCGGCGCCTCGCCGGAGCGGTCCTGGTCGCGGGACTCGTTGCCCTCGGCCGCAGTGGTTTCGGCCGGTGCTTCTGCACGCTCGGCGGCTGCGGCCGCGCGGCGCGGAACCACGCCGGTGTTGATCGCCTCGATCAACTCGCCCTTACGTAGGCCGGACAGGCCTTTAAGGCCCTGCTGCGCCGCAATCTGGCGCAGTTCTGGGATCTTGAGCGCAGCGAGGTTCGTGCCTGCTGCGTTGGTGCCCGATTCGGTCACGGATGTCCTTTCGTCGCTTGACCGGCGTTCGTTGGCTATTCGCCCAGGTGTGGGGCGCTGTAGGCCGGAAGCTTTCGTGTGCAATTAGTCTCTAGTTCTGCTCGTGCGGCGGGCGCGTATGCGCGTCGCTTCCGCACGCCCCCGAAATCACACCGCCCTGAGCCCGGCGCGCATGTGTTCAGCGCGTGGGAAACAATCAGGGACTGAATCTGGGGTGGTGCCAGCCCACTCACCCGTGCTGCTTTGCTCCGAGGCGGTGAAGGCGTGAAGAGAAGAGAGCGGGAAAGACGCTCGAGAGCTCTCTAGCGCGGTAGTCTATCGCATCTTTGGTCGGGCGGCTCACTATGCCTCCCTATACCGCGCGTCCGTAGCGTGCGACGAAGGTCTAGGGCCGTTCCTGACGGGTGGTGTCGGGTCGGGCGCTAGAGTTGTACGCATGCTCTCCACGATGCAGGAAGTGCCGTTTTCGGTCGGCAGGATTCTCGCCCACGGTGAAACTGTTCATGCGTCCACGAAGGTCACCACGTGGCGCAATGGCGAGGCGGAGGAGTCGACCTTCGGCGAGATTGGGGCGCGCGCCGCGGCGTTCGCGCACGCCATTCATGACGATCTCGGCATCGACGGCGACCAGCGCGTGGCCACGTACATGTACAACTGTGCGGAGCACCTCGAGGTGATGTTCGGGGTTGCGTCGAAAGGCGCGGTGTTTACCCCACTCAACGTCCAGCTCGTCGAGGACCAAGTCATTTATGTGGTCAACCACTCCGAGGCGGAGGTGGTTGTCGCCGATCCCCGTCTCGCGGAGCGCCTCGGCGGCATCCTCGCGCACTGCCCCTCGGTGCGCGTCGTCGTCTTTACCGGCCTTGCCCCGCTTGCCGAGGCCGCAGCTCACCTGCCCGAGGGCGTCGAAGCCCGAAGCTACGAGGCGCTGCTCGACGGCCGATCGACCGTCTACAACTGGCCCGAGCTGCCGGAGAACACCGCGGCCGCGCTGGTCTACTCGACGGCGACAACGGGTGCGCCGAAGGGTGTCGCCTACTCACACCGCTCCATCTGGCTAGAAGCGATGAGTCTGCGCGCGACAGACTCGCTCGCGGTGTCCCACGGTGAGTCCTTCCTGTGCTGCATCCCCGTCTACCACGTGATGAGCTGGGGCGTTCCGTTCGCGGCGTTTCTGGTGGGCACCCCGCTCGTTCTGCCGGACTCGGACATGTCAGCGCCGACTCTCGCGCGAATCATCGCGGCGACGCACCCGCGTGTGGCGCACGGCGTGCCCACCCTATGGATCCAACTCGTGGTCCATTACCTCCACCACCCGCCGGAGCGCATGAGCCTGACGGAGATCTACGTCGGCGGCTCCCCCGCCCCGCCGGGACTGATCAAGATTTGGGAGGAGCGCTACGGCGTCGACGTCGTCCACGTCTGGGGCATGACGGAAACCTCGACGGTCGGGACGATTGCCCGCCCGCCGTCGGGCGTGTCCGGCGAGGCGCGCTGGGCGTACCGCGTCTCCCAGGGCCGTTTCGCCCCGTGGCTGGAATTCCGCGTGGTCAACGATGGCGAGGTCATGGCATCGACCGACCGCACAGAGGGTGAGATCCAGGTGCGCGGCAACTTGGTCGCGGCGTCCTACTACCACTCCCCGACGCAGGAACCTGGCCAGATCGCCAGCACCTTCCGCGGCGAGGACGTCACGGATGCACACTTGTTCTTCACCGCCGACGGTTGGCTGCGCACGGGAGATGTGGGCACGGTGACCAGCGACGGATTCATGACGCTGTACGACCGCGCCCGCGACGTCATCCGCTCCGGCGGCGAATGGATTTACTCCGCCCAAGTGGAAAACCTCGTCATGGAGGCTGACGAGGTTGTCGAATGCGCGGTCATTGGCTACCCCGACAAGAAGTGGGGCGAGCGCCCCCTGGCTGTCACGGTGCTCCACGATGACATCGCTCCGACGGAGGAGACCGCGGCCCATCTGCGCGAGTCGCTCTCCGGGGTACTTCCGGCGTGGATGGCGCCTGAGTACTGGACGTTTGTCGAGTCCATCGACAAGACCTCGGTGGGCAAGTTCGACAAGAAAGACTTGCGCAAGCACCTGGCCGACGACGAGTTCGAGATCGTGGCCCTGCCGGGACCGGGCAACCACTCCCGCGGCAACCCGACCAGCGAACAGGTGAAAGAGGTCGCAAAAGCGAACGCCACGCGGTCGATGTCCGAGCCTGAGCCGGAGGCAGATCCGCAAACAGAGTCGAGGGCAAATAGCGAGTCGGAATAGGTGGGAAATGGTGATGTGGCCCGTACAATGGGCCCATCATGGTCGATTTCCCCTCGCTCGAACTCGTAGACCAGCACGGACGCACCGCGCGTGACCTGCGCGTCAGCCTCACCGACAGGTGCAACCTGCGGTGCACGTACTGCATGCCCGCCGACGGGCTCGAGTGGCTTCCCACGGAGCATTCGCTTGACGACGCCGAAGTGATCCGCCTCATCCGCCTCGCCGTCGAGCACCTCGGCATCCGGGCAGTGCGCTTTACCGGCGGTGAGCCCCTGCTGCGCGCGTCCCTGGAGCACATCGTCGCCGCGACCACGCAGATGCGGACAGACCAGGGAACTGCCCCACGAACCGCGATTACCACGAACGCCCTCGGGCTGGACAAGCGCGCGGCCGGGCTCGCGGCGGCGGGACTCGAGCGGATCAACATCTCGCTGGACTCCACCAGCCGCACCTCGTTTGCAGCACTTACCCGCCGCGACCGCCTCGATGACGTCATCACCGGCATCGAAGCCGCCATCGACGCAGGGTTGAGCCCCATCAAGGTCAATTCTGTCGTGATGCCAGGTGTGAACGAAGAAGGTGTGTGCGACCTCGTCCGCTTCTGTCTGGAGCGCGGGCTGCAGCTGAGGTTTATCGAACAGATGCCACTCGGGCCGCGGGGGAAGTGGACACGCGAGGGCATGATCACCGCCCGGGATCTCCTCGACCGCCTCGAGCGCGAGTTCACGCTCACCCCCGCCGCCGAGCCACGTGGTTCCGCGCCCGCGGCGCTGTGGGATGTCACGGACGGGGTTCACTGCGGCAAGGTCGGCATCATCGCCAGCGTGACGCACCCGTTCTGCGGGGCATGCGACCGCACGCGGCTGACCACCGACGGCGCCGTGCGCTCTTGCCTGTTTTCGTCTGCCGCCGACGAAGTTTCGCTGCGCGACATGATGCGCGCCGGGGCCGATGACGCGGAGCTTGCCCGCGCGTGGGCGACGGCGATGTGGCACAAAAAGCCCGGTCACGGAATTGATGACACTGGATTCCTCCAGCCGGAGCGCACCATGAGCGAAATCGGGGGTTAGCGTGGCTGTCAGTATCGCCGAGCACCGCAGCCGCGTGCTCGCCCTTGCCGCGCCCCGGATTCTGCGCGGGGTCCCCCTTGACGCGGCTACCGGTTGCGTCCTCGCTACCGATGCCGTTGGCGCCTACCCCGTGCCCCCGTTCGACAACTCGGCGATGGACGGATTTGTGTTGCATGTGGCGTCGTTAAGCGGGCCCGGCCCGTGGCCCCTGCCCGTCGCCGGCGACATCCCCGCTGGGGTTCCCGCCGCGCCGTGCCCGCCTGGCCACGCCGTGCGGATCATGACCGGTGCGCCGCTGCCGGCTGGCGAGCGACTGACAGTCATCCCCGTCGAGGACACCGACATTCCACCCGGCCCGGTACCGCTGCCCGATTGCGTGACAATCACACGGTGGGACCCGGCGCGCACCCACATCCGCCCGGCGGGAGCGAATCTCGCGGCCGGGTCTGTGGTCGCCGCCGCCGGCACGCTTATCGACGCCGGGACGCTCGCCGCCTTAGTCTCCACCGGCGTCACCACCGTCGACGTCTTTGCCCCTCCCCGCGTCGCCGTCGTGTCCACCGGCGACGAGCTCGTTGCCTGGCCCGCCGCGCCCGGCCCGGGCCAGCTGCCCGACTCGAACCTGCCAATGATTGCAGCACTCGCCCGCGCGAACGGGGCCGGCGACGTCGTCGAGTTGCGCACCGACGACAACAACGCCTCCTTCGCCGACGTCCTCGACGCCGCCGCGCAAGATGCCGACATTGTCGTCACGACCGGCGGGATCAGCGAGGGCGCCTACGACGTCGTCCGGGCCACCACCGAGCCCGGCGGTTTCGTGTGGTTCGGCCGTGTGCACCAGCGCCCCGGCGCGCACCAGGGCGCCGGGTGCTGGCGAGACACCGCACTGGTGTGCCTGCCCGGCAACCCGGTTGCTGCGTGGGTGTCGTTTCACCTCTACGTCGCACCCCTCATCGCGACCGCGGCAGGGATCACAGACGATCCGCTGCGCGTGACCGCGCGCGCCGGCGCCGGGTTCCGGCCCCCGCGCCGGGCAGTGCCGCAGATCGTGCCGGTGCGCTACTCCGGCGGGGTGGCGACGCCGTTTTCCGCCGGGGACCACATCTCCGCCGATGTCAGTGCGTTGACCGCGGTCCGCGGCTACACCATTCTGGACGGCCCCGACGTGCCCGATATCCTTGACGTTTATCTAACCCACAGCTAGGCGAGGAGAAACATTGAAGTTCACACACCTGAACGGCTCCGGCGAGGCCTACATGGTCGATGTCACCGACAAGCAGCCCACGGTGCGCCGCGCCACCGCCCAGGGCGAGGTCGCCTGTTCCCCCGAGGTGATCGAGGCGCTGCGCAGCGGTGCTGTGCCCAAGGGCGACGTCCTCGCGGTCGCCCGCGTCGCCGGAATCTCCGCGGCCAAGCGCGTCCCGGATCTGCTGCCCTTGGCGCACACCATCGGCGTCCACGGCTGCGCGGTGGATCTGGAGATCCGCGACGATCACGTGTTTATCCAGGCCACCGTGCGCACCGCCGACCGTACAGGCGTGGAGATGGAGGCGCTGACTGCGGTGAGTGTGGCGGCGCTGAGCGTGGTGGACATGGTCAAGGGCGTGGACCGCACCGCCTACATCCGCCGCATGGGAATCACCGCCAAGTCGGGCGGACGCTCCGGGGACTGGTCGCGTGAGCTGCCCCAGGGCTAGATCCGAATGGGACGATGTCGGCGTCATCGTGCTCGCCGGCGGTCGCTCCACTCGCATGGGTGCGGATAAGGCGCAGGTGCGGGTGGACGGGCGCAGGCTCGTCGACAAGCTTGTGCAGTGCCTGCCCGAGGTCGCAGACATCGTGGTGGTCACCCCGCAACCCGTGACGGTCCCGCGCGCGCGAGTGGTCAGCGAAGATCCGCCCTACGGTGGCCCGGTCGCCGGGATCGCGGCGGGTGAAGCTGCGCTCGCAGAGGCGTGCACCCTTGTTGCTGTGCTCGCAGTCGATGCGCCGGCGTCCCCGCGCCACCTGCCTGGCCTAGTGAGCGCGGTGCGCAACGCTCCCGCCAGCGGCTGCGCAGTGGTGGTCGACGGTAGCTTTCTCAACCCGTTGTGCGCCGTGTGGCGCCGCGACGCGCTGCAGGCCGCGCTCGTTAGCGTCGGTACCCGCGATGTCGCCGCGAAGGCGCTGGTGCGCGCCGCGGGAAACCGCGTGGAGATTGCCGGCAACGGGTGGGAGCGCGATTTCGACACCCCCGACGAGCTCAGTACATTAGGCAACGTCGAACTGTAGGACCCGCGCGTCCCCCATTTCACGTCCCACCCCTGTCCACAACCGGGAGATTCCATGCGCCTTTCGCGAGTCCTCACCCCCCTTGCCGCGCTCACCGCGGCCACCTTGTTGTCTTCGTGCGCTGCCGAGGACGACGCCGAGCTCCTGGTGCTGGGCGCGTCCTCTGTGCGCGTGGTCAACGACGACATTCAGACGCTTTCACCGGTTCCGCTCTCCTTTGTCAACGCCGGATCGTCGGAGCTCGTCAGCCAGCTTATCGACGGCTCCCCGGGCGACCTGCTTATCACCGCCGACCGCAAAACCATGGATGCGGCTGTCTCCGCCGGGGTCGCCGAGAACCCGGAAGTACTCGCGCAGAACACGATCGTGCTGGTCGTGCCCGCCGGAAACCCCGCGGGCGTCACGTCGCTTGAGGACCTGAGCCGCGATGACGTGCGCACCGTCGTGTGCGATGTGCAGGTCCCCTGCGGCGCGGCAACGCAGCAGATCCTCGCTGCGAACGCGGTCACGATGACTCCGGTGTCGATGGAAAACAACGTCGCCGGAACGCTGGGCAAGGTCGTCTCCGGCGACGCTGACGCCGGGTTCGTCTACCGCACGGACGCCATCGCCGCAGGCGAGCAGGTCGAGACGATCGACATCGCCCACGCCGAGGATTTCCCCACCACCGTCATCGGCGCCGTGGTTGCCGACAGCGCCCGAGCAACACAGGCGCGCGCGCTGCTCGGCACCCTCGCCGGCGACGATTCTGCCGAGATGTGGAAGCGCCACGGGTTCGCGCCGGCGTCCTCCTAGCGCGCCTCCGGTACGCTGAGCGCGATGCGATGGAATGGATTCTCGCCGGTAGCGGCTCTCGGTGCTCTCGCCCTCGCGGTGCTTGTCGCACCTGTCGTCGCGCTGGGCTCGCGCGTTCCGTGGGCGCGCCTGCCTGAGATCCTCCGCACCCCCGAGACCGCCGAGATGCTGGTAATCACGGTGTCCTCGGCCGCGATCGCGACCGCCATCACGCTCGCGCTAAGCATTCCGCTGGCGGTGTGGACAAGTTCGCTGCGCCGGGGCTCCCACCTCGCCCGCGTGGTCGTGCTCCTGCCGCTGGCGCTGCCGCCGATCGTCGCGGGCCTGGCGCTCAACGCACTCATCGGCCGCCGCGGTCTTGCCGCTCCGCTTCTCGACGCCCTCGGGGTCTCCTTCGCTTTCACCTTCGCCGGCGTCGTGGCCTCCCACGTCTTTGTGGCGCTGCCTTTTGCCGCCATCACCTTAGATTCCGCGCTGCGCCAGGTCGACCGCGCGATCGTGCACTCCGCGGCGGGTGTGGGCATGAGTCAGACGCGCATCGCGCGCAAAATTCTCCTGCCCGCTCTGGCGCCAGCCCTGGCCGCAGCAGCAGGGTTGTCCTTCGCCCGCTCCCTGGGAGAGTTCGGCACGACGCTGACATTCGCCGGCTCCCTGCCCGGCCAGACCCGGACCATGCCCATCGGGATCTACCTGGCCCGCGAGATCGACTACGGCACCGCCTACGGCCTCGCCGCCGTCCTCGCACTGCTTGCCGTCGCGGTACTGGCAGCCACGACCCTGCCCGCGCTCCTGCGCCGGCCCCACCGGCACCAGGTCCACGCCCTCGGCCCGATTGACGCGAGCACGCTGCTGGATCTTGCCGCACCGGCCGCCGCGGCCCCGGATCTCAGCGCGCGCGGCACCCGCTGGACAGCCGCGCGGATCACCGCCCTCATTGGTCCGAATGGGGCGGGCAAAACGACGCTGCTGCGCGAGGTCGCCGCCGCCGACCCCGGCGCTGCGGCGCTGCTGCCTCAGCACCCCGCGCTTCCCCCGGCAGCAAGGGCACTCGACTGTGTCGCGATGGTCACCCGCGATCCGGATCTGGCGCGCCGCATGCTCGAGGCAGCTGGGCTCGCCGCGCTCAGCGAGGTGCCCGCTGCGGCCCTGTCCGGTGGCCAGTCCGCCCAGGTGGCGCTGGTCAGAGCACTCGCAGCGCGGCGGCCGGTGCTGCTTCTCGACGAACCCTTCGCCGCCATGGACGTCACCTCAGCGCATGCCTGGCGCGGCGTGATCCGGGCAGCCCGCGACGAGCGCACCGTAGTTTTTGTTACCCACGACCTCTACGACCTCTACAGCGTCGCGGACGAGGTAGCGGTCGTCGACCACGGACGCCTCACCGCTGCCCGGCCCGTCGCCGCGGAGCTCGCGGCGCCGTCCACCACCTTCGTCGCCCGCCTCGTCGGGATGAACCGCGTCCCAGGATCTCTCCTCAGCGCGACCCGTGCGGGCACAACCGCTGTGTTTCCTCCGTCCGCGGTGCGGGTGACCGCCTCTGGCGAGGCAGAGCACGTCACCCTGCGAAGCCGCGTGTTAGGGATAACGGCGCTGCGGGCCGGCGACATGCAGGTCGAACTCGACGTCGCCGACGGAGTCCTCGCGGCTGCCGTCACACACGTTCACGCCCGCCAGCTGGCTATCGGCGATCCAGTCGGCGTCCACGTCGATCCAGACGCGATTGAGTTCATCGCGCACAAGTCGCAGCCCGAAGAGCCCTAGCTGCCGGAGCGCTACCCACCGGCGAACGGGGGCAGGACATCAACTCGCTGCGCACCCGAGAGGCTCGTGTCCGCTTCGGCGCGTGCGCCGTCGACCAAGAACGTGCAGCGTGTCAGGATGTCGCTGAGTGTCAGGCCGGAATCGGTGGTCAAGGTGTGGCGCTGGGAGGCGTCGTCAAGCAACTGCCCCAAGGTGTCGAACGCGCCGACCTCCTCGTCGCGCACACCTGTGGCTGCTCGAGCCGCGGCGAAATAGTGGACACGCATGGGCACGATCCTACAGCCGGCCCACAGTAGGCTGGGCAACCATGGACCGCTCACCCGAAGCCCACGAGGCCGCACTGCGCGCACTGATTCCCCCGCGGCCGTGCGAGGTCGTCGATCTCGCGTCCGCGGCGCTGCGGCGGGCTCGGTTGTCGCGGACGATCGTGGCGCGGGAGAACCAGCCAGCCTTCGACAACTCGCAAATGGACGGCTACGCCGTCGAGCGCACCGACGCCCACACTGCGGCCGCAGGCCCGACCATCCCCGCAGGGACGAACCCGGCAACGCTGTACCCGCACGGGCTGACTGGGCGCGCCGCACCGATTATGACCGGCGCCGCCATTCCCAGCGGAACCCGCGCCATCGTTGCGGTCGAGCGCTGCCGCCCGCCTCGTTTCGTCGCCGCGGGTGACAAGATCTCGTTCCCGGCCGCGCCCGAGGGCGAATTCATCCGCCGCGCCGGATCAGACATCCGCGCAGGTGACGTCCTCGCCGAAGCCGGTGCGCAGATCACCCCGGCGCTCTACGCCGCGTTGGTCGCGCAAGGGATAACGGAGGTAGAGGTAGAAGCCCAGGCGCGCATCATCATCGTTTCCGGCGGAGCGGAAGTTACGTCCTCCGCCAAGACCGGCCCCGCCACGGTGCGCGACACCAACGGACCGATGTTGGAGATACTCGCCCACCACGCGGACATCGACGTCGCGGCGCGAATCACCACAAACGATGACCCTGACCGGCTGCGCGCGGATCTCACCGACGCGATTGACCGCTATCGCCCCGACGCGATTGTCACCTCAGGCGGCATCAGCCACGGCGCCTTCGAGGTCGTGCGCCTCGTGCTTGACACGGGCTGGTTCGGCCACGTCGCTCAGCAACCGGGCGGGCCCCAAGGACTGAGCATGTTTGACGGCGTGCCCGTGATCAGCCTGCCCGGAAACCCCATATCCACACTGGTCAGCTTCCGCCTCTACGTCGCACCAGTTCTGGGCAACGCACCTGAGCCGGTCCGCGTTCCCCTCGCCGAACCGCTTCAGGGGATCGACGCGAAGGAGCAGTTTCTGCGCGGCGTCATCGTCGACGGGCGCGCAAAGCCCGTGGGTGATGCGGGCTCGCACCTTCTCGCACAGGCCGCACCTGCCACATGCCTGATCAGGATGCCTGCGGGCGCCAACTGCGCGGCCGGCGACGTCGTGGTAGTGTACCCGCTCGATTGATCCACCCAGGCGGAAGTGTTTTCCCAGTTCAGCGGTAAGTGTGGGCAATTTCTCACGTTTGTCATCGTGCAAAAGTATGAATCTTGCCCCCTAGGCGATAGCCTTAGCAAAAGCGGTTCATTCGCAATAATTGTCAATTATCAATCGGCTCGGCACTGACCACGGAAGGACACTGCCTTGACATCGTTCGATTCATCCCAACGAGTTCTTCACGGATGGGACCCTGAAGACCCCGAGAAGTGGGATTCCCGAATTGCACAGCAAACGCTGTGGATTTCGACGGTCACACTCTTCTTCGGTTTCGCTACCTGGTACCTCGTCTCGGCAATCGCGCCGCACCTGAACAACATCGGGTTCGACCTCACCTTGACGCAGCTCTACTGGCTCACCTCTGTGCCCGGCCTGACCGCAGGTCTTCTGCGCCTGGTCTGGATGTTCCTGCCGCCCATCCTGGGTACCCGCAAGCTGGTCTCGATGTCCGCGCTGTTGTTCATCATCCCGATGATCGGCTGGGGCCTCGCTGTCCGCAACCCTGAAACCCCCTACGGCTGGCTGCTCGCCCTGGCGTTCATGACTGGCCTCGGCGGCGGCGTTTACTCGGGCTTCATGCCCTCGACCGCGTACTTCTTCCCCAAGTCCAAGGCGGGTACCGCCCTCGGCCTCCAGGCTGGCCTGGGTAACCTCGGTATGTCGGCGATCCAGCTGGTCGCCCCGTGGCTGCTGAGCATCAGCCTCTTCGGCATCGGCGCCCTTGCACCGCAGCAGAACACCGCCACCGGTGAGTCGGTGAACATTCACAACATCGCCTTCTTCTTCATTCCGTGGGTGATCGTCATGGCCATCGTCGCCTGGATCTTCCTCAAGGATGTCCCGGTCACGGCCAACTTCCGCCAGCAGATCGATATCTTCAGCAACAAGAACACCTGGCTTTTGACCCTCGTGTTCGTCATGACCTTCGGTTCTCTTGCCGGCGTTTCCGCCCAGCTCGCGCTGCTGATGCGCAACTCCTTTGACGCCTCCGCCGAGAAGTTCATCCTCTGGGTCTTCATGTTCCCGCTCGTCGGTGCCCTGACCCGCGCCGCATGGGGCCCGCTGTGCGACAAGTTCGGTGGTGCCATCTGGACATTCACCTCCGGTATCGGTCTGATCATCACCGCCGCCATTTCGGCTGTCGCCATTTCGCGTGGTGCAGAATCAGTGACGCTGTTCTTCTTCGTCATGCTGGTGTTCAGCTTCTTCGCGGGCATGGGTAACGCCGGTGCCACCAAGCAGATGCCGATGATCCTCCCGCCGCGCCAGGCTGGCGGCGTCATGGGCTGGACCGGCGCTATCGCCTCCTTCGGTCCGTTCTTCGTCGGTGTGTTCCTGTCGACGACCAGCCCCTCCGCTTTCTTCTGGTACCTGATCGTCTACTACATCATCGTGACCGCGATCGTCTGGTACTTCTACGCTCGCCCCAAGGCTCCCTTCCCGGGATAAGCGCCTTGCCGCCCACCACGTGGGCATGAGCTAGCAATCGAAGCTCCCGCGTTGAACTACTCGTTCAGCGCGGGAGCTTTTGCGTTAGGTCGCGTGGGCGAAATCCAGTGGCAATAGACGTCGCCGTTCCCGCCTAGCCAATCCACTCTGACAGGTTCGGCCACAGTCCGAGAATGACTTTGAGTGTGTCCCGCACGCCACCGCGGGAGGCGGGCGCGTTGACCACGAGGGTTCCGCCGGGCTCACGCGTGGTCAACCCGATGACGCCGCGTGACAGCCCGGCGCGGGGTGTGTTCTTGAGCCCTTCGATCAAGACCTGGGTTTCCAGTCCGTTCAGGCGCGTCGAAATGAGCTCCAACGTCTCTTCCGGCGTGAGATTGTGCGGCCCGAATCCCGTTCCCCCGCACGTCAGCACCAGCGACACTCCCTGTGAGATTCCACCGCGCATCTGCTCACGGACCCGATCCGCACCTTCTGGCACTATCACGGGATCAGAGAACGCAAACCCAGCGTCCGAAAGCATGTCGGTGGCTAACTGCCCGGGCGTGTTTTCTCGCTCGCCGGAGTAGATCCGGTTTGACACCACAATGATCTTCGCGGTTTTTTCTCGCACCATCGGGCATTCCCACTTTCGCTTGGGCCCAGCTGGGCGGGCAGATCGGGACTAGCGTCAGAAAACAGCGTACATTTGCGTGTTTAAATTCTCACGTATTTTGCCGTTAATAATGCTGAAAGTCCTGCCTATAGCGAATAAGCTCGTTCTCATCGTCGGCACAGTGTCGCTCCCTGTCTATCCGTACACGCCACTGCCGACCTGGACATGTCCGCTGGCATCAGGATTGCCTACACCCACCTCATCGCCCCCAATTCTCAGCCAGTCGCCCGATCACCTGCGCTAAGGAGCTCCACCATGACCACAGCTTCCCCCTCGAACCCGCTGTTCAGCCTGGGCGGGTTCGTCCGTCACGGCAAGGTGACGCCGTCGGGCCAGCAAATCTTCCTGGAAGGCGGGCGCCAGGCAGACGTGTTCTACCGCAACCGCTGGTCCTTCGACAAGGTGGTCCGCTCAACGCACGGCGTCAACTGCACCGGATCGTGTTCGTGGAAGGTCTACGTCAAAGACGGTGTGATCACATGGGAGTCGCAGGCTGTCGACTACCCCACCGCCGGCCCCGACACTCCCGAGTACGAACCGCGCGGCTGTCCGCGCGGCGCGTCGTTCTCCTGGTACACCTACTCACCCACGCGCGTGCGCTACCCGTACATCCGCAGCGCGCTGCTGGACATGTACCGCCACGAAAAGCAGGTACACGACGGCGACCCGGTCCTGGCGTGGAGGGCCATCCAGCAGGATCCTCTGAAGCGACGTGCGTATGTGGGCGCGCGCGGTAAAGGCGGGCTCGTCCGCGTCGACTACGAAGAAGCGATCGAGATCGCCGCCGCCGCCCACGTGTACACGATCCGCCAGTGGGGCCCGGACCGCATCGCCGGCTTTACCGTGATCCCCGCGATGAGCCAGGTGTCGTACTCGGCGGGCACGCGGTTCCTCGGCTTAATCGGCGGCGCCATCTTGTCGTTCTACGACTGGTACGCCGACCTGCCGCCCGCCTCCCCGCAGACGTTTGGCGATCAAACGGATGTGCCCGAATCTGGCGACTGGTTCAACTCCAGCTACCTCATCATGTGGGGCTCGAACATCCCGGTCACGCGCACACCCGACTCCCACTTCATGGTGGAGGTCCGTTACAAGGGCACCAAGGTCGTCTCAGTCTCCCCCGATTTCAACGACGCGGCGAAGTTCGCCGACGAGTGGGTGCGCATGGAGCCGGGCACCGACGGCGCGCTCGCCTTCGCCATGGGCCACGTCATCTTGAGCAAGTTCCACGTCGCCGAGGCTCCGGAGTACTTCATGGAGTACATGCGCCGGTACACGGACTCGCCCTTCCTCGTCGAGCTCGACCAGCTTGCCGACGGCTCCTTCGCCCCCGGGAAGTTTCTCACCGCCGACAAGCTTGACGACGACCCCCTTGCCGCCACCGACAACTCCGAGTACCGCCTGCTCAACATGGAGGCCAGCGGCCGCATCGTCGACCCGGGCGGAACCCTGGCCGACCACTACAAGACCCAGCCCGGAAAATGGAACCTCAACCACGAGGGCGTCGCGCCGATCATGTCGATCGCGGAGACTGACGAGTTCTCCACTGCCGAGGTCTCTTTCCCGCGCTTCGACAAGGACGCCTCCCAGGACGCACTGGGCTCTACCGGCCCGATCGGCGCGGGTGTGTACCGCCGCGGAGTCCCCGTGCGCGAGGTCAACGGGCGTACCGTCACCACTGTCTACGACATCCTGCTCGCCCACTACGGTGTCAACCGTCCCGAGCTGAATCTTCCCGGTAAGTGGCCGGTGGACTTCAACGACGCCTCCGAGGTCGGCACCCCGGCATGGGCCGAGGAACTGTCCAACGTTCCGGTCGCCCAGATCGAGCGCATCGCCACCGAGTTCGCCCACAACGCACTCGTGTCCGAGGGACGCTCGCAGATCATCATGGGCGCAGGAGTGAACCACTATATCAACGCGGACTCCCACTACCGCACGTTCCTCGCCCTGACCTCCATGTGCGGCACGCAGGGCGTCAACGGCGGCGGGTGGGCCCACTACGTCGGGCAGGAGAAGCTGCGCCCGCAAAGCGGGTGGAGCCAGTACGCGTTCGCGGCAGACTGGAACCGCCCGCCGCGTCAGATGATCACCACCGGTTTCTACTACCTGACCACGTCACAGTGGCGCTACGACAACTCGAAGGCTGAGCGCCTCTCCTCCCCGCTCGCCCGCAACGGCGCAGCCGAAGGCAAGTTCCTGTCGGAGACGCTCGTCGAGGCGATGAAGCGCGGATGGATGCCGTCCTACCCGCAGTTCAACCGCAACCCGCTGCTCCTCGCCGAGGAGGCCAATAAGGCGGGGATGGACGTCAAGGAGTACGTCGTCAAGCAGCTCGAAAGCGGCGAGCTCGAGTTCGCGGCGCAGGACCCGGATGCCGAGGAGAACTGGCCGCGCATCCTGCTCAACTGGCGCACCAACCTCATGGGCTCGTCCGCGAAGGGGACCGAGTACTTCCTGCGGCACATGTTGGGCGTCGATTCCGACGTTTCCGCAACCGAGCTCCCGCCCGAGGACCGACCGGAGTCGATCCGGTGGCGCGACGATGCGCCCATCGGAAAGCTCGATTTGATGATGACCACGGATTTCCGCAACACCTCGACCACCCTGGTGTCGGATATCGTGTTCCCCGCGGCGACCTGGTACGAGAAGAACGACATCTCCACGACGGACATGCACCCGTACATCCACACTTTCAACGCTGCGATCAACCCACCGTGGGAGGCGCGCAGCGACTGGGAGATCTTCCGCGATATGACAGATGCGGTCTCACGTCTGTCCGCCAGGTGGCTCGGCACCCAGACCGACGTCGTCGCGGCACCGCTGAACCACGATTCTCCGGACGAGATCAACCCGATGATGGCCAACGGCGTCGTCCCTGACGTAGCCGAAGTCGGCCTCATCCCGGGACAGACAATGCCGAAGCTCATCCCCGTCGAGCGCGACTACACCCGGATCTTCGAGAAGTGGATGGCATTCGGCCCTCTGTCCGCCAAGGCCGGCACCAACGTCCACGGCACGCCTTTCGACGTCTCCCAGCAGGTCGAGGAGCTGTACTCCATGCTCGGCACGTCCGAGACCGCGGACGGGCCGCTTCCGTCGCTGAACTCGGCGGTGAAGGCGGCGAAGGCAATCATGCACCTGTCCGGTGTCTCCAACGGCGCGGTCGCCCGGAACGGCTTCGAGAACCTGGGCACGCTCATGGGAACCGACACCCGCGAGTTCTGGGAGGGCACGGAGGACGTCCGGATCAACTGGGACCAGGTCAAGGAGCGTCCGCAGGAAGTCATCACCTCCCCGGAGTGGTCCGGAGACAAGCGCGACGGTCGGCGCTACACCGCGTTCTCCCTCAACCTGCGCATGGGCAAGCCGTGGAACACCCTGTCGGGCCGCATGCACTACTTCATCGACCACGACTGGTTCATCGACTACGGCGAGCAGCTCCCCGTGTTCAAGCCGCCGCTAGACCGCATGCGACTCAACGGTGAGACCGCCCCCGGCCAGTTGCTGACGGGCGAGGACGGCAACCCGGAGATCACCGTGCGCTACCTGACGCCGCACAACAAGTGGTCGATCCACTCGCAGTACTTCGACAACCTCCACCTGCTGTCCGTCTCCCGCGGCGGACAAGTGGTCTGGATGTCCGACCGTGACGCGGCCAAGATCGGCGTGGCGGACAACGACTGGGTCGAGCTGTACAACCGCAACGGCGTGGTCTCGGCGCGCGCGATCGTCACCCACCGCATCCCGGAGGGCACGGTGATCATGAACCACGCACAGGAACGCACGGTGGGCACACCTCTCAACGAGAAGTCGGGGCGCCGCGGCGGAACTCACAACTCTCTGACTCGAATCACAATCAAGCCGCTCCACGTGGCAGGTGGATACGGCCACTTGTCGTACTACTTCAACTACATCGGCCCGACGGGCAACAACCGCGACGAGGTTACCCGCATCCGCCGCCGCTCCCAGGAGGTGCAGTACTAATGAAGGTCATGGCCCAAATTGCCATGGTGATGAACCTGGACAAGTGCATCGGCTGCCACACGTGTTCCGTCACGTGCAAGCAGGCGTGGACGAACCGGGAAGGCACCGAATACGTCTGGTTTAACAACGTCGAGACCCGCCCGGGTGTCGGCTACCCGAAGAGGTGGGAAGACCAAGACAAGTGGAAGGGCGGCTGGACGCTGACCGGAAACGGCAAGCTCAAGCCGCGCCAGGGAGGCCGGATCAGCCGCCTCGCCACACTGTTCCACAACCCGAACATGCCCTCCATCGAGGATTACTACGAGCCGTGGACCTACGAGTATGAGCGACTCCTCGCCGCCCCGGCAGGACAGAAGACCCAGCCGACGGCGCGACCGCAGTCCCAATTGACCGGCAAGCTGATGGACACCATTTCGTGGTCGTCGAACTGGGACGACAACCTCGGCGGTTCCACGGAAACCCTGGACGCAGACCGTGTTCTCGAGCAGATGAACCTCGAGGTGAAGAAGGAGATCGAGGACTCCTTCATGTTCTATCTCCCCCGTATCTGCGAGCATTGCCTCAACCCGACGTGCGTCTCTTCGTGTCCGTCAGGTGCTATGTACAAGCGCACCGAGGACGGCATCGTGCTCGTGGACCAGGACACCTGCCGTGGCTGGCGCATGTGTGTGTCCGGTTGCCCGTACAAGAAGGTGTACTTCAACCACAAGACCGGAAAGGCCGAGAAGTGCACCCTGTGCTACCCGCGCATCGAGGTCGGCCAGCCGACGGTGTGCTCTGAAACGTGCGTCGGCCGGCTGCGTTACCTGGGAGTCTTGCTTTACGACGCCGACCGCGTCGCCGAAGCCGCGTCCACGCCGAATGTTGAAGATCTGTTTGAGGCACAGAAGAGCCTCCTGCTCGACCCCCACGATCCAGAGGTTGCGCGCGCCGCGCAGGAAGAAGGCATCCCGCACACGTGGATCGAGGCGGCGCAGCAGTCGCCCATTTACGACCTCATCTTCCGTTTCGGGGTGGCGCTGCCGCTGCACCCGGAGTTCCGCACGCTGCCCATGGTCTGGTACATCCCGTCGCTGTCGCCCATCGTCGACCAAGTAACGCGAACCGGCAATGACGGTGAAGACCACAAGATCCTCCTCAGTGCTATCGCCAACATGCGCATCCCGCTCGAGTACCAGGCGGGACTTTTCACCGCCGGAGACACTCGCCCTGTGGAGCTGTCGCTGCGGCGCCTCGCCGCGATGCGCTCCTACATGCGCGACATCAATCTCGGCCGGGACACAAACGAAGACATCGCCGGTGCAGTCGGGATGACTGGCTCCGAGATCGAGGCTATGTACAGGCTCCTGGCGATTGCCAAGTACGACGACCGCTACGTCATTCCCTCGGCTTCGCCGGAATCCCCACGCGGAATGCAGAATCTCGACCCCTTCGGCGGAGTCGACCCCGCGAAACCGAACCTCATGACCAACCTCGGGATGGGTGCGCCGGCGGCTTGCCACACCGAGGCAGCCAACCCCACAGGCGGCAAGGTGTCGCTACTGACCTGGTCAGGTGGACGCCCGGACGCGATGTTCCCGACCACCACGGAAGGTGCTCCGGAAGCGTCGGTGCCCACCCCGGACCCGGAAAACCCGTCCGATGGCACACTGGCGCGCCGGGAGGGTGAGCAGTGAGGCGCACCCACGCCGGCCCGACACCGGATGAGTTCGTCGCACCCGTCGAGATTGATGTGCAGCAGCGCCGGGTCACCGCCATGGCGGTCTCGCTGCTGCTCCGCTACCCGGACGAGGACTTTCCCTCCCGCGTTGACGCGGTGGCCGAGCAACTCCCAATGCTGCCTCCCACCGTTGCGCACGAGGTGGGCGACTTCATCGCCTACGCGCGCGGGGAGGATCTGCGAGCGTTGCAGGAGGAGTATGTGGACACCTTCGACCAGCGGCGGCGATGCTCGCTGTTTCTCAGCTACTACTCCGTAGGGGATACCCGCCAGCGCGGCGCGGCGATTCTCGCCTTCCGCCAGCAGCTCGCGGGTCTGGGCGTGGAGGAGATCTCGGACGAACTACCCGATCACCTCTGCGTCGTCCTCGAAGCGCTGGCCCTGTGCGGCGAGGAGTCGCTTCCCACCGCGGTCGACATGGTGGCCAGCCACCGAGAGGGCATCGAGGTGCTGCGCCGGGCGCTCACCGACCTCGGTTCCGCGTATTCCTCGCTGATCACGGCTCTGTGCATGTCCCTGCCCCACATCGACGAGTCGACGGCGGCGCGCTACATCAATTTGATCCGCCAGGGTCCTCCGTCAGAGCTTGTCGGCCTCGACACGACTCCCCTCCCGTTTCCCACCGCCCAACCCGACCTCGTCTAAGGACTCGACATGAACGGTTTCCAAGAATTCCTCTGGGTCGCCTTCCCCTGGTTGGCCATTGCCGCCTTTGCCATTGGAATCCTCTGGCGGTGGCGCTACGACCAGATGGGGTGGACCACCCACTCCTCCCAGATCTACGAATCCACGCTGCTGCGCCTTTCGTCGCCGCTGTTTCACTGGGGCATGGTGTTCGTCGTCATCGGCCACCTGATGGGTCTTGCCATTCCCAAGCAGTGGACCCGCGCGGTAGGCGTCAGCGATACCGCCTACCACTGGATCGCGACGATCCCCGGCACAATAGCGGGCATCGCCGTGGTCCTCGGCTTGGCTGGCCTCGTCTACCGGCGAGTGGTCAACCGCTCCGTGTTCCTCTCCACATCGCGCTCGGACAAAGTCATGTACATCCTTCTTGCTGCCGCGATCCTCAGCGGATTTGTTGCCACGGTGTCCTTGCAATTGCTCGGCGGGCCGCACGGTTACGACTACCGCGAAACCATCTCGCCGTGGCTGCGCCAGTTGCTGGTCTTCAACCCGCACCCCGAGCTCATGGCGAACGCGCCGTGGCAATTCAAGGTCCATGTGGTTGCCGGCTTTACCCTGATCGCTCTGTGGCCGTTCACGCGTTTGGTCCACGCTTTCTCCGCTCCGGTCGGCTACGTCACTCGACCCTACGTCGTGTACCGCTCGCGTGGCGGCGACTCCCGTTCGCGCCGATCCGAGGCGCAGTGGGAGCCGCTGCGCAGCCCACTGGGCAAGCACTAGCTTTACGCCTGGCCCTTGTATTGTGGAGCACCTAATGAGAAACGCCGTCGTCATTGTTGCCTCCACCCGCGCCGCAGCCGGGGAGTACGAGGACCGCTCCGGCCCGGTAGCCGTGGAGTTCCTTCGCTCCCAGGGCTTTGACACCCCCGACGCGACCGTTGTCGCGGATGCCGAGCTTGCCCCAGCGGTGCACGCTGCCCTCGCGGATTCACCCACGGTCCTTCTCACCTCGGGCGGGACCGGAATCACACCAGACGATTACACCGTGGAGGTCGTCGAACCTTTGCTGGACAAACAGCTGCCCGGCATCGTCCACGCTTTTTGGGAGAACGGGCGAGCCGTGACCCCAACCGCGATTCTCTCGCGCGCGGTGGCGGGTATTTCTGGCACGACTTTCGTCATGACTCTGCCGGGTTCGCGTGGCGGCGTTGCGGACGGCTGCGCTGTGTTGGAACCGGTCCTTGGCCACATCGTCGCGCTCATGGAGGGCAACCGTGACCACGCCTAAAGATCCCGCTTACGTCGCTGCCCAAACCTCGGTGGTCATCGGCACTGCCATCACCGATCAACCCCTCGATAAGCTCGTGGCCGATGCCGTAGCTACTACGACGACCCGCGCAATGGGAGCACTCGTCCGTTTCGACGGCATCGTCCGCGACCACGACGGCGGCGCCGAAGTCGCTGACCTAACCTACGAGGCGCACCCCACCGCCGCGGCGGAGCTTGAGCGCGTAGTCGGCGAGATCGTCGCCACCACCCCGGTACGAGCCTTCGCCGCCCACCGCACAGGCCCCGTTCCGATTGGGGAGCTCGCCTTTGTCGTGCTGGTTGCTTCGGCGCATCGTCGAGAAGCGTTTGCGGCATGCGCTGAGATCGCCGACCGCGTCAAGGCTGAGGTCCCGATCTGGAAAGAGCAGGGCATGGCCGACGGCACAACGCAGTGGGTGGGCATTGAGTAGTTCGCAGGAACGCTACCGGCGCCAGGTCACGCTCGTCGGTGCACAGGCGCAGGCACGCATCCGCGCCGCGCATGTCGCGATCGTGGGCGCTGGCGGGCTCGGCTCCCCCGCCGCGCTTTATCTCGCGGCAGCTGGGATCAGGCGCATCACGCTTATCGACGACGACCTCGTCTCCCTATCCAACCTCCACCGCCAAATCCTGCACTCGACGGGCACCGTCGGCAGCGCCAAGGCAGAGTCGGCGCGCGCACGCCTTGCCGACATCAACCCCGACGTACACCTCGACACGGTCACCGACCGTCTCACCTGGGACAATGCGCTTAGTATCCTCGATGGGGCCGACGTTGTCCTCGACGGCACCGACAACTTCTATACCCGCCATGTCGCCTCCCACGCGGCGGCGAGGCTAGGTATTCCCCACATCTGGGCGTCCATCTTGGGGTTTGAGGCGCAAATGTCGGTGTTCTGGGCTGGGCGCGGACCTGTCTACGAGGACGTCTTCCCTGCCCCGCCGCCGCCGGGCAGCGTTCCCTCGTGTGCCGAAGCCGGAGTCCTCGGCCCGGTGGTGGGCGTGGTCGGATCCGCCATGGCGATGGAGACTCTCAAGATCGTCACCGGGATCGGCTCGCCGCTGATCGGCGAAATCGCCTACTACGACAGCTTGGCCGCGGCGTGGGAGCGCATCCCCGTTACTGCCGACCCGGCGGTCACGCAGCGGGTGCGCAGCAGCGATCCACCGCGTGGCCCCGCCGAGGTCGCCTCCATCACCGCGGGCGCGACCGTCATCGACGTGCGCGAGCCTGAGGAGTTCGCCGCCTTCCACCTGCCGGGTGCGGTCAACTACCCGCTCGGAGACATCCTTGCGGGTGTGACCCCCGATGAGGCCGAAAATGGCGCCGTTGTCGTGTGCGCGCGCGGGATGCGCTCAGCACAGGCCGTCGAGGCGCTCACCGCCCGCGGTGTCCACGGGCTAGCGAGCCTGCGCGGCGGCCTCGAGCAGTACTTTTCTGCTACGGGCGGCTGAGCTGCGCCGAGACGGGGCCGGCGATCTCCAGGTCGATGACGCGCAGGCCCGCCTCGCGGGCGCTGTCGAGGATCTCGGCCGGAACCTGCTCGGTGCTCAGCACCAAAGCGGTCGGGCCCGCACCGGAGAGGAACGCGGCGAAACCGCGGTTGCGCAGACGGTTAACCCATTCCGCGGTCACCGGCAACACGTCGGCACGGTACGGCTGGTGCAAGCGGTCGCGGGTGCCCTCCCACAAAAGCTCCGGGTGGTGCTGGATGGCCATGGTCATCACCGCGGTGCGCGAGACGTTGAAACGCGCGTCCTGGTGCGTGACGTGGCTGGGCAGCACCTTGCGCACGGCGTTGGTTGACGCGTGGAAGTTCGGAACCAGCGCTGTCGCGCGGATATCCGGGTGCACGGGCACACTGATTGCGCGGTACTCCGGGTGGGACACCCCGTCGACGGGGATATCGGTCCACGACACGACGGCCCCGCCGAGGACGGAGGCCGCGGCGTTGTCGGGGTGGCCCTCGAAGGCGGAGGCGAGTTGGATTACGGCGGCGTCGTCAAGCGGGCTACCCGCGAGCGTGTTCGCCGCGACGACTCCGGCGACCGCGGCGGCGGCCGAGGAGCCGAGCCCGCGGGACTGCGGGATGGCGTTGGTGCAGCTCACCTTCAAACCGGGCGCGTGGACGTCGGAGGCGCTCAGGCCAGACTGGATCGCCTTGACCACCAGGTGCGAGGAGTCGCGCGGCAGGTCGTCGGCGCCCTCGCCGAAGATCTCGATCTCGAGGCCGGACTCGGTGACCTCCACCTCGACGGTGTCGTAGATCCCGAGCGCGAGGCCGAGGGTGTCGAAGCCGGGCCCGAGGTTCGCCGAGGAACCGGGCACGTTAACGGTTGCTTTCAGCCCTACGGGCAGCTCTGTTGCCATCTCCGAAGTCCTTTACGCGTCGAGGCGGATCACGGAGTTAACCGCGAGGACGTCCTCGTGGCTCGCCAGAGTGTCAACGATCGCCTGCAGCTGCTTCTCCAGAGCCGCGTGGGTGACCACGATCAGGTGGGCCTCGTTGCCGGACTCCTCCTGGCGCACGGCCGACAGGGACACACCCGCATCGGCGAAGGTGCGCGAGAGGTCGGAGAGCACACCCACGCGGTCGCTAACCGTCATGTTGATGTGGTAGCGGGTGGTCACCTCGCCGAAGTCGACGACCGGGTAGTCGGCGTAGGGGTTCTCGGCCGGGGCGCGTCCGCCGTGGACCTTGTTGCGCGCCGCGCCCACGAGGTCGCCCAGCACTGCAGAGGCCGTCGGCGCGCCGCCGGCGCCGTTGCCGTAGAACATGAGTCGGCCCGCGGCTTCCGCCTCCACGAAGATGGCGTTGTAGGACTTATCGACGCTCGCCAGCGGGTGCTCATTCGACACGAGCGTCGGGTGCACGCGGGCGTTGACCCCGGTGGTGTTGCCGGCGTCGTCGACAAGCCTCTCGCAGATGGCGAGCAACTTGATGGTCTCGTTCGACGCCTTGGCCGCCTCGATGTCGTCCGCGGTGATCTTGGTGATGCCCTCGCAGTGGACGTCGTCGAAGTTGACGCGGGTGTGGAAGCCCATGGACGCAAGGATGGCGGCCTTGGAAGCGGCGTCGTGGCCCTCGACATCGGCGGTCGGGTCAGCCTCCGCGTACCCGAGGCGGGTCGCCTCGGCCAAAGCCTCGTCGTAGCTCATGCCGGAGGTGGTCATGGCGTCCAGGATGTAGTTGGTGGTGCCGTTGACAATGCCGGAGATGCGCATCACCTGGTCACCCGCGAGCGAGCGGCGCAGCATACCGACGACCGGGATCGCGGCCGCGACGGCCGCTTCGTAGTAAAGGTCCACGCCCGCAGAGTTGGCCGCGGCAGACAGCTCGTCGGCGTGCGCGGCCACGAGTGCCTTGTTGGCGGTGACGACCGACTTGCCGTTCTTCAGCGCCTCGAGAACGACCTCGCGCGGGAAGTCGATGCCGCCGATGAGCTCGACGACGATGTCGACGTCGTCGCGGGAGATGAGCGAGCGGGCGTCGTCCGTCAGCTCCAGGCCCTCGAGCTCCGGGCTGCCGGCGTGGCGCTCGAGGTTGGACACGGCCACGCCGCGGACCTCAATGCGCCCGCCGATGCGCTGCTCGAGGTTCTCCCCGAACTCGCCGATCAGGCGCAGCACCTCGGAGCCCACGGTTCCCTTACCCAGAATGGCAACGCCGACGGCCTCGCCGATTCCCTTGCCGGGGAAATTGCCGTTGCGGTCCTCAACGTGTGCTGCAGTCATGTTCCTCGGGTGCTCCTCAATAAGTCGTGCTGTGTACGTGGTACTCGGCTGAGTGTACGGATTGGTCTGTTTTTCCGCGACCTTTGATTTCGCCGCGGTGCTCGTTCTAGGCGGCCTAGACTTCCCGAGCGAGAATGTCGTCGACTGTTTCACGCCGCACCATCGGGGTGACGTGGCCGGCGCGCACGGAGACGACAGCCGGACGGCCAAACGAGTTGTAGTTCGACGCCATCGAGTAGCAATAGGCGCCCGTTGCCGCCAGGGCGACGAGGTCGCCGCGGGCAACGTCTGCCGGCCACATGGCGTTGTTGATCAGGATGTCGCCGGATTCGCAGTGCGAACCCACCAGGCGTGTCTCGGTCTCGGGGCCTTCGACGAAGCGGTTGACCACGCGCGCGTCGTACTCCGACTGGTAGAGCGCCGGACGGATGTTGTCGCTCATGCCGCCGTCGACAGCAATGTAGCGGCGCGAGGTGGTGAACGAGGTGTGGACGTCCTTGATCGTGCCCACGGAATAGACCGTCACGGTGGACGGCCCGGCGATCGCACGGCCCGGCTCGACGACGACGGTCGGCGCGGTGATCTCCAGCTCCGCCGCGGCCTCGCGGACGGCGCTGAGCAGGTCGCCGGCGACGGCGGTGACGTCGAGCGGCTCTTCCTCCGGCATGTAGGCGATGCCGTAGCCGCCGCCGAGATCGAGGTATTCGAGAGCGACGCCGCGCTCCTCCCAGATCTGGCGGTACAAGGCGAGCACGCGCTCGGCGGCGAGCTTGAACCCCTCCGCGTCAAAGACCTGGGAGCCGACGTGGCAGTGCAGGCCGGTCAGCGCAAGGTGGTCAGCCTCGATTGCCTCAACCGCCGCCCGGAACGCGGATCCCGACGCCAGGGACAGGCCGAACTTCTGGTCCTCATGGCTGGTGGCGATGAACTCGTGGGTGTGCGCGTCCACGCCAGGCTTGACGCGGATGAACACCTCCTGGATCCGGCCGCACTCAGTCGCGACCGCGTTGAGCTCCGCGAGCTCCTGGTGCGAGTCGATCACCACGTGCCCCACGTGCGAGGTCACGCACAAGCGCAGGAAGGAATCCGACTTGTTGTTGCCGTGGACGGTGATGCGCTCCGGCGGGAACCCTGCGGCAAGCGCGATACGCAGCTCGTTTTCACTGGCGACGTCGAGCGCGAGACCTTCCTCATCGACCCACGTCGCGATGCGACGGGTGAGGAACGCCTTAGAGGCGTAGTGCACGTTGTGTGCGCCGTCGAACGCGCGGGCCATGTCGCGGCAGCGAGAGCGGAAGTCGTCTTCATCCACAACCATGACGGGGGTGCCGTATTCCTCGGCGATCTCCGTCAGCGGGACCCCGGCGATGGTGACCACGCCGTCTTCCTGGCGGGCGGCGCCGCGCGGCCAGACGTGCTGCGGCAGGTCGTTGAAAGTGGTGTGTTCCGCCACGTGCTACATCCTCTCCGGCGCGCTCACACCGACCAGGTGTAGTGCGTTGGCCAGCACCTGACGCGTTGCCATTGCCAGCGCCAGGCGGGCGGCGTGGATCGGCTCCGGCTGCTCCCCTGCCTTCGGCAGGATCTGGCACGAATCGTAGAAGCGGTGGAAGGAGCTGGCCAGTTCCTCGGCGTAACGCGCGATGCGGTGCGGCTCGCGCAGCTGCGCGGCGGCGGTGACCACGGCCGGGAACTCTCCCAAGGTGCGGATCAGGTCGCCTTCCTTGTCGTGGCTGAGCAAGGCGACGTCAGGGTTGTCGTAAGTGACCCCGGCCTCGTTCGCCCGGCGCTCAATCGAGCACAGGCGGGCGTGGCCGTACTGGACGTAGTAGACGGGGTTGTCCGAGGACGCCTTCGTCCACAAGTCAAGGTCGATATCCAAAGTCTGGTCCACCGACGAGCGCACCAGTGCGTAGCGGGCGCCGTCAACACCGATCGCATCGACGAGGTCGTCGAGGGTAATGATGGTGCCGGCGCGCTTGGACATCTTCACCGGCTTGCCGTCGCGCACGAGGTTGACCATCTGGCCGATGAGCACCTCGACCGCTTCGGGGTTGTACCCAAGCGCCTGGGCGGCCGCGCGCAGGCGCGCGATGTAGCCGTGGTGGTCGGCGCCGAGCATGTAGATCGCCAGCGAGTGGTCGCGGTCGAACTTGTCGGCCACGTACGCGATGTCACCCGCGATGTAGGCGGCGTCGCCGTCTGACTTGATCACCACGCGGTCCTTGTCATCACCGAAGTCGGTCGAGCGCAGCCACCACGCGCCCTCGTTCTCGTAGAGGTTGCCGTTGTCCTTCAGCGTCGCGATCGCCTTATCCACAGCGCCGGACTCGAACAGGGAGTTCTCGTGGAAGTAGACATCAAAGTCCACACCGAAATCGTGCAGCGACTTCTTGATGTGGCTGAACATCATCTCCACGCCCTCAGCACGGAACGTCTCCTGGACGTCCTCGGCCGCGCCCTCGAGAGCATCGGGACGCTTCTCGACGACCCCGCGAGCGATCTCCGCAATGTAGTCTCCACCGTAGCCGTCTTCCGGAGTGGGCTCGCCCTTCGCCGCGGCCACCAGAGAGCGCGCGAAGCGATCAATCTGGCCGCCGTGGTCGTTGAAGTAGTACTCGCGGGTGACCTGCGCTCCAGCCGCCTCGAGCACGCGTCCGAGCGAGTCGCCCACAGCGGCCCAGCGGGTGCCACCCAGGTGGATGGGTCCGGTCGGGTTGGCGGAGACGAATTCGAGGTTGATCTTCTCGTCCGCGTACGCGCTGGAGGTGCCGTAGCCGGTGCCCGCCTCGAGCACGTCGGTGACAATCTTGCCCTGGGCGTCCGCCGCTAGGCGAAGGTTAATAAATCCGGGGCCAGCGACGTCTGCGCTGTCGATGGCGGGGTTGTCCGAGAGGGCTTCAACAAGCCACCCTGCGAGCTCGCGCGGGTTGGTGCCCGCCTTCTTGGCCACCTGGAGGGCGACGTTGGTTGCGTAATCGCCGTGCTCTGGATTGCGCGGGCGCTCAACCGTCACCGTCTCGGGAACGACGGAAGCGTCGAGGTCGTGGGACGAAAGCACGGCCGCGGTGGCCTGCTTGATGGCAGTAGCGAGATCTGCTGGCGTCATGGGACGCAAGTCTAATTCAGGCACCGGACATCGTCCTTATCAGGCTCCGGGCAACCATTTTTGCGGGGACGTACAGTAGGCGGGGTGAGAATCGTGCCACCACCTCGAAAGGATTGCCGCGTTGCATAAAATGCCGCTAGCAAAGAGTCTTACCAGCCTGATCGGAGCAGCCCTCGTCACCGCGGGAGCGGTCGCCGCCCCCGCCGCATCCGCCCAGCCGGCCCCGCACATCCGTTGGGAATCGTGCCCGCCCCACGTCGACGTTGCCGGGGCGCAGTGCGGCAGCTTCGACACCCCGATGCGCTACGACGACCCGAACGGGCCGAAGATTTCCATCGGCGTGCTGAAGATCCCGGCCGCGAACCCGTCTGCCCGCCGCGGCGCGCTCTTCGGCAACCCCGGTGGCCCGGGCGGCGACGCCTTCTCTTACTTCGGCAGCACCGGGCTGGGCTTCGACTGGCCCCAGGAAATCCGCAACGAGTGGGACTTGATCGCGGTCCAGCCGCGCGGACTGAAGTACTCCACGCAGCTGGAGTGCACCCTCCCCGAGGTTGACGACGCCTCCTCCATCGCCCAGCTCATGTCCGACTCCGTCTTCGTCGCGGGCGCCCAGTCCCGCGCGATGTGCGACGGCCCCGTCCCTGGCTTCGGCGCAACGTTGACCACCGAGAACAACGCTCGCGACTGGGACGCCGCCCGCCGCGCGCTGAGCTACGACTCGATCTCGATCATGGGCCTGTCCTACGGCACCTACCTCGGTGCCGCATACGCGAGCCTTTTCCCGCAGACGACCGGCAAGGTCGTGCTCGATTCCGCGATGGACCCCAACGCACAGTGGCAGCAGCTCATGCGCGACCAGCAGGGCGGTTACGAGCGCGTCCTCAACGAGTACTTCGCGTGGGTGGCGGCCAACAACGACACTTACGGCATGGGCGACACCCCGCTGAAGGCCTACCAGTTCTGGTCCAACCGGATCGTCGCCGAAACTGGAACCAACCCCACCGTCACCCCGCCCCCGGCTCGCGTGGGCGACCTCCCGCCCGGCCTCGAGTTCGCCGGCCAAGCGGGTGCCGACGCCATCACTGCCACCGGCCGCGCCCGCGTCGAGAGCGAGGGCATTGTCTCGCGCATGCTCCACCCCGGCGCGAACCAAGCCACCTCCGAGCTGCTGATTCTTACCCGCAGCGTTCTCCCCCAGTCCGCGAACTGGGACATGCTCGCCCGCGCGACGAACGGCACGGCACCCGCAAATCCCCTTCCGGACGGCTTGTCACCAGAGATTGAAGAGGAGCTCGTCTCTCAGATGATCGCGTTGTCCCAGCTGCAGGCCGTGCAGATGTGCAACGAAAACATCACCCCGCCGGACTACTCGCTCCTGCCCGCCTACGCATGGTCGAACTTCGTCACCGGCGATATCTTCACAGCACCCAACGCCATGATCGGATCCGGAGCCTTCTGCAACGGTGCGGGCCCCGTCGCCGCACCGGTACCGCTGAGCGGCGCGGGCCTTACCACCCGCCCGCTGCAGATCAATGGCGTCAACGACCCGCAAACCCCGTACCCGGGCCACGGCACCATCGCGAACGCGATGGGCTCCCAGCTGGTGACAGTCCACGGCCCCGGCCACGGTCACGTCGCCCTCGGCAACAAGGCTGTCGACCGCCTGGTGGTCGATTACCTGCGCACCGGCAACGCCGCCGCCAGCGACGCACCCGGGTTCTTCCAGGCGCAGTAGCCCCAAAGCACCCGAGCCCCAGCCATTTATCACCCCGCTTCGGCGGGGTGATAAGGTAGTAACTCGTTGCGCCGCCTGGTGGCGGACGACGATTGTCTTCGTAGCTCAGTGGATTAGAGCATCGGTTTCCGGTACCGAAGGTCGCAGGTTCGAATCCTGTCGGGGACACAAAAAATCTTCAGGCCGGTGTGGCTGCCGCGACTGTTTCCCTTCCGGTTAAGAACACAAGGCTAAGAATCCGCCATTTTCCGTGATTCGGGAGGTTTCTTACCCATGCGTTCTTAGCCTGAAGCAGACGGCCCTTTTAAACACCCCAGAAGGGAAAGTCAACCCTGTTGTTTGAGGGATCCGTCACTCTAGTATGACGCCATGAAACTCCATGACGCCTTCAACACTGCCGCAGCGGCCGCGCTCAAGGCCACTCCAAACAGACTGTTGTCGCTGTTCGGCACCACCCGTTCCACCGACGGATTGACCCTGAGCCCCGACGTCCGCGTCTCGAATGTGGCCGTGCAGCTGCTCAGCGAGGACTTCTCTGACCATTCCCCGCCCAAGGCCCGCGAGATCATCGAGGCCGATTCCCGCATGGGCGCCGGGCCAACGATCAAGGTCGGCGCGGTGTGGGACGACACGATTGCGGACACTACGGTGCGCATCTACCGCCCGGAGGGCTTCACCGAACGCACCGAGGCTCTCCCGACCGTGGTCTACCTGCACGGCGGCGGGTGGGTCGCCGGGTCGCTCAACACCCACGACAACACCGCCCGCTTCATCTGCCGCCACGCCCAGGTGCAGGTCATCCTCGTCGACTATCCCCTGGCCCCGGAGTTCCCCTTCCCGCACGCGGTTAATGCCGTCGCAACGCTTCTCGACGACGTGCTTGCGGGCAACGTCGTGGGCGTCGATAAGCGGCGCGTTGCTGTCGCCGGCGACTCCGCCGGCGGAAACCTCTCGGCAGTGGCGTGCCTCGAGCGCGCCGCACGAGGCGTCGAGCAGCCAGCGCTACAGGTGCTGTTTATCCCGGTGACGAACCTGGCGGAGTTCTCCACCGGTTCGTACAGGGAGTTCGCCACCGGCCACTACCTGACGCTCAAGCAGATGGAATGGTACCGCGGGCACTACACGCAAAGCGGCGATGACCTGCGTGACTGGCGCATCTCTCCCCTGTTCGCGCCCCGCGATCTGCTGGCCAAGGTCGCGCCCGCCTACGTCGCGGTGGCGGGGTTCGATCCGCTTCGCGACGAAGGCGTCGCCTACGCCGAAACCCTCGCAAG
>NZ_JAYWLR010000010.1:0-84749 GCF_040946405.1 Corynebacterium sp. LK2510 | reverse complement strand
ACGTGGCTTCGTAAACCCACCAAACCTGGCCGCACACCCATGCAGACCCGCACGCCGACGCACTACCCCTTCGACGTGAAAATGCGCGCAGTCAACCTACTCAACGATGGATGGCACCCAGCCGATACCGCCCTTGGATGTGGTCTCGCGTCAAAAATGAGCGTGTATTCATGGGCTCAACGATTCCGCGACAAGGGACAATGGGCATTGATGAGCACAAAACAACGCGCAGAACACGCACGCACACCCACCACAGCAGCGTTTGAAACATCGCTGCCTGATGATCCCACCCAGTTAAAGAAGCAGATGGCGAAGCTTCTCGTTGACAAAGCCGTGCTGAAAAAGGAGCTGGAATTAATAAAAAAGACGCCAGGCACGTCCCAGGTCAGCTGAGTAACAGTCACAAAGACCGATGTGGTTGACGCGCTACGCGCCACGTTTCCACTCCGTTTGCTGTGGGATTCCATCGGTTGTGCAGCGTCGAGTTTCTACTATCAACTTCACAACTGACTTGGCAGATGAAAAGAAAATCGCTCTAACCCGGGACAACCCAAGTTAGAGCGACAAGCCTATTGCTGCTGCTACGAAGACAGGAAGCCTTCACCTTCCGGTGAGCAGTTCGTTGCCAAGTAATCCGCAGCGAGAAGTCCCAGTGCGAGAATCACCGCGCCACCGATCACGGCTCCACCGACCTGACCGGTCTGGCCAGCGATGGCATTGAATTGGGAGGCAAAGCCCGCCTGGTTGCCGTCAAAGACGCCCAATTGCTGTTGGATCCGGGAGTTGAAGTTCGCAATCTCTCCGCTAATCTGCGAGACCATTGGGGTAAGGCCAGGGATACTCACCTGAGCTGCCAGTCCCACCGGAATTAGCAGCAACAGTGGCAGACCAACGCTCAGGCCCGCAGGGATACAGGTAGCAGGAACATCGGAGGAGGCATCCTCGCTTGACTGTGAAGAATCTCCTGGGGAACCATCCCGGCCGTCCTGGCCATCCGCGCCGTCCTGGCCTGCTGGGCCCTGCGGCACGGTAATGGTTTGACCATTGGACCAGGTGACAACCAAATCCCCGTCCGCATTCTTCTCCTGTGACACGATCGTTGGTGCGGCAGGTGCATCAACCTTCACCGTCGAGCCATCAGAGAAGACAATCTCGACGGAACCATCTTCGTGAGTGCGTTGCTCGAGAATAGCTACAGATTGCCCATCCGCTGGAAAAGGAATACGCACCACGTCGCCATTATCGTAGGTCAACTCCAGTACGCTCTGACCATTGTCGCCTGTCACAACCTTCTGGTCGACAATCCTTGGCGCCTTAACCGGCTCTAGTTCAACCTTGTTCCCATCAGAGAAGGTAATGGTCGTCACGCCAGTTTGTGAATCCACAGTCTGTCCAACAATGGTTAGTGACTTGCCATCAGCACCATCGCGGCCATCTCGGCCCGCCGGAATCGTGATTTTCTCACCATCAGAGAAAGTTATGATGATATCACCGGTAACGGGGTCAGTAGATGTTCCAGTAATCGTGATGGACTGCGGAGCAGGAATAACTACGGTGCTTCCGTCAGAAAATTCCACCACGGTCTGACCGTTCTCGTTAACTGTCGAGTCGGTGACCTCGATGGAGGTGCCCGGATCACCCTGATCGCCCTTATCACCCTTGGAGACGGTGATGGTCTGGTCGGACCCGGCTACTTCCGAACCATCGCTGTCAACTGTCACGAAAGTGATGGTGGTATTGCCGTTTGAGTCAGTTCCAGTTTCCTTGATGCGAACAGATTCGCCCGTGGCGCCTTGTTCCCCTTGCGGACCAACGACACTGCCGATGTTCTGGGTGGTTCCGTCGTTGTAGGTCACTACGAGTTGACCATCTTCGTTGACTTCAAACTGAGTAACTCGACGATCCACCTGCACACCAGCGGTGAGGTTATCGGTCTTCGTAGTGCCGTCGGCAGCGGTGTAGGTGACCGTCACCGGAATCTGTGTGCGGCCAGGAGCAGCATCCGTTGGCGGAGTTACCGTCAACTTGCCGGTGTTCTCATCAATACGTGCGGTCCAGCCTCCTGGGATATTCCCGAGCGCGAATTTCGCATCTTCTGGAATGCTGCGCAATGCCTGCGGGAAGATGACGGTCTCGCTTCCCGGGCCCGTGTAGGCATCATCGTAACCGTCCACAAAGAACGCCGGAGTGACGGTGATGGAAGCTTGATATTCTCTGAAACCAGTATCCGACGTTCCAGCCAGCACTGGGAATTTATAGATGCCTGTTGGGATACCAAAGCCCGGGCGAGCAACAAGGACCCCATCTGACTTCACCTCGACCCACTCAGGAGTGGTGGGAGCGGACTGAAACTCAAGGGTTGGTTCGCCGTCATTGCTGCCCGGCGAAGGAATCGTCGTCTCTGACCCCTGCTGGACGATCCCCTCGGTGTAGCACGTGTCGGCAGTCAGATGGATGGTCGAGTCCGTCACCGCGTTCGCGGCGGCACCAGTTTTAGCCTGTTCCCACTGCACAACAAAGCGAGAGCCCTCAGGTGCATAGGCAACGGCGACCTGCTTGTGGTAGGGATCTGCAGTATCAATGATCGTGGGATCCACCCAATTGTCAGGACTGTGGTGGACGCGCTGGTTTGGATACTCACCTTTGCCATCTGCTTTTTCTTTCGCAGCCTTCGCATCATTTGCCGCACTATCGTAAGGCTGCACGGTCAAGAATTCCGATACGTCCATCATGCCACCGGACCTGGTGGGATAGGCTTTGGGACCTTGGGAGCCCGTTGTGTAAAGCGCCCCATCGGAAAGCTTCGGCACACCCCAGTCTGTAGGCATATTGACATCGAACTTTACATTGTACATCGCCTCGGCAAAGGCGAACGGGAACCGCCACGTTCCGCCCCAGTGCTGGACACTGTTATGGAGGTATTGCGTGTTCGGATTCGCCGCGCCGCCGGATTGACCCAAGCTGTAGAGAAATCCGTTTCGGGAGCTGTCGATCAAGCTGGGATCGTTGACTGCTCTACTCAAAAGATCGATGCGGCACTCATCGGAACGGTCACCATTCTTGGTAACGATGTAGTAGCCCCAAACGGTCTCTCCGTCACTAGTGGTGTTCGTCTTGTCGCCAAAGGGGTTCCTCGGGCGCAACTCCATCAGGAACGTTTCACCCTCGTACTCGTACGTCTTGTACTTAGGCAACCCAGCAACCGGAGTTTCCTCCTCCAGAGGAATTTGATTATCGTTTCCCCCATCACGAACCACGCCTTGCGTGTCAGCGGGAATGACTTCTGTCATGTCCACACCGAAGTCGAGGTCAGGGTTCTGAGCTACAACCGCGCCTCCTTGAGCTTGCGCAGATGCGACAGGAACAACCAGAGACGAAAGCCCGAGCATGGCGACAGCTGAGGCCACGATAATTCGCTTTTTAAACATCTAAATCCTTTACGGGAACGCAGGCCGGAAGTTTAGAAGTGGCCCGCTAGGTGAAGTGGGTGGCATACATGTCGATGAGCAAGATGGGGCATCGATAGCTGTTGCTGCGAAATATACCACCTGGACCTGTCAATGTCAGCGGCTCCAGCCCCGATCCAGGAGAAAGTTGAGTGGGACCGCGTTCAGCAAGCGGGTGTTCATCCAAGGTCAGTCGCTAGTCACGGCCAGAGCACGTTCCCGATGGGCGAAAGTGCAGGAAAGGTAACGAACCCCTCCCCCGCAAGATCCACAGATCCACGATGCCCCCCGGTTCGATAAACGAACCGGGGGCTTCAGATTAGTAGCGGGGGCAGGATTCGAACCTACGACCTCTGGGTTATGAGCCCAGCGAGCTACCGAGCTGCTCCACCCCGCGACGGGTGATATTTAATTCACCTGCTGCCATCACCTGGCAACGAGATATGACTATAACGGGGTTGCCACAAGAAACCAAACCCGCAGGTGACCGGGCTATTGCGCCCGGCCACCATTCACCCATTACTGGGCGTTGCGGTACTCCGCTACTGCCCGGTCGAGGGCATCAAGGGCGCGCCCGTACTCCTCGAAGGAGCCGTCGCGGGCGGATTCGAGGTTGCGAAGTTCCTCATCAATCTTCCGCAATGCGTCGTCGCGGTTACCCGGCGCCGGCTGGTCTCCTTCGGGAGAGACGATGGGCTGTGCGTCAGGAGTGTCGTCATCCACGACGTCAATTTCCTGAGCGGCTTCGGAGTTAATGCCCACCTGGTTCAGCGCCTGAGAAACAGTTGGTGCGTAACCGACCTGGCCGCGGTAGAACACCAGCACACGCAGCAGCTTCGGGAAGGCCGAAGCCTGGTCCTTGCGCTGCGAGTAGATCGGCTCGACATAAAGGATGTCGCTGCCGCCGACCGGAAGGGTCAGCAGGTTGCCGTTCTTCAGGTCGTTGGAGCCCTCCCACAGCGTGCGGTCGCGCGCCACCTGGTCGGACGACATCAGCGCGTCCTGGGCCTGCTTCGGGCCCGGGGTCTGCGTGTTGGTGGGCAGGACACGCACCGTGATCTGGCCGTAGGTCTCCGGGTCGGACGACACGGTCATGTGAGCAGAGAGGAACTCTCGGTTCAGGCCGCGGTACGGGGTGATGAGCTGGAAGGACGGCTCGTTGGTCTGGGGGTCGGCAGCGACGACGTAGTACGGCGGCTGGTTGAGCTCCTGGCGTCCTTCCGGCGCGGTGGGGTCGTTCGGGACGGACCAGAACGCGTCGTTGTTGAAGAACACACCCGGATCACTCACGTGGTAGCGGGCGAGCAGCTCGCGCTGCACCTTGAACAGGTCTTCCGGGTAGCGCAGGTGCTCACGCAGGCTGTCGCTAATGTCTGCGTTGGGTCGCACTGTGTCCGGGAACGCGCCCATCCAGGCGTTGAGCACTGGGTCAGACTCGTCGAAGGCGTAGAGGTCCACGGTGCCGTCGTACGCGTCCACCGTCGCCTTGACGGAGTTACGGATGTAGCCAAGGTTGTTGTTCACCAGACGCTGGGTGGTTCCATCCGGGTTCAGCGCGTCCTGGGTGGTGTCCGTCAGCGAGGTGCGGGTGGAGTACGGCAGTGAGGACAGCGTCGTGTAGCCGTCCACGATCCACTTCACGCGGCCGTCGACAACCGCCGGGTAGGTCTTCGAATCGGTGGTGAGCCACGGGGCAACCTTCTCCACGCGCTGGCGCGGGTCACGGTCGTAGAGGATCCGGGAATCTGAACCGACTCGATCGGAGAGCACGAGGTTAAGCTCCTGGTACTTCGCCGCGTACGCGACGCGGTTGATCCAGTTGCCCACGTTGACTCCGCCGTCACCTTCGTAGGTGTAGGAGGAGGTGTCGGTGTCGTACTCGACCGGGCCCTGGCCGTTGTCGCCGACGATGGCGTAGTCGAGGCCGTCGTCTGCGCTGGCGATCACCGGTCCGTAGTAGATGCGCGGCTCGTCGACGCGAATGCCCAGGCGCTCGGCCTCGACGCTGGCGTCGGGCTGCGCGTTGGACTGCAGGTCGGACACCGTGAAGATCGGCAGGCCGCCGCGGGTCGAACCCGCGTCCTGCGCCGCCTCGTCGACAGTGTTCGCCGGTGCTGCGACGAAACCGTTGCCGTGGGTGTAGACAGTGTGGCGGTTGATCCAGTCGCGCTGGTTCTCGCGCAGGGCGTTCGGATCGAGCTCACGCGCGGCGACGACGAAGTCGCGCAGCTCACCGTCCACCTCGTAGCGGTCCATCGCCAGGGTGTCCGGGAAGCCGTAGAAGTTACGCAGCTGCTGGTTCTGGGTGAACGTCGGCGCGATAATGTCCGGGTCGAGCAGGCGGATGCTGCCAATCGTTGCGGCGTCCCTTGCCACCTCGGCGTTGGTGGCGGAATCGGTACCCCAGTTGTTGTCGTAGGTGACCACGTCGTCCGTCAGCCCGTAAGCGTGGCGGGTCGCCTCAATGTTGCGCCCGATGTACTCGTACTCCTTGGCCTGGCGGTTCGGCTTGACGGAGAACTGCTCGAGAAGCGCGGGCCACACGCCGCCGACAACGATCGCGGAGACGAGCATGAGCACCGTCGCCAGCACGGGGATGCGGAAGTCCTTGTAGACGATCGACGCGAAGAACGCGGCGGCGACAATCACGGCGATGACGGTCAGAATGATCTTCGCCGGAAGCGAGGCGTTGATCGCGGTGTAGGACGCACCAGTAAAGATGTCGTTCTGCTGGGACAAGAGCGCGTAGCGCTCCAGCCAGTAGCCGAACGCCTTGAGCAGCATCCATAAACCAGCCGTGACTGCGAGCTGGATACGCGCAGCGCGCGTGATGTTGCCCTTTACTCCGTTGAGGTTGTTGCCCACGCGAATGCCACCGAGCAGGTAGTGCGTGACAAGTCCCACCAAAAACGCCACGATCAGGAGCATCGACAGCATCGACACGAGCGCGTTGAGCGCCGGCAAAGTGAACGCGTAGAACCCGAGGTCGCGGCCAAATTCGGGATCTTGCACCCCGAACTCTTGGCCGTTAAACCACAGCAGGTAGGTGCGCCACATGCGCTCGCCCGCGAAACCGGTAAACAGCGCGATGGCGAGCGGAACCCATCGAGTCAACGAGCGCACGCCGGCCTCCACCGATGCCGCGTTCGCACCCTGCTGGGAGAACGGGTCGACAGTGGGGTCTTGCTTGGGGCGGTTGCGCCACGCCACCTGCGCGGCCAGAAGGCTCACACCGGCGCCGAGGGCAGCGAAAATGACGAACAGGATAATCCGGGCGATGATGACTTTGGTGAACACGCCCCGGTAGTCCAACTCACCGAACCACAGCCAGTCGGTGTAGAAGCCGATCAGAAGGGGGACGAGGAAAAACAGCGCACCAAGAATGACCATCAGAGTGGCCAAGCCTGTGTTCTGCTTCCGCGAGCGTGGTCGAGGCTGGGTTAGGCGAGTAGCCAATCCTGCTCCTTAAATATAGTTTTCGTGGACTCGTACTAAAGTCCTACCTTAAATTGACCAACGCCCGAGGTGCCAGAAGGGTTCCCATGCTGAATCAGCAAGCGCTTAACAAAGCAATGACAGAAGCCGTGGAGTTTGTCCACGCCGAAGGCTGGGACGCCGGGCCCACCCTGTTCGCTCTGGTACCCACCGAGTTGCTCGTCGACCACGTGGACAACCTCGAAGATGAGCAGGCGTCCTCGCCGCTGACGTTGGTCGTCCAGGACACCCTCCCGCCGTCGATTCTGCCGGGCTCAGCTGAGTTGGCGGAGTACGTCGCCCGCCTCGCGTGGCCGCGCCAGGTCGAGGGTGTGGTACTCGCCCAGGAGATTTCGTTCCGGGACTCCTCTGCCCCAGCTGAGACCGAGCCCCGGGCTGCCCGGTTGTTCTCCGGCGTGCTGCGCGACGAGGACGTTGAGCTGACGCTTCTGCAGCTGCGCCCGAGCGAGGAGGAGCTTGCAGAGAAAGGCCCCTTCGCTCAGGACAACATCGAACTACGCGGCGGGCCGGACGTCGCCCCGCACGTGCTCGCGGCGCTGCGCTTCGGCCTCGAGCAGGATCCCGACGAGTTTGAATTAGACTAACCGCTATTGCAGTACTATCCCGCACTTAAGGAGCCCCGCGTGCACCGTTTGACCCCAGCCCGCCTCACCGCGATCGCAGCCGTGAGCACGGCGCTTGCCCTCGCTGGTTGCTCCGGACCGTCTGACTCGGAGCAGCCGGGGCGGACGGGAGAGGCGTCGACAAGCGTGGCAGCGGATACGCCGACCAGCACCACGACGTCGACGCAGAGCAGCACTGCGGCCGCGAGTAGTGCGACCACCACTTCTCGGGAGCGCCGCGACGGTGCGGACCTGACCGAGGTCGCGCAGCGCTTCTCCACCCTCGCCCCCGCATCGCTGTGGGAGCGCATTGAGACGTGCAGCGAAACCGACATCGCCGGCTCATTCGATTGCTCTGGCCCCGAGATCGGCCAGTTCCAGCTGTTCGATTCCGATGCGAAGGCAGCTTCGACCACTCAGCTGCTGACGGAGCTGCGCAGCTCGCGCATCGTGGAGGACGACGGCAGCATCGTCGTCGGCTGGTCCACCCTCGGTACCTCGGCGATCATCACTGTCGTTGACAACGACAAGGGCCAGGTGCTGCAGCAGCTCGTCTCCTCGGATCAGGAGGAACCGCGCGAGCGCATCTACAAACTTGGCCTCGCGCAGCGCCCCGCGGAAACGTCGACAGTTGAGTCGGCAACTGAGACCGCGACGGCTACTGAGACGACGACTCCGGCGAACAGCTAGCAACCTCTCGGCCGGCGCTGAAATCCTCCATCGCCGCGACGGCGTCGTCAAGCGTGTCGACGCGGGCGACGACCATCTCCCCGGACTCGGCTCGCGACGCCTCATCGCAATTGCCGGATGGGGCGAGAAACAGCTCTGCGCCCTCCTGACGCGACGCCTCGATCTTGTGCGCGATCCCGCCGATCGGGCCGACCGTTCCGTCGTCGTGGATCGTGCCCGTTCCCGCAACGAAGCGCCCGCCGTTGAGCTCGCCTGGGGAAAGCTTGTCAATCACGGCGAGGGCGAACATCATGCCCGCGCTCGGGCCGCCGACGTCGTTGAGGTTGTAGGTGACGTCAACGTCACCCGCCGGCTCCGAGGTCATGAGGATGCCCAGCTGCGGCTGTCCGGCCTCCTCCGAGCTCTCCCCCAGCGTGACCGTGAGCTCTTTCGCTTCGTCACCGCGCTGGATTCCCAAGCGCAGCTCGTCGCCCGGTTGCATCTCGCGCACCATGCGCTGGACCTGGCCGGGTTCGGTGACCTCGGTGTCTCCGACTGTCGTGATGACGTCGCCCGGCTCGAGCACGCCGTGCGCGGCGGAGGATTCGAGCGCGTCGTACACCACCACGGTGGTGGGAAGGCCGAGGTAGCGCATCGCCGCGACGGTCGCTGAAGCTTCCGAACCGACGAACGCCTGCTCGTTGAATTGCCTCAGGTCGTCTTCGGACACCTCTGGCGGAATGATCTGCTCAATGGGCACGATCGTGTCACCGGCACCGAGCCACCTGCCCAGCGCCTGCGCGAGCGTCATGTTGGTACGCACGGACACCGTGGTCATGTTGAGGTTGCCCGCGGTGGAATCGGTGGGCGTGCCGTCGATCTCGACGACGGGAGTGCCGTCGACCTCACCAAGGGTGTTGAACGTCGGGCCGGGGCCTTCGGCGGCGTAAGGGACGGTCAAGGCGACGTCGGTGAACGGGATGTGGTCGAGGGACAACGCGAGCGTCAACAGAGCAACCGGGAGAGCGCCGAGTGCGACTGTTGCGCGGCGAGCCCCGCTTTTTGTCTGGAGCACGCAGAACATCCTAGACCACCGCGGCACACCCGCCCGGCAGTCGATCGCGGAACTGGTCGCTGATTGTTCGCTGTCAGCGACAAGCCACGTTATTCACGGCGGGGCCCAAACACGGATAGGTAGGGTTGTCCGTATGAACAACGCATTCGGGTTCTCTTTCCCTTTCAACGGCCGCGACGACGACCGCGACAATGGTCGGGACGGAAACGGTGACGGCAACGACCGCAACAACCCGAGCGGCGGCGACCCCTTCGGCGCGTTCTTCGGCGCCGGTGGGCACTCCGGTGCACCGTCCGGAAACCTGGGCGATATCTTGAACCAGTTCGGCCAGATGCTGTCCGGCATGGGCTCGACGATGAATGACCAGAACGAGCGCGACGCCGTCAACTTCGACCTCGCACTGCGCATGGCGCGCCAACGAGTCGGCGAACAGGCCCCCGTCCCGGAGGGTGAGGCGCGGGCCATTAGCGAGGCGCTGCGCCTGGCCGATCTCTGGATCGACGACACAACACAACTACCTGCTTCCGACGCGCGCGCCGAGGCATGGAACGCCGGCGACTGGCTGACCAACACCATGCCGACCTGGAAGCGGCTGGTCAACCCAGTTTCTGAGCACATGAACCGCGCCCAGATCGAGGCTATGCCCGCCGAGGCCCGCGAGATGATGGGCCCAATGACGGGCATGATCAACCAGATGAACGCCATGAACTTCGGCATGAAGCTGGGCCACGCGCTCGGCGACCTCGCCCAGCAGGCGCTCACCGGCACCGATTTCGGCCTGCCTATCGCACCCGCAGGCGTCGCCGCCATCCTGCCCGCCAACGCCAGCGCGATGGCGTCAGAGCTCTCGGTGCCACAGCAGGAGGCACTGATGTACCTCGCCGCGCGCGAGGCCGCACGCCAGCGCCTGTTCAAGCACGTGCCGTGGCTCGTCGAGAGGCTCGTGTCCTCCGTCGAGGAATACGCAGCAGGCCTCGAGCTCGACACGTCCCACCTGGAGGAGATCGCCCGCTCCCTCAACCTTGAAGGCGGCGACCCCCAGCAGATCCAGGAGAAGCTCAACGAGCTCCAAGGCCAGGACCTCTCTCCGCGCGTGACCTCGCGCAACGCGGCTGCCACGTCACGGTTGGAGACGCTGCTCGCGCTCGTGGAGGGCTGGGTCGACGTCGTCGTCGGCGAGGCGCTGGAAAACCGCATCCCGTCGGCAACGCAGCTCGCGGAGGCGTGGGCGCGCCGCCGCGCGACGGGCGGATCCGCGGAGCAGGCCTTTGCCAACATTGTCGGCATTGAGCTCGCCGCACCGAAGATCCGCGAGGCCGCCGAGCTGTGGCGCCGCGCGGACAACGCGGTCGGCCACGAGCGCCGCGACGCTGTGTGGGATCACCCGGATTTCCTCCCCGCCGCAGAGCATCTGGACAACCCGGCCGCGTTCATCGACACGCTTCTCGACGACTCCACCGACACCGACCTCGACGCCGAGTTTGCAAAGCTCGAGGAAGAGCTGCGCAACAACCCGGAGCTGAAGCGCGAAGAGGGCGACGGCAAGGACGACGGGCGCGAGGACGGCACCGAGCTGTAGGCAGGTGCTCCACCGGCGCTGATCCGGCACTATCCGTGGCGCTGCAGCGCCTCGAGGTAGCCTTTCGCCCGCTCCGCCCGCGGCGCCCGGTCGGCCCACTCCCAGAACTCGGGGCCGTGGCCGGGGATGAACGTGTGGGTCAGTTCGTGGACGACCACGGCGTCGAGCACGTACGCCGGCACGTCTTTGAGCCGGTCAGAAATGCGGATCTGACCCGTCGAGGGCGTGCACGAGCCCCAGCGAGTGTTCTGGTTGCTCACCCAGCGAATTGATGTGAACTCCGCCCGACCGGCGAGCACGCTCGCGTTGAGCTGGTGCGCGCGTGCCTCCAGCTCGGCGTCGCCCACACCCTGCGAGGTCGACTTCGCACGCATCCGCGCCAGCATGTCGGCCACCGCGTCGCCCTCCTGGCGCCGCGAGAACGCCGCCGGGATGCGTATCTCCACCACACCGTTGACCACCCGGGCCTGGACCGTGCGCCGGCGCCGCGGTGAGCGGATGACCTTCACCTCCGGGTCGTTGCTGTGCTCGCTACGCATGACACGACAGTCTAGGTGTGCTGCAATAGCCGGTGAAACATGCATTGTTCGGGGGGAAGGCACGTCCATGTTTACGACTGTTCGGCTCGCGCCCGGCGTAGCCGTGATCCTGCGCGGTCCGACGAGCATCCAGTTCGGCGCCGACGCCACGCGCAGCGGCATCGTCGAGACACCACACGCTGCAGAGCTTGTCGCGCTGCTGCGCGAGGCGCGCGAGCCAACCAGTGTTGATGACCTGGTGGCCCGTGCGTGCAGCGAGTGTGCGATGCCCGAACACGAGGCCGCCAGCATCATCGCGGACCTTGTCGCCTACCGCGTCCTTGTCGATTCACCGGAGCACTGCGCGTTGGTGATTGGGCGTAGCGCCTTGAGCAGCGCGGTCAAGCCGCTGCTTCGCGGAGCCCACATCGAGGTGCGCTCCCCGCTGCCCGGCGAAAGCTCGGAGCGCTTCCTCGCCGCCGCAGACGAGACTGCACCCCTGCTCGTGGTCGACCAGCCACTGAGCGCCTCCCACCTGGCGCACCTCACGCGCCGCCGGGTGGGCGCGGTTGTTCCCGCCACGCTTGTCGACGCCCGCGTGATCATCGGCCCCATCGGCCCGTGCCTGCACTGCGCCCACCTCTACCATGTCGACCGCGACGCGAACTGGCCGCATGTGCAGCGCGTGCTGCGGGAGAGCCCCACCACTCCCGACCCGCTCGTCGTGGCCGCAGGCGCGGCCGCCGCCGCGCGCGTCATGCGCCGGCTGTGCGCGGTGCCCGATCCCCCGGGAGTCTCCGCCCCGCCATTGCTGCGCGGCACGCGGATCGTTGTCGACCCGTTCGCCCCCGCTACGGAGAGCGTCGAGGTGCTCAGGTCCCACCCGCGCTGCCCGGCATGCTTCTAGCGTGTTTGGGGTGCTCAGCGGAACTGCGCCAGCGTTTCGAACACTCCCTCGCCGAAGCTTTTCACCTTCATCGGCCCGACCCCGGAGACATCCAGCAGCTCGCGTGGGTCGGCCGGCATGCTCTCGACGATCGACAGCAGCGTCGCGTCCGAGAACACCATGAAAGGCGGAACGTTCGCCTCCCGCGCGACGCCGAGGCGCCACGCCTTTAATGCCTGGAATGCCTCCTCATTGTAGTCCGGGTCGCACTCCGCGTGACGGCCCAGGGACTTCTCCGCAGGTGTGTCCAGGGGGTTGGCGCACACGCGGCAGGCACGCGCCCGCTTCAGCCGCTGCGGGCTCTTCTCCACCTCAAGCTCGGGAGCGATACCGTCGAGGAAGCGCGAGCGGGTGCGGCTCTTGCGCCCGCCTTCCTGGCGCGCCAGCGACCACGACAGGTGCAGGTGCTCGCGGGCGCGGGTAACTCCGACGTAGAACAGTCGGCGTTCCTCCTCGATCTGCTCGTCGCCGGCCTTGATGGCGTGCGAGATCGGTAGGGTGTTCTCCACCAACCCAACCAGGAACACAGCGTCCCACTCCAGGCCCTTGGCGGCGTGGAGGCTGGCGAGCGTCACACCGTCCACGGCCGGCGGCTGCTTCGCTTCGGCGCGCTGGCGCAGCGACCGGAGGACGTCGACAAGCGTGGCGGCCTCGCCGTGGCGGACGATTTCCTCGATGAGATCCACCAGGGCGGACAGGGACTGCCACCGCTCGCGTGCCTGCGTGCCCTCCGGTTCTGTGGGGGTCAGCCCGACCGGCGCGAGGGCCGCGCGGGAGACCGCGACCGGGTCGTCGGGCAGATCGGTGCGGCGCGCGGCAGCCACGAGTGCGTTGATCGCGTCGCGGACCTCTGGGCGCTGGAAGAAGCCCTCCCCTCCCCTGACCTGGTAGTTAATTCCTGCCTCCGCCAGCGCCGCTTCGAAGGCGGCGGATTGTGCGTTAATACGGTAGAGCACGGCGATCTCGCGGGCGGCGACGCCGTTGTTGAGCAGTGTGCGAATCGCTGCCGCGACCTGGCGCGCCTCCGTCGGTTCGTCGTCGTACGACGTAAACGTCGGAGCGGGCCCCGGCTCGCGCATGCCCTCGAGCTCGAGCCGGGTCCCCGCGACGCGCCCGGTCGCCTTAGAGATCACCGTGTTGGCCAGGTCCGTGATTTGCGGGGTCGAACGGTAGTCGCGCTGCAGCTTCACCACGGTGGCGTGCTCGTAGGTCCTGGAGAAGTTGAGCAGGTAATCGGGTGTGGCGCCCGTAAACGAATAGATGGTCTGGTTCGCGTCCCCAACAACGGTGAGGTCGTCTCGCTGGCCGAGCCAGCCCTCCAGCACGCGCTGCTGCAAGGGGGTGACGTCCTGGTACTCGTCGACGACGAAGCTCTGGTACTGGGAGCGGAACTCCTCCGCAATCGCTGGGGCGTTCTCCAGTGCCCCCGCGACGTGCAGGAGCAGGTCGTCGAAGTCGATGAGCATGCCCTCCGGGCTCGTCTTCGACTCTTCGTAGAGGCGGTAGACCTGGGCGACCGTCGCCGCGTCCGCCGGCGGGGTGCGGTGCGACTGCTCGATGCGGGTGACGTAGTCGTCCGCGCCGATGACGCAGGACTTCGCCCACTCGATCTCGCTGAGCAGGTCGCGCACCATTTCTTTGCTCGAGTCCAACCCTGCCGCGCGGGTTGCACGCGCCACCAGGGGGAACTTGTTCTCCAGCAGGCGCCACGGCAGGTCGCCGGCGATCTGCGGCCAGAAGTAGCGCAGCTGGCGCATCGCCGCGGCGTGGAACGTGCGCGCCTGCACCCCGCCGATGCCCATGGCGCGCAGGCGGTCGCGCATCTCGCCGGCGGCGCGCTGGGTGAACGTCACCGCGAGCACCTTGTTCGGCGAGACCATGCCTTGGTCAATCAGGTGCGCGATCCGGTAGGTGATCGTGCGAGTCTTGCCTGTTCCCGCACCGGCGAGAATGCACACAGGGCCGCGCGGAGCCGTGGCGGCAACGCGCTGGTCGGCGTCGAGAAGCGAAAGATCGATCGCCATGCGCCCTACTCCGCGGGGAAGATCGGCTCGGAGGGATGGTGGAAATCGCGCGTGTGTCTCACGTAGAGCAGGCGGTCACCGGGCTCGACGGTCTCAGCCTCCAGGGAGTCGATGCGGTACAGCTCGCCGGAGCGCACCACGCCGAGCACGACATCGGCGAGGTGACGCGGGTTGGCGCCGACCTCGTCGTCACCGATCGGGCGCTCCGCCACGGCGAAGCCCTCGTCGGGGCTGAGCAGGTCCTCCATCATCGCCACCACGGGCGGAGTGACGGTGGCAAGCCCCAGCAGGCGCCCCGCGGTCTCGGCGGAGACCACGACCGAGTCGGCTCCGGATTGGACGAGCAGGTGCTGGTTTTCGCTCTCGCGCACGCTGGCCACGATCATCGCGCTGGGCGCAAGCTCGCGCACGGACAGGGTGACCAGGACGGCTGTGTCGTCCGAGGAGGGCGCGACGACCACTGAGCGGGCCCGGGCCACACCGGCGGTGGTGAGGATCTCCGACTTGGTGGCGTTGCCGCACACCGTGACCAGGCCGCGCTGCTCCGCGCGGGCGAGGACGGACGGGTCGGAGTCGATGACGACAATGTTCGACGGTGCGATGCCGTCGGCGAGCAGCGCATCGACGGCGGAGCGGCCCTTCGTTCCGTAGCCGATGATGATGGTGTGGTTGCGCACGGTGTTCCTCCATTGCTGGATCAGGAGCATCTTTCGGGAATCTTCGGTGAGCACCGACAGGGTCGTGCCGACGAGCAGCATCAGGAAGGCGATGCGGATCGGGGTGACCACCAGGATGTTCATCAGCCTTGCGCCCTGCGTCACCGGCGTGATGTCGCCATAGCCGGTGGTCGAGAGCGAGACCGCGGAGTAGTAGACCGCATCGATGAACGTCAGCGGCTCGCTGTAGCCGTCCTTGTCCAGGTAGACAACGAGCGAGATGATCATCACCAGCGCGATCGCGTACACGAATCGCCGGGTGATCAGCCGCCACGGCGCCAGCCGCTGGGCGGCCGGGATATGGACGGTGTCGAGCAGCGTGTGCACCGGGGTGGACAGCATTGAGCTGTCGCCGCGGAAACGCGCGCGCCACATCGCCTGCGGAAGCGCGTCACTGATCCACTTCACAGAGTCCGTCCCCTCATTGCTCGCTACTGCCCACGAACTTTAGCCCCTCGCGGGAGGAATCCCGAAGCAACTGCGCGAGCTCATCGTGACCGGGGAGATCCGCCGGGCTGTAGTCCTCGCCGGTGCGGACGTAGAAGAACACCGCGCGCACGTTCCGGCCATCACCGGCGATCCGGCGCCATGCCTCCGCATACACGGCGAGCTGGAGTTTCACGGATTCCATGTCGCCGGCCCCCGGCTTCGAGCCGGTCTTCCAGTCCACGACAACCCAGTCGTCGCCGTCCTCGAAGACCGCGTCCATGCGTCCGCGCACGACGGATTCGCCCAGCGCCAGCTCGAACGGGTGCTCCACGAACGCCGGCGTCAATTGTGCCCACCGGCTCGCCTCGAAGTTCGCCTGCAGTTGCTCAAGCACTCGCTTATCGACGTCCGACTCGTCACTTCCCGGCAAGTCATCCTCGCTCAACAGCGGCCGCGCCCCGTAGAACTCCTCCACCCATTCGTGGAAGGCGGTGCCGCGCTTGGCGTAGGTGTTGGGTTTGAACGGCACGGGGCGCCGGGCCCGGCGCGCGAACTGGGCGGGGTCCGCCTTGAGCGCCACGATGTCGGATGCCGTCAGCTCACCGGGGATGACAACGGGCACCTCCGCGCTGCTCAGCGCGGCGTGCTCGTCGATCAGCGCGGTGGTGTCGCGCTCCCACAGGTGGAACAGCTCACCTTCGGCAGCCTCCGGGGTGTGCGTGATTGCGTCGCGCACGAGGTTCGCGGCGTCAAGGTCCGCGGCTGAGGCCGCGTAGTGGGGCCACACCCCCTCGCGCGGCGGGACCGCGTAGTCGCCGTTCTCCGGTTCGGCTGCGCTGAGCGCCCACGAGGCGACGCGGTCGTCCGCGACACGATCGCGAATTGCCGCGAAGTGTTCATACGGTGCCCGCTGGGTCTTTGTGCCCGGTTTGAGCAGCGAGCCGGTGACGATCAACGCGCGCTCCGTGCGGGTGATGGCGACGTAGAACAGGCGCGCGAGTTCCTCGTTGAGCTTTGCCTTGCGCTGCGCGATGTACTCCTTGGCTGCGCTCTCGAATTCGGTCCGGTTCTCCGCGTCCGGGGCGGCGAACTCGTCATCGGGAAGCAGCTTGAGCTTGCTCAGAAACGACTCGGCGTCCGTGCTAAACGTCTTTTCGTCGGCGTGCAACAGCGCCACGGTGTCCCACTCCAAACCCTTAGCCTTGTGCGCGGTGAGGATCTGGACGCGGTCGGTGCGCACAGGCACATCGCCTGGGGTGAGACCGTCCTCATGCTTGCGTGCGAGGGCGAAGTAGTCGAGCAGTGCCTCGACGCTGGTGCCGGGGAACTTGGCTACCTCGTCCAACAAGCGGTCGAGGTGGACTGTGCCTGCGGCAGTGCGCCGGGCGAGCACCTCGGTGCGGATGCCGAAGGTCGAGATGATGTCCGCGAACACATCGGGCAAGCGCTTGCCCAGGCTGCCGGTGCGCAGCGAGCGCAGCTTCGAAGCCAGGTCTTTGAGCCGCGCCAACCCCTCGTCGGAGTACCGGTCGGTCTCACCCAGATCGGCCACCGCGTCGGCCAACCCCGCGGGGCGGTCGCCCGCCGCGGTGATGTTCTCAGCCTCCTCAATCATTTTCGCGAGCTGCTCGCGCAGCCGCGTCTCTGGGTCCGTCGCCTCGGCGACAGGCTCCGCGTCATCTGCGCGGTGCGCCCCTTGCAGGTTCGCCACCCGCCTGGCCAGCGCGTCGAGGTCCGCAAGCCCCAGACCGACAGCGGGGCCGGCGAGGATGCGCAGCGCCGAGGCGGAATCGTGCGGGCGCACGAGCATCGAGGCAACGGCGACGGTGTCGGCGACCTCGGGGACGTCGAGAAGCCCGGCGAGGCCGGAAATCTCGTACGGCACCCCGCGCTTTTCCAGTGCCTCGGCGATGCCTGCCGAGGCCGCGTTCGCGCGGACGAGGACAGCAGCCGACAGCGCCGAGGATGTCTCCTGAGACTTAGCGTGCGCCTGAGCCATCCGGTCGGCGACGAAATCGATCTCCTCCTGGCGGGTTTCGAAGTACCCGAGGGTCACGTCCCCGTCCCCGGCGCCGTCGCGCGGTTCCAGTGGGGCGACCGCGCGGTCGTCTCCGGTGCCCAGCAACGCGTCGGAGACAGTGTTGGCCAGGGTCAGCACGTCTGCCGGGTTGCGCCACGAGGTGGTGAGCTGCATCTTCGGGGCATTACCGCCGCCGGGCAGCGGGAAATCCTCCACAAAGGCAGCCAGGTTCGCCGAGGTCGCACCGCGCCAGCCGTAGATCGCCTGCATCGGGTCGCCCACCGCGGTGACCGTCAGCGGGTGCGCGAACGGGTCGCTCTCCGTCCTGCCCTCGCCGAACAGGCTGCGCAGCAGCACGCGCTGCGCGTGGGAGGTGTCCTGGTACTCGTCGAGCATGACCACCCGGTACCGGCGCCGCTGCGACTCGCCCACGGTCGGGTGTGAGCGCACAAGCTTCGCCGCCACCGACATCTGCTCGTTGAAGGTCACCACGCCGCGGCGGCGCAGCTCGGCCACGAGTTCCTCTACGAGGTCCAGGAACTCGACTCTCTGGACTTGGCGCGCCCTCCACCCGGCCATAGTTGTGGTGAACTCGCCCTTCGTCTTCGACCTCGGGCCCTTCGGCAGATCCTCCGTCTCTTTGAGGAAGTCCGCGGCATGCTCGCGCACCGTGGCAGGTTCGACGAGTTCGTTGCCGAGAGAGCCGACAAGGCCCAGCAGGTCAGCGACGATGGAGTCGATGTCGTAGTTCCTCCCTCCCTCAGGCAGGAGGTTGCCGGAGTAGGACGTGACGACGTCGTGCGCGATCGAGTACAGCTCTGCGTCAGTGATGATGCGCGAGTCCGGTTCTGCGGGGACGAGCAGGCCGTACTCCTTGACCAGCTCTCCGGCGTAGGCGTCGTAAGTGGACACGTGCGGGGCGATCACCGTCAACGAGTCGGCAAGCTTGCCGGTAGGGTCAAGACGACGCACCAGCTCTGTGTTCTCCGCGAGGACCGTGAGCCGGTCCCGGATGCGCTTGCCCAGCTCGCGCGCTGCCTTGCGGGTAAACGTTAGGCCGAGCACTTCGTCGGGTGCGGCGAAGCCGTTGGCGACGAGCCACACGACGCGCGCGGCCATCGTCTCTGTTTTGCCGGCCCCCGCGCCGGCGACGACCAGGAGCGGTCCTGGCTCGGCGCCGATGATGGCGGCCTGCTGATCCGTCGGCGCGTGCTTTTGCCCGAGGTAGCGAGAGAGCACGGTGGGAGTCATCGTCTCGCGGGCGTGCTCGTGGTTTCGGTCGTGCTGGTTAACCATGTGTGATTACCTCTCCTTCGGGCTGGACCGGGCACAGGGCGCGCACTTTGCAATGCTCACAGTGGTCGCCGGTGCGGGCGAGCAGATCGGGGCCGGCCATGGTGTCGGGCAGGGGCATGATCAGCTCCGTGAACGCCTCCAGAGCGTCCGAGTCCTTTGCGGCCTGGACGAGAACCTTGGCGCTCGCCGTTCCTGCCGCGGGGTAGAGCAGGCTGGCCCCGCCGACTGCTGCGGTGTCCTCCCCTGCTGTGGCGGTGACGACGCCGCCGTCTGTGACGACGCCGCATGACAGCGCGAGCTGGTAGGCCTCGAGCTGGGGGTTGTCTTGGACCTTCTCCGCGGTCGGGGTGGTCTTGCCGGTCTTGAGGTCGACGACGTGATAGGAACCGTCGGCTTCGCGCTCCAGGCGGTCGACGCGGCCCACGACCCGCAGGCCCGGCGCGACCTCGACGTCGACGTCGGCCTCGACGGCGACCAACTCGAACGCCGAACGAGACGCGATCATCCAGCGGTGAATTCGGTCGAGCATGGCCTCGAAGTCGGCGAGGTCGCGCTGCGTCTTCCACGGCGGAACATCACTGGCCGCCGCCCGCGCTTCGAGGGCAAGCCGGCGCGCCAGCTCCTCGTCGACCCCACCCGCGATCGCTTCAAGATAGGCGTGGGCAATCTGGCCCCACACGGTTTTGAGCGTGCTATCCATTCCCAGCATGCGCTCGATCACCGAGCGCATCGGGCACTGCAGCAGCGACTCAATGCGCGAGGGTGACAGGCGCGTGCGCTTCGGCAGTGCCTCAAGAGCTGACGGTTCCGTCACCGTCCACCACTGCCCCGGCTCCGCCCCAGGCACGCCGGCCGCGGCGAGGCGAGCAAGCTGGCGCGCCGCCTGGTGCGTGGTTGCCTCGTCGCTGGTGTCCGCGGTCAGAGCGCGACGCAGCTCCGCGATGAGCTCATCATGGGCTAGAACGCGCAGGGTGGAGACCTCCCCATCTCCGGAACTCGCCACGAGCGTGAAGTCGTCGGCTGTGACTGTTGTGTGCGCCACCTCGTAGGCCTTCTCGAACTCCGCGAGGAAGCGCGACGGCTCGATTGCCTCATCGCCGTCCATTCCGTCGATCGCGGTAACGAGGAGGTGTTCGGTGGCGCGGCTGGTGGCGACGTCGAAAAGCCTGCGTTCCTCCTTCAGGCGCTCCACAGTGTGGGAAACGGGAATGGACGGGTCAATGTCGTGGTCGACGAGGTCGATCAATTCCTCTTGCCCGAACATCGTGCCGGTTTCTCCGAGTGACGGCCAGGACTGCTCCTGGACGCCACAGACCACCACGCGCCGGAACTCTCGCCCGGCCACGCCGTGGGCGGTAAGCAAGGAGACCGCGTCGGGTGTGGCCGTGCGGCGGTCGCGCACGCCCGTCGGCAACTCCTGCTCGCGAATGTAAGCGATAAACAGCGCCACACCTGCGGACGCGCGGCGTTCGGTGAAGTCGCCGGCGGCGTCGAAAAGCGCCATGGCTGCATCGAGGTCGCGGTCGGCCTGGGAGCCGCTCGCGCCTCCGCGCAGCGCGATGGCGAGGAGTCGGTTGGCAAGTCCCGTGGCGTTCCATACCGCCCACAGCACTTCTTCAACGCTGCCGTCCTCCGCCAGCGCCGTGCGGCCGGCGTCGAGGACGCTGCGGATGTGGGTGAGGATGTCCAGCTCGCGCTCGGTGAGCATCGTGCCGAAGTCGGGCAGCTCGCCGCGTGTGAGCAGAAGCTCCCTTAGCGTTTCTTCGGCGCGTGCCTCCGGGGCCCACCGGCGCAGCCCGCGCAGCAGGCGACGCAGCGTCACCGGGTCCGTGCCGCCGACGGGGCCGAGGAGGAGATCGCGCCATTCGGCAGCGGTCAACTGCTCGTCGAGGGCCCGCAGGCCGAGCAGCAGGGAGGCGACAATGCGCTGCTCGCTGAGCACCACGTCGGTGGGGTTGAGCGAGGCCGGAACGCCGGCGTGCAACAGGGCACGGCGGACGGGCTCAAGCATTCCGGAGGAGCGGACCACCACCGCCATGTCGCGGTAGTCGACGCCGCCTTCGAGGTGGGCGCGCCGTAGGGTGTCCACGACCACCGCGTCTTGGGTCGTGGCGGCGTCGGCCACGACGACTGCACGCTCCGGCGTGCGGCGGGTGGCACCGAGATCAATCAGTTCGTGCTCCACCCCGCCGAGCGTGCGGAAGAACTCGGGCGACGCGCCGCGGAAGTGGAAGACGCTCTGGTTCTCATCTCCCCCGACCACGCCGAGCTCGGCGCGCTCGATCAAACGGCGCACCAGGTGCGCCGATGCCGGGTCGAGGTGTTGCGCGTCGTCGACGATGACGGTGTGCCACGAGGGTTCGAACGGGAGGCGCGCCGCGGTAGCGACGAGCTCGGAGGCAGACAGGTAGGATGTGCCGGACAGCGCCATGACCTGCTTGTATTCTTCGAGGAAGTCCCCGGACGCGCTCCACACGGGGCGTCCGTGGCGGCGACCCAACTCTCTCAGGTCTGCCGCGTCGAGCTCGCGTTCCACGGCGCGCAGGAGGAAGTCGCGCAGCTGACGTGCGAAACCGAGGAGCGGAAGGGCCGGACGCAGGTCTGCCGGCCAGGTGCCGCGGCCGTCCTCCGCGTGGCCCTGGAGCAACTGGCGGATGACGGAGTCCTGTTCGGCACCCGAGATCAACCGGACAGAAGTGTCACGCTCCTGGCGCACGAGTGCGAAGGCAAAGGAATGAACGGAGCGAACCAGCGGCGCATCCGCCACGTAACCTGAGCCGGCGAGCCGGTCGGACAACTCCACGCGCAACCGGGAGGCAGACTCCTTGGACGCAGTCAGGACAACCACGCCCTGCGGGTCGCGACCAGCGGCGAGCGTGTCCAACACGGTGTCCACAAGGAAGCTGGAGACGCCGGATCCGGCTTCTCCCGTGACCTTGTAGGTTCCGCGGCGGGGAATCTCCACCGGCCACGTGCGTGTGTGGTCCGCACGCTGGCGGGGCACAAGGTACGCAGTGGGAGTGGGCGGGAGCGGGGAACCTGTCGAAGATGAGGCGGCAACCATGCCACCTATTGTGTCAGCCTATGCCGACACGAGAAGCGTCCGCACCCGCGACACTTCCGAATGCATGTTCGAATCCCCTGCCGGGGCCAGGGCTTCCCGGTAGTCGAGAGCGCGCAAGGCGAGCTCCGGCAGGGCCGATATGTGGGCCCAGCGCTGAACGACAGCCTCGTCCACGCTGCGCGAAAGAAGGCCATCGACCATCGCCAACGCCGCGGTGTACCCCACCGGGCGCGGCTGCGAGGTCGGGACGATGTCAGTCATGAGAGGCGGCAGCGACCCGGCAAAGACGCACGAGTGGAAGAAATCCGCGTGCCCGACCTGCCACGGCCCCGGGAATGAGGCGTGCTCCACGTCGCGCCACGCAATGTTCTCTGCCTCGGCCCACCGGTCGGTCCGCTCCAACGCCGGTGTCGCAACACCCACCATTGCCCGGTCGAACGCCATGGCGGCGGCCATCACTTCATCCACGCGAGAGGTGACCGCCCCTTCCGCGAACTCATTCGCTTTGAATCCGCTGACGACGAACCGTCCATCGGTGGAACGCACCGGGCGCGCGACTAACAGGCCATCGATACTGAGGCGGTAGCGCAACTTGGCCGACCACGCGGCGGTGGGGTTCGCCCGGGAGACGACGATGCGCCCGAAGCGCAGGCCGTTGTCCCACGCCGCGCCCACCGGGACGGGTGCGTCGTTGTCTAATTGAAACGTAGCGAGGACGTGGTCGGGGATGTTCACGCCTGCGAGCTTACAAAACTGCGGGGCGCGGGTACGGCCACGGGTTTGGCAGGCAGGTCTCGGGCGAGTCCGGGTAGACCTCATCCGGGTTGAGGGAGTGCAGCTCCGCGTTGCTCAAGCTGAGAGTCTGCTGCATCATCACCGGCGCCAGTTCCCCGTCGGCGGGACAGGCCTCGTGGGCCGCGAAACCAATCGCGTGGCCGACCTCGTGGTTGATGAGGTACTGGCGGTAGCGCCCGAGGTCGCCCTCGAAGGCGGGGGCGCCCCGCACCCAGCGCGCCTCGTTGATCACTACGGTGCTCTCACCCGTGGCCGTCGTACGGCAGCTGACCTCCAAGCCGAGTTGGCCGTCGCACCGCTCACGCGCGGTGCCCACCGACGTGAGCTGAATGCGCAGGTCCGGCTTGTCCGAGGCAGCAACGTGCTCGAAGCGGAAGCGCGGATCGTTGGTCCAACCGCGCGGGTCGGCGAATGTGGCGTCGATAAGCGCGGCGAACGCGTCCGCACCACCGTAAGTGTCCGGGTTGAGTCCATCCTCGATCTCGACGACGTAGCGCACGGTCAGCTCTTCGCCCTGACCCGCGGCCGCTCCGGGCTGGCCGACCTCACGGTATGTTCCCTCACCGGCTGCGGTGAAGGGTCCGCCCGGGGGCAGATCACCCAAGTCGAGGTTGGCCTCCGGCATCTCAGCCAAGGTGCGCGGCTCGGAATCGTGGTGCGGCTCGGCGTGATCTGCATGACCTGTGCCCGCGACTGCCGCCGTGGTTCCAGATGCCGTCGCGACTGCCTGCTCCCCCGGGTTCTGGGCGACGTTGACAAGCACAAACGCTGTTACGACCCCGAGCACCGGGATGGCGTAGGCACGCCAGCCGTACTCACGGGCAAAACGCACGAGGAATGGCTCCTGTGACGTCTCGTCGCCCCGAGGTTCGGCATGAGCAGGGTGGTCTGTCATGGAGTCAAAGGTAGCGCGGGCTTAGGAGGTGAAGCCAACCGTGCGGGCGGTTCCGGCGCCGGCCTCGACGTAGATAATGCGCTCGGTGCGCACGAGGAAGGTGCGGCCGCGGTCGTCGCTCAGGCTGACCGTGGGCTCGTTGTTCTCAATAGCCCGAGTCACCTGCGCGAGGACCTCGTCCTGCTTGCCGCCGGTGGAGACCACGAGTTCACGGGGGCTTTCAGCGAGACCAATCTTGATGTCCATTAATCACGTGTCCTTTGCGTCAAGTGCGATGTAGCGCGTTGTTGAGGAGCACAACTGCTCGGCGTTTCGTACCGGAGTCAGCGCTCCTGGTGCTGCGGTCTGCGCAGCGGTGGCCCCATTGTAACGACCGGGCGCTAAGATAAGGCCCGTGTCCCAACCTGCCGAGCCCACGTTCGCCGAGCTCGGAGTCGCCGCGGAAATCGTGGACGCACTCTCCGAACTTGGTATCACCCGCACATTCTCCATTCAGGAGCTCGCTCTCCCCCTTGCTTTGGCCGGCCGCGACATCATCGGCCAGGCGCGCACGGGCATGGGAAAGACGTACGGCTTCGGCGTTCCGCTATTGGACCGCGTCTTCGACGACGCGGGCATTCCCGAGCTCGACGGCACCCCGCGCGCCTTGGTCATCGTGCCCACCCGCGAGCTCGCCGTCCAGGTGGCATCGGATCTGACTAACGCCGCCCGCCACACACTCGTCCGTGTCATGGCGATTTACGGCGGTCGCTCCTACGACGAGCAGATTGCTGCCTTGACTGACGGCGTCGACGTCGTCGTCGGCACGCCGGGACGCCTCATCGACCTGCATTCACGCGGCGATCTGCGCCTCGACCGGGTTGCGATCCTCGTCCTCGACGAGGCCGACGAGATGCTCGACATGGGTTTTTTGCCCGACATCCAGAAGCTGTGGGCGGCGCTCAACACTCCGTTGCAGACCATGCTGTTTTCGGCCACCATGCCGGGCCCGATCCTCACGCTGGCGCGCTCAATGATGAGCACCCCGCTGCACATCCGTGCGGAGTCGAACGACGCCGCCCCCACCCACGCCACAACCAACCAGATCGCGTTTTTGTCCCACCGCATGGACAAACCTGAGGTCGCTGCGAAGATCCTCCAGGCGTCGGGGCGTGGCAGGACCATCATCTTCGCGCGCACGAAACGTACCGCGGCGGACGTCGCAGACGACCTGGCCGGCCGGGGCTTCGCCGTCGGAGCGGTCCACGGCGACATGGGCCAGGAGGCGCGCGAGCGTGCGCTGAAGGACTTCCGCTCGGGGGAGGTCGAGATCCTCGTCGCAACCGATGTCGCGGCGCGCGGCATCGACGTCGACGACGTCACGCACGTGATCAACTACCAGACCCCCGACGACCCCATGACGTACGTGCACCGCATCGGGCGCACGGGGCGCGCCAACCACTCCGGCACCGCGGTCACCCTGGTCGGCTACGACGAGGCTCACAAGTGGGCACTCATCGACTCGGAGCTGGGACTCGGCATGAAGGATCTGCCGCAGTGGTTCTCCACCTCGCCCGAGCTTTACGACGCCCTCTCGATCCCCGACGACGCCAGCACCTCCGTCGGCCCGGCGCGCACCGTCCGCGGCTCCAAGCCGCGCGACTCGAAGCACCGCGACACCAAGCGCCGTGACACCAAGCCCCGCGGCGCGGCATCCGGTGGCAGGAGGAAGCGTTCATGATGCCTCCGCTTCGGCGCACTCGCGGCGACCTTATCGCCACCGGTGTTATCGCTGTCGTCAGCGCCGCCCTTGTGGGCACCGCGGTACTGACCGCTCCGGTGCGCTCAGCGCATCTTGAGCCCGCGACCGCGGAGGTGGACAACCCGGGCAAGCTGGCGGCTGCCCCCACGCAGCTCCGCGAGTCGTTCCGGCTGCGCGACGAGTCGCCGCGCCTGCGCCCGCTTATCGCCGAAGGCATGATCGTCACCTACGCGGACGGCACGCTCACCGCGACGACGCCCGCCGGCGAGTCCGCGTGGACCTACACGCGCGAGGATGACCTGTGTGCGCTCGACCAGGCGTGGGGCAACGTGGTGGCCACCTACCGTGGTCCCGCCGGCTGCGGCGATGTCGTCTCCATCGACGCACTGACTGGCCAGTACGCCGACACCCGCTCCGCACCCGCCCCCGACACCGTCACTGGAATCTCCTCCAATGACAGGGTCGGTTATGCCTCCCCCACCCGCACCGAACTGTGGCGCTCCGACCTGGTGCGCACCGTTGAGTACGGTGCGGTTGAGGCTCCGCAGGAAGACGACATGCAGCCACACCAGTGCCAGCAGACCTCCGCGCTGACTCGGACAGAGCTGCTCGCGGTCACAGAGGTCTGCGAGGACGGGACGTTCCTGCGTCTGCAGGACACGACCCCTGAGGACTCCCGCAAGCCCGAGATCGAGGCTGATATTGCCATCCCCGAGGGCGCGTACCTGGTCGCCATTGGCCAGGATGCGGCGGCGGTTTATGACCCTGCGACCTCCGAGGTGTCCACCTATTCCACCGAGGGGCTGCGCACGACGACATCCACCGTGCCCGCCCTGCGGGGAGACAGGCGTATCGACGACACCTTCCACGTCCTGCCCACCGCGGACCTGCCGCACCACATGAGCTACTTCGACGGCGCCTTGTTGGTCTTGTTCGCACCGGAGACATTGAGTGTCACCGACGTGTTCGACAACGCCGCAGGCACAGGAGTTGGCGCCGGCGAGACGTTGCTCTTCGCCACCGCCGAGGGCATTGCCGTCGCGCAATGGGACGCGTCCACCATCGAGCAGGTCATCCCCGTCGACCGCGGCGGATACACCGGTGCGGTGTTTGTGGACAGCGCGGGCGCGGGGGTCGTCGAGAAGCGCGGCTCCGACGTCGTGTACCTCGCTGCGGACTAGCCGTCCTACCCGGCGGCGCGCCGCGCGTAGTTTGCCTGAGCGAAGCCCCAGGAGGCGGGGTGGAAGATCCCGCCCAGGGCGGCGACGGCGGAAAGCAACGTGGCCGCGCCGAGGAGAACCGCTCCCCCGGTGAACATGTAGAACGCAACACCGATGAGGATTGCCTCGATAAGCACGATTGCTCCCGTTCCGGTCGCGCGCCCGGAGAAGATGCGCACGGCGGAGTAGGCGACGAAGCCGAAAATGATCGTGATGAATACCGCAGTGCCGACGCCGACGTAGTTCGCGGCCGCCGACTCTGACTGCACACTGGAATCGGCCACGCCACGCAGGTTCGTCACCGCGAGCCACGCCGCGTAGCCGAACAGGACGACGCACTGCAGGAGGACGACGGCGGCGCCGAACTTCAGCGGCGCCGGCGGCTGCCCTGCGATCATCGCATCCGCCTCCCGATCGGGCCCGGACGTTACTTCCGGGTTAACCCGCGGATCAACCTGGGGGTCTGGCTGGTGGCAGTTTCGTCGCGTCATCACTCGTTCAGTCTAAACCGTGGGATCCGCACAATCTTCTCTCCCGCCCCATGTTCCGCCAGTTGGTAACGATTTGCATTTCACACCCCCACGTATCTTGAGCACCCTCAACGTTTGCACTGTTCAGAGAGACCGGAAGCGCCGCGCACCCGACGGAGGCAACCATTGAGAAAACTGAAACGTAGGGCCAGAACTATGATATACGCCACTTTCTCACGCTTTCCCCTAGCGCGAAATTCGATTGCGTGCCATCATTCTCGGGTAGCGAAAACGACGGTCCGGTTACTCGGACCTGAACCCCCGGACAATTCCGGGCAAACATCAGGGAAACGGATGGCGGAGACTCTCCAACACTCCGCCCCACCCAACAAGCGCACACCGATTCACACCTCCGGGCACTACATTGCCCCGTGGGACTGCATCCGGCATGCGCGGCCGCAACACGACACACGACTTGAAGGAGCATTCACCATGGATTGGCGCCACGAAGCAATTTGCCGCGACGAAGACCCCGAGCTCTTCTTCCCGGTGGGCAACTCCGGCCCTGCCCTGTCCCAGATCGCACAGGCCAAGCTGGTCTGCAACCGTTGCCCGGTGACCTCCCAGTGCCTGAAGTGGGCACTTGAGACCGGCCAGGACGCCGGCGTCTGGGGTGGACTGTCCGAGGAGGAGCGCCGCGCGCTGAAGCGCCGCAACAAGCAGCGCGCCCGCAACCGTGCCCGCTTGTCGGCCTAACTGCGCAGGCTCAACGCCGCCCTGCCTACACAGCCCACTCACCCCAATTTCTTTCCCCTTGCTCCCGGGCGATAAAGTGGAGAGTCTGTAACCCAATTCACCAGCGAAGAGGAGGCCCCACATGAGCAAGCGTGGTCGCAAGCGCAAGGATCGCCGCAAGAAGAGCGCCAACCGCGGCAAGCGTCCGAACAGCTAAGCAGCTGCCAGAGACGTACAACTCCCCCTGAACGCCATTCCCGGCGCGCAGGGGGAGTTTCCTATTGCTATCGCTCGATGTGGAACTGAGTGACGGTAACGGTGGTAATCGAGGTCATGATCCGCTCGCGCAGCGGCTCTGGGGCGTGCGCCTCGCCGCAGCAGCGCCGCACGAGCCCGCGGATCTCCAGCTCAGCCTTGAGCATCGCGTCGCACTGCGGGCACGCGGATAACTTCTGGGTGATCGTTGTGGCGCGTTCGGGGGTGGGGTTGTCGTCGAGAAGCTCCCGCAGAAGCTGTCGGGCTTCCTCGCAGCTACCGGGTGTGCCTTGTGCCGAAGCCATCAGACGTTCTCCTTCTCGTCACGCTCGAGACCGATGCCCTGTTCGTTTGCTACGTCTTTCAACATCTCGCGCAGCTTTTTTCTTCCCCGGTGCAACCGCGACATGACCGTGCCCAGCGGAATATCCATCACCTCGGCGATGTCCTTGTAGGCCAGCCCCTCCACGTCGGCGTAGTAGACGACCATGCGGTAGTCCTCGTTGAGCTGGTTGAGCGCGTCGGAAATGCGCGAGTTCGGCATGTTCTTCAGCGCCTCAAGCTCCGCGGATTCCAGCCCTGTGGAGTCGTGCGAGCTGGACGAGTAGAGCTGGTGGTCCGTGATCTCGTCCGCGGACGTCTCGAGCGGACGGCGCTGCTTCTTGCGGTAGGAGTTGATGTAGGTGTTCGTCATGATGCGGTACAACCACGCCTTGAGGTTGGTGCCCGGCGTGAAGCTGCCGAACGCCTTGAACGCCTTGAGATAGGTCTCCTGGACCAGATCCTCGGCGTCCTGGGGGTTGCGCGTCATCCGCAGCGCGCCGCCGTAGAGCTGGTCCAGCAGCGGCATCGCTTCTTCGCTGAAGCGCTGTTGCAGATCAGTGTCGGCCATATGGGCCATTGTAGGGCAGGGCCACGCGCCACTTTTACCCGCGATCCCGCAGCGGCCCGCGCCCGCCGCCGTGACGTCGCTTCGCAGCCACGTCCTCGGTGAGGTCAACCTACCGGCAGTTGCCGGAAGCCCCGGCGCGTTTGAGAATATGGAGCGTATGAACTCGCTCATCAGCAAGGAGTACTGACCGATGGCTGCACGCACGCGCGCCCTGCAGGCGCTAGAAAGCACCGAGCACGAGGTTCTCGAGTATTCCCCCAGCCAGGATCACTTCGGCCAGCACTCCGTCGACGAGCTGGGTCTCGACGCGGACGCGGTGCTCAAGACGCTCGTGGTCGACGACGGCAGCGGGACCCTCGCGCTGTGCTGTGTTCCCGTCTCCGCGCACCTCAGCCTCAAGCTCGCCGCCAAGGCGCTGGGCTGGAAGCGCGCCCGGATGGCGGATCCCGCCCGCGCCCAGCGTGCCACCGGCTACGTCGTTGGCGGCATCTCCCCGCTCGGCACGCTCACGAAGCTGCCGACGCTTATCGACGCCTCAGCGACCGACTTCCCCACCGTCACCGTCTCCGCCGGCCAGCGCGGCCTGTCCGCCCGCCTCGACCCGCAGGAGCTGGCCCGCCTCGCCGGTGCACGCTTCGTGGCCCTTAGCGCGGAGTAGAAGGCGCGCCGATTAGCCCCGGGTAGTCGTTGCGCACGTTGCCGACCTCAGGGGCAGCCTCACTCCATTCGAGCTGCGCGGCCACCCGCGACGGCTGAACGAGCTCGAGCGCGTCCTCCGGGCTGCCGTTGACCCACTGCTCGATCTCCTCCGGCAGAAGGAACAGCGGCAGGCGGTGGTGGAGCCACTGCATGTTCTGAGTGGCATCGGTGGTGACCATGGTGGTGGACAAGCGGTCGCAGCCGGTCTCCCACAGGGCCGCCGCAAAGAGCAGCCCCTCGCGCGGGGTGACAAAGTACGGTTGCTTTGCCGCACCCTCTTTTTTCCACTCGTAGTAGCCGTCGAGCACCATCAGGCCGCGCTTGGCCTTGAACGCAGAGCGGAACGAGGGTTTGTCCGCCACTGTCTCCCCGCGTGCGTTGAACAGCGGCGGGCCCGAGTCGTCCTTTTTCCACCCCGGCAGCAGGCCCCAGCGGGCCGAATCGACCTGGGATCCGGACTCGTGGAAACGGATCAGGGGAACTTGATGTGTCGGGGCAACGTTGTAGCGCGGCGGCGGCGTGCCGTCCGGGGCGGCCACGGGCGCGGCCCCCGGCAACTGACCAATCTGCTCGATGAGGTCCTTGCCGGTGGTGAAGAGTACAAATCGTCCACACATGGCTCCATTATGATGGCACGCATGACTGAATTGTGGCCAGCGCCGACCGTCTCCTCCCCAGTGACGCACACCCAGGTCGTGCCGGGATCGAAGTCCGTGACCAACCGTGCCTTCATCCTTGCGGCGCTTGCCGACGCCCCCTCCACCATCACCGGTGCCCTGCGCTCGCGCGACACCGACCTCATGCGCGCGGCTCTGCAGCGCATGGGCGTGGGCTTTACCGACGTCGACGCGGACACGGTGGAGGTCCGCCCCGGCGCGCTGAGCGGCGCCGACGTGGACTGCGGCCTAGCTGGAACGATCATGCGCTTCCTGCCTTCAGTCGCCGCCTTCGCCCACGGTGAAGTCACCTTCAACGGTGACGCCCAAGCGCGCACGCGCCCGATGGGAACGATCCTCGACGCCCTGCGCGACCTCGGCGTGGACCTCTCGGGTGATGCGCTGCCGTTCACTGTCCGCGGAACCGGATCCGCCACCGGCGGCGAGGTGGAGATCGACGCGTCCGGCTCGTCCCAGTTCGTCTCCGGCCTGTTGCTGGCCGGGGCCCACTTCGACAACGGCCTGACGGTGCGCCACACCGGCAGCTTCTTGCCATCCATGCCGCACATCGAGATGACCGTGGAGATGCTGCGCGAGGCCGGTGTTCACGTCGATACCGGCGACAACGAGTGGCACGTGGAGCCCCAGCCCATTGCCGGGCGCGCCTGGCGCGTCGAGCCCGACCTGTCCAACGCCACGCCATTCCTCGCAGCGGCAGCCGTCACCGGAGGCACCGTGCGCGTGCCCGAATGGCCGGAGACGACCACACAGCCGGGGGATGCAATCCGCGACATCCTCGAGCAGATGGGGTGTGCCGTGACCTTCGAATCCGACGGGGACTCGCGCACACTCAAGGTGCGTGGCCCCGAGCACGGCACGCTGCGCGGTCTGAGTATCGACATGGGTGACATCGGCGAGCTCACGCCCACCGTCGCTGCGATGGCCACCCAGGCCTCCACGCCGACGGAGTTGACCGGCATCGCGCACCTGCGCGGCCACGAAACCGACCGCCTCAAAGCGCTGACGGAAGAGATCAACGGCCTCGGCGGGCGGTGCGAGGAGCTTGCCGACGGCCTGCGGATCGAACCCGCTCCCCTCCACGGCGGAACGTGGCGCTCCTACGCCGACCACCGCATGGCCACCGCCGGTGCAATCATCGGCCTGACCACACCGGGCGTCGAGGTCGACGACATCGGCACGACCGCCAAGACGCTGCCCGGGTTCGCGGACATGTGGACCACCATGGTGGAGCACTAATGGCGCGTCGCAGCATCACGGACTACGACGAATCCGACGTCCGCGTCCGCCCCGGCAAGGGGTCGCGTCCGCGCTCCAAGGACCGGCCGCGCCACGCCGACGCCGTGTCCGGGATGGTGGTGACCAAAGACCGCGGCCGCTGGGGTGTGGTCCTCGACGACTCCGACACCGTGGTCCAGTGCATGCGGGCCCGAGAACTCAAGCGCGTCTCCATCGAGGTCGGTGACCGCGTGGGCATCGTCGGTGACACCTCCGGTGCCAAAGACACCCTGGCGCGCATCGTGAAGCGCGAGGACCGCGTGTCGGTCCTGCGGCGCACCGCCGACGACACGGACCCCTACGAGCGCATCATCGTCGCCAACGCCGAGCTTTTACTGATCGTGGTTGCCGTGGCCGATCCCCCGCCGCGCACCGGGTTCGTCGAACGCGCCCTCATCGCCGCTTTCGTGGGCGGAGTGACCCCCGTGGTCTGCTTGACCAAGTCCGACCTCGCCGACCCGGCGCGCTTCCGCGCCGAGCTCGAGGATCTCGACGTCGACGTTTACGAGGTGGGTGTCGACGATCCGATCGACGATCTCGTCGCCGCTGTCACCGGGCGTCTCTCCGCGCTCATCGGCCACTCTGGCGTGGGCAAGTCCACCCTGGTCAACCGCGTGGTCCCCGACGCCCAGCGTGAGACCGGCAGGGTCTCTGGGGTGGGCAAGGGACGCCACACCTCCACCCAATCGGTGGCGCTTGAGCTGCCGGGCGGCGGGTGGATGATCGATACCCCCGGCATTCGCTCCTTCGGCTTGGCGCACGTCTCCCCCGACCAGATCGTGCAGGTCTTCCCGGACCTCGCAGAAGTTGCGGAGGGTTGCCCGCGCAACTGCACCCACCTCGGCCCCCCGGCCGACCCCGAATGTGCGTGGGACCGCCTCGATCCCGAGACGGTCACCTTCAGGCGGGCGCAAGCGACCCGCGGGTTGTTGGAGGCACTGCGCTCCAACAACGAGTGGGAGCTAAAGCAGCTCGATGAGGAACGGTAGCTCGCTCGGGTCAAAAAACGCCATGTAGTTGTCCTGGGCGTCGCCGACAGCCAACTCGGCATCCTCGTCGCCGAGCTCTGCGGCATCGATGTTGTCAATCGCGCGCGCAGTGGCCTCTTCGGCTTCCTTGACGTCGACGTGAATCGCGGCGACGTTGCGCAGCTCCACGGGAGCGCCGAGCTTCACCACCGACTCGCCCATGTCCGGGTGGCCAGTTGCCCCCTCCACGTCGGCAGAGACGACCACACGACGGTGCGGAAAGTCGGGCTCGTCGCCAACGGTGAGCAGGCGGATAGAGGTGCGCGATGCCTCATCGAACGCGACCTCCTCCAGCTCCTCCTGGTCGCCCGAGGTGTAAAACTCCGTCAGCTCCGGGGTCACCGCGAACGCCCAGCCGCCGCGCGCGTGCATGAGCCCCTCCTCCTGGAGGGTTTTCAGCATGGCGAAGGTCGCCGGAACGTAGACGCGCACTAGAACTCCCCGGGGATGTCGAACAGGGACTGGATTTCCACCGAGGTGCGCTCAAACGCGGTGTGGAGGATGCCGATCATGCCGTGCTCAACAGCGGCGCGGACATTCATGATGTCGTCATCGACCATGACGCAGTCGTTGAGGGAGACGTCGAGGGCGTTTGCCGCGCCCTGGAACGCGGCGCGCTCCGGCTTCTCCCACCCGATCTCGCCGGACAGGACGACGGCGTCGACCACGCCACGGAACTCCCACTCGCGGATCTTCTCGGCGGTTTCGCCCTCGGCCTCCTCGTTGGAGAGGATTGCGACGCCGGTGCCGCTGGCCTTGACGGCCTCAATCAGCGCGGTCCACCGTCTCTGGTCTTCGGCGTCGAGGTCCAGCACCCCCGCGTAGTCGATAATCAGTCCCTGCATCAGCTGTATTCCGTCTCTTCCGTGCTCATGGTCAATGCCCACTTTAGTGTGGCGCTTTTCGGGCGCGAGGGCTCGCGCGCGTGCCACAATACTACCTAACCCCACTTCGCGTCCGCCCCCTCCACGCAGCTTAAGCCCCGCCACCCATGCCCCGTGGCCCATGTTTTTGGAGGAGACCCGCACCATGTACTACCCCGTTCCCGGGCACCAGCACGTCAAAGTCTTGGTGCAGCAGCCACCTGTGCAGCCCGCCCACGTCCGGCGACCCCCACCTGCCGCGCGGCCCGCACCTCAGCTGAAAGTCGCGCTCGACGCCGCGTTCGGTGTCCGCGGGCTGGGTGCGCTCGCAACGCACCAGTACGCGCCCGGCGTGCGCGGCCACATCTCAGCCCGCCGCAAGACGAACGCCCCCGCGGGGCCGGTGCACATTGTCACCTGCCACGCCCGCGAGGGCGGAGAGTTCTTCGGAACGGTGCAGGCCGGCCCCCGGCGCTACGCGTTCGCCGCGCGCATCGCCGGGGGCCGGCTCGTCTCGTTCAAGGTGTTGTGAGCCGCTGAGGCTCTAGACCAGGGTGGAACCACCCTGCTCAGCCTGCGCTGCCTGCTCCTGCTGCTGCTCGAACTGGCGGCGCATCATGAACAGCTGGCGCACCGTCTCCTCCTGGACGGCCTCGTTCATCGCGTGGAACATGTCGCCGCCCTCCTTCTGGTACTCGACCAGCGGGTCGCGCTGCGCCATGGCGCGCAGGCCAATTCCTTCCTTGAGGTAGTCCATCTCGTAGAGGTGCTCGCGCCACTTCGTGTCGATCACCGGCAGGATGACCATGCGCTCGAGGTTGCGCATCTGGGCCTCGCCGCCGATAGCGGAGACGTTTTCTTCGAGGCGATCGTACTGGCGCTGGGCGTCGTCGATAAGCGCCTCGCGCAGCTCGCTAGCGGAGAGCTCGCCCGGGGTGCCGTACTGGTCGCCGTCGATAAGCTCGGCGGCGGTGATGGAGGGGCCGTAGAGGGCCTCGAGGGCGCTCCACAGCTCGTCGAGGTCCCAATCCTCGACGTAGCCGACCCGGGTGGCGCCGTCGACGTACGCGCCGACGGTATCCGAGATCATGCGGCGGACCTGGTCCTTGATGTCCTTGGAGTCGAGGATCTCGCGGCGCTCGCGGTAGACCACTTTGCGCTGCTCGTTGAGCACCTCGTCGTACTTGAGCACGTTCTTGCGCATCTCGAAGTTCTGGTTCTCCACCTGGGCCTGCGCGCCCTTGATGGCGTTGGAGACCATCTTTGCCTCGATCGGGACGTCGTCCGGGACGTTGAGGCGGTTCATCATGTTCTCCATGGACTGGCCCACGAAGCGCACCATGAGCTCGTCGCGCATGGAGAGGTAGAAGCGGGTCTCGCCCGGGTCACCCTGGCGGCCGGAGCGGCCGCGCAGCTGGTTGTCGATGCGGCGCGACTCGTGGCGCTCGGTACCGATGACGTAGAGGCCGCCGCTCTCGCGCACCTGGTCGCCGAGCTGCTTGGAGCGCTCCTTCGCGGCCGGAAGCTGCTCGTCCCACGCCTCTTGGTAGCGCTCCTCGTCCTCGAACGGGTCGAGGCCCTGGGCCTGCAGCTTGGCGTCGAGCAGGACCTCGGGGTTGCCGCCGAGCACGATGTCGGTGCCTCGGCCGGCCATGTTCGTCGACACAGTGACCTTGCCCGGCAGGCCCGCCTCGGCGATGATGCGGCCTTCTTCCTCGTGGTGCTTGGCGTTGAGCACGTTGTGCTTGACACCCTTGCGGGTCAAAAGCTGGGAGAGGTACTCGGAGCGCTCCACGGAGGTGGTACCCACGAGGACGGGCTGGCCCTTCTCCACGTGCTCGGCGATGTCCTCGGCCACGGCCGCGAACTTCGCTTCCTGCGTCTTGTACACGAGGTCGTCGCGGTCGGTGCGCTGGTTCGGGCGGTTCGACGGGATCGCCACGACATCGAGGCCGTAGATCTGGTGCAGCTCGGCCGCCTCGGTCTCGGCGGTACCGGTCATGCCGGCGAGCTTGTCGTAGAGGCGGAAGTAGTTCTGCAGTGTGACCGTTGCGAGAGTCTGGTTCTCGTTTTTGATCTCGACGTTTTCCTTGGCCTCGATGGCCTGGTGCATGCCTTCGTTGTAGCGGCGCCCGGCAAGCACGCGACCGGTAAAGCCATCGACGATGAGGACCTCACCCTGACGGATGATGTAGTCCTTGTCACGCTCAAAGAGCTCCTTCGCCTTCAGCGCGTTGTTGAGGTAGCTGACCAGCTGGGAGTGTTCGGGCGCATACAGGTTGTCAATGCCGAGCTGGTCCTCGACGAACTCCACACCGTCCTCGCTGACACCAACGGTGCGTTTGCGGCGGTCCACCTCGTAGTGGATGCCCTCGCGCATGCGCGGGGCGAGCTGCGCGAACACCGAGTAGAACTGGCTGGACCCATCGACGGGACCGGAGATGATCAGCGGGGTGCGGGCTTCGTCGATAAGAATCGAGTCGACCTCGTCCACGATGGCGTAGTTGTGGCCGCGCTGGACCATGTCCGCCACGGAGCGGGTCATGTTGTCGCGCAGGTAGTCGAAGCCGAGCTCGTTGTTCGTGCCGTAGGTGATGTCGGCCGCGTACGCCTTTTTGCGCTCCGGCGGACGCAGCTCGGAGAGGATGACACCCACTTCGAGGCCGAGGAAGTGGTGCACGCGACCCATCATCTCGGCGTCGCGCTTTGCAAGGTAGTCGTTGACCGTGACGATGTGGACGCCCTTGCCGCTGAGGCCGTTGAGGTAAGCCGGCAGCACGGAGGTCAGGGTCTTGCCCTCACCGGTTTTCATCTCGGCGACGGAGCCGAAGTGCAGCGCGGCGCCACCCATGATCTGGACCTTGTAGTGCTTCTGGCCCAGCACTCGCCAAGCTGCCTCGCGCGCGACCGCGAATGCGTCGAGGAGGATGTCGTCGAGCGTTGCTCCGTCGGCAAGCTGCTGCTTGAACTCCGCCGTTTTCGCCTTCAGTTCTTCGTCGCTCAGGGAGGCGTACTCGTCCTCGAGGTCGATAACCTGGTCGGCGATTTTGCTCAAACGCTTGACGGTGCGGCCTTCACCGGCGCGGAGCAGCTTAGACAGTCCAAACACGTACGTTTAGTCCTTCGTTCGATTGAATCGATTGCGTATCAACCAGTCATTGTACGCAGGGATGCAAACACACCCGCCCCCTCATCTGCTTAAGGGGGCGGGTGTGCGTGGTTAGCGGGTTAGCGAACGCTGTCGACGTCCGTGCCTTCGGCGTCCTCGGTCAGCGCGATCAGACCGTAGTCGAAAGCGTGGCGGCGGTACACCACCGAGGGGCGCGACGTCTCCTCGTCGATGAAGAGGTAGAAGTCGTGGCCCACGAGCTCCATCTCCGACAACGCGTCATCGACGCTCATCGGGGTGGCGGGGTGCTCCTTGCGGCGCACGATCTGGCCGGGCTCGAAGTCGTCGACGAGGTTCGCGTACGGATCCGCGTTCTCAGCCTCGGCGCTCTTGGCGCGGGCCTCGCTTGCCTCGGCAGCGAGCTCGGCGGCAATCTCACCGGTGGACTTCGGGGCGCGGTGTCCGGAGCGCGCGATCTCACGGCGCACCTTCACCTTGCGCAGCGAACGCTCCAGCTTGCCGACGGCAGACTCGAGCGCAGCGTAGAAGCTGTCCTCCTTCGCCTCGGCACGGGCGAGGTGGCCCTTGCCGGTTGCGGTGATCTGGATGCGCTGCGCCTGCGCCTCGCGGCGGGGGTTCGGCTCGTGCAGCAGCTCCACGTGGAAGAAGGTCAGGGTCGGATCGAGCTTCTCGATCTTGGCCAGCTTTGCGTTAACGCGGTCCTGGAAGTGTTCAGGGACCTCAACGTTTCGTCCGGTAAGGGTGACCTGGGCGGCCGGGCTCAGGACTTCGTTGTTCTCTGCAGAGGTCATCTGCTTCCTCCCTCGAGTTGATGGAACTAGGGTCGTCGCTACTGCAACTACCGCAAGTATACAACTGGTCATAACCAATGAGGCCGAAGGCCCCCATTAGATCACTACGCGGCACACAGTGTGACACACGCCACCATATCTGCTCCGTGCGCCAAAAGCTTCTCGACGCTCACCTGAAGCGTCGCACCCGTCGTCACAACATCGTCGACCACGACCAGCGCCCCGTCCGGCAGCTGCGCCCCGCGCGACAGCCGCACGCTGCCAGCCAGGTTCGCCCGGCGCTCCTCCGCCGACAGCGACGCTTGATCCGCCGTGCGCGGATCCAAGCTAAGCCCCGCCCACGTGGGATACCCCGAGGCGCGGCACACCGCCTCCACCGGGTCGCCTCCCCTACTTCGTGCAGCCCGCGCCCGCGTCGGTGCAGGCACCAGCGTCACGGCATCGGGTATCTCCCCGCGCACCGCGAGGTGCTCGAGACCGGCCGCGAGGACCGCGCCGACCAAGCGGCGCGCGGCAAAGTTGCGGCGCTCCTTCATGGCTAATACAACCCCGCGGTGCGCGTCGGAATAGGGGCCAAAGGTGAACACCGGAACATGCGGGCTCGTGGTGGTACTGACGCGGTAAGGCGCCCGTGCGAGCACCTTCCTGCAGCGCGGGCACAGGTCGAACCCGGCGGCGCCACACCCGGCGCAACGTCGCGGCAGCACTAGCTCAACAACCACAACCCGCTTCCCCCCTAGCCTGCTTGGTTACCGCTACCGGGCAATAATCGGCACCGCGCGAATACCCTGCAGCCCGGGCACCTCGCGCCAGTTTGGCCGCTCGTCCACGCCGATCGCCGGGAGCTGCAACGTTCCGTTCGCGTCCGTGGCGTAGTTCATCGTCGGCGTGGACGCTACTGCTACGACAGGCGCCGTAAGGTTGCCGCCCGGTAAGACTGTCATCGAGGAACCGTCTTGTTCTACGCGCACAATGGGCGTCTCTGGGACGCTCGTTCCCACAAGCAGCGAGCCGTCGGGGTTCCAATCCGCCGCGATAACGCTGCCGCCGAGGTCGGGGACATACTCCAAGATGTTGACGATGGACTGCTCACCCAGCCCGTTTTGCTCCACGATTCCGGTAAACAGTCGGCCTTCGATGACAAGCACCGCACGCGTCCCAGTGCGCGATAGCCTCAGCACCGAAATGTTGCCCTCCACCCCATCAGGGAATTGCATCGGAATCTCCGTGGTGGACACAGCGCCAGACGCCGCTGAGCGCACGGTACGCAGCACACGTTCACCGTCGGCAACGACCCACACAGCAGAGGCATCGGGCTCGAACGAGGGGCGGGTAAAGCTTTCTCCTTCGACAACCACGTCGCGGAATCCGCCCAGCGAACCGATCTCAAACCGCTGCCCGCCTTCTGATCCGGTGACGACAGCGTAATTGCCGCCGCGGGCTAAGTCCGCGCTCGCGATCGTCCCGCTCCCGCCGAGTGCCCCCTGGACCGGCTCGGTCTCCCCCTCGCTGACGCTGTAGAGGTTGCCGTTAGACAGGGCGAAGGTGCTCACATCACCGGGTGCGGTAGCGACCGGGGCGAGATCGGGGAAGTCCTCGGTGCTAAACGTCTCGAAGCCGGGGACCAGTGGGTCCCCGTCCGCGGTAATCGCGATCGGACCCGTCACCCCCGCCTCGGCGAGCACCCACACCACCTGCGCGGCGAAACGGAAGCGCCGTTCTTCACTCACGGAGCCGAATCCGCTGAAGTTGTATGCTCCATCGTCGTAACCGACGTAGGAGCCCACCTCAGCCAGGTCGAAACGCACCGCGGGCTTGAGACGCTCGGCAGGACCGTCCATCAGAACTGTCAGCAACTCACTATCAAGCGAACCGCGACTGTTGTAGAGCCATCGTCTGTCCGCGACGAGCTCCGTGCCCGTGTTGTCAAAGAAGTACAGGTTGTGAGGCTGGTACTTGTCGCGTAGATCTGCACGCTCGATGACCACCCCGCTGGGCAGTGAGGAAATACGCCACTCCCCGTTGACTTGCTCGAGCTCCATTGTGGAGTCGTACAGCGCCCGGTTTGGCCTGAACACTCCACCGGGGTGGATCTCGCCGATGACGCCGCCTTGGACGCTGAAACTGCGCCTGCCGTCCGTCCCCCCTGCGACGGTGCTCAGGCTCAGCCTGTCGACGACAAGGATGGTCTCGCTCGGCTGCCATGCTGCCTGCGCCGGCGCCGTGAGGAAGCTACGCGCCGCCTCGTAGTTCGACGTCGGGATAGCCGATGCGGCAAAGAAGTCGCGCAACAACAGGTCGGGCTCGCTTCCCGCCTGCGGTGCGATCTTCGGATCCGCAGTCTCCTGCGACTCGTAGGCGCGGATCACGTGAGGCGCGGTGTTCGACGGCAGCGTCGCGCACGCGGAGAGCGCGACCACAGCCGCCAGCGACGCGGCGACGCCAGCGGCGACAGCGGGCTTGGAGTTCTTATTCATTGGCATCACCGGCGCGGTCCTCCTCAGCAGGTTCAGCAGCCTCGACAATCGGAGCCATTGTTGTGGTGGGCAGCGGGCGCGGCGGGGTCAGCCCCACTGGCGCCTGGGTAAACCCAACCTGTGGGTCGCGGGGCAAAACGAGTCGGAACTGCGACCCAACATTCGGCGTTCCCGCCGCGTCGAGCTGTCCGCGGTGTAGCAACGCGTCCTCGCGGGCGATGGCCAGGCCGAGGCCTGTCCCGCCCGAGTGGCGTTTGCGCGACTTGTCGGCGCGCCAGAACCGGTTGAACACCAACTCTTCTTGGCCGGGTTTCAGCCCCACGCCGTGGTCGGTCACGGTGATCGCCACTGCCTCGTCGTTGCCCGTGAGCTCGACGACGACGGGATTGCCCTCAGAGTGGTCGATGGCGTTGGCCAACAGGTTGCGCACGATGCGCTCGATGCGGCGCGAATCCCCCTCGATGGTCTGCGGTTCATCCGGCAAACGGAACTCCACCTCGACGTCGAGTTCTTCGGCTAGGTGGCGGGTCTGTTCCCACGCGGAGAGCACGGGTGCCTGCGCGTCTATGCTCACGGCGGAGAGATCCGCCACGCCGGCGTCGTGACGCGAAATCTCCAGCAGATCCCCGAGTAGTTCTTCGAAGCGGTCCAGCTCCCTCGTCATCAGCTGGGACGCGCGTCGGGTGTGTCCCTCCAGCGAGTCTTCCTCGGCGGCAATCATGTCGGCAGCCATACGCACCGTGGTCAGCGGGGTGCGCAACTCGTGCGACACATCTGAGGTGAATTGGCGCTGCAGGTCGCCGTACTCCTCTAACTGGTTGATCTGGCGCGAGATCTTGTCGGCCATGTTGTTAAAGGACAGCGCTAGGCGCGCCATCTCGTCTTCTCCATCGACGGGCATGCGCTCGCGCAGGTGCCCGGCCGCAAAACGCTCTGCGGTCCGCGAGGCGGAGCGCACCGGGGAGACGATCTGCTGCGACGCCAGCCACGCGATGCCGACGAGCAGCACGACCACCACGATGGAGGCGGTGGCGAGCAACCCCTGCAGCAGGGCGAGCGTGGCCGTCTCACTCTCCATGTTCATAACCAGGTAGAGCTGCAGGTCTGGGATTTCGGCACTCGTCGGTGTACCCACGATAAGCGCGTTGTAGGACGACCCGTCGGCGCGCTCGACAGAGGCGAACTGGTAGGCGACGTTGCCTTCGGACACGAACGTCTGCAACCTCCGGGGGATACTGAATCCCTCCGGCGAAGCCATTTCAGGCCCGTTGGTGCCCTGCACGAGGATGACTGGGTCGTAGACAGAAGCGACGTCGGAGTTTTGCTGGGAACGCTGCGTCACGGCGGTGCGTGCCGAGTTCAGACGCGTCTGCATCGAGCTCGACGGGCCAGAGCTATCGATCTGGCTCTCCACCACCACGCGGGCGCGCTCCACCTCGCTGCTCGCAAGGTCGATCTTCGTCGCGGTGATGCGTTGCGTCACGACCGACGCCAGCGCGAACCCGAGCACGCTCATCACGATCGCTGAGACAATGAGGACCGTGCCGACGAAGCGGACCTGCAAGGAGGTCCGCCAGTTTTCGGAGATTCGCTCGCGCACAGCGCGTAACGAGAGGTACGTCTTCAGCGGTTTACGCCCCTGTCTTGCCGGTCTTGTACCCGACACCGCGCACCGTCAGGATGATCTCCGGGTTCTCCGGGTCGCGCTCGATCTTGGAGCGCAGACGCTGCACGTGGACATTGACCAGGCGGGTGTCGGAGGCGTTTCGGTAGCCCCAGACGGATTCAAGCAGTTCCTCGCGGGTGTGGACCTGGTTCGGCTTGCGGGCCATCTCGAGCAGCAGGTCGAATTCCAGCGGGGTCAGCGCGATCTCTGCACCCTCGCGCGTGACCATGTGCTGCGGCACGTCGATAGTCAGATCGCCGATCTGGAGAACTTCCGACGGCTCTTCCTCCGTACGACGCAACCGGGCGCGGATGCGGGCGATGAGCTCCTTCGGCTTGAAGGGCTTGGTGATGTAATCGTCCGCGCCCGATTCCAGGCCGAGGACAACGTCGACGGTGTCAGTCTTCGCCGTCAGCATGACGATCGGGACCGCGGACCCCTTGCGGATCTCGCGGCAGATATCGATGCCGTTCATCCCCGGCAACATCAGGTCAAGCAGGATGAGGTCCGGAGCGAAGTCGTGGAACGTCGGCACTGCGGCGGCACCGTCCATCACCGACTGTGTCTCGAATCCCTCGGACTCCAGGACGATCGTCAACATCTCGTTGATCGCCGGATCGTCGTCCACAACCAGAATCTTCGGGGTCATCTTCGCTCCTCGGTCCGCCTGGACCAGTTTCTTTAGAACTCGTGTACTGCTTGAATGATAGTGCCCGGTTCGGTCGCACGCACCCACCGACTCACCCAGGACTGCGCGGCGAGCTGCTCGTACGCGGCGAAAGTGTCCGCCTGCAACTGCGCGTTACGCTCGTACTGGTCACGGGCACGCGAGGCGTCTTCTCCCTCCCGGTGCTTCGCGCGCCGGCGCGCCTCCTCCGGAGGGGTATCCACGAGGACGTGGAGGTCGGGGACGGGCAGGCCCAACCGGCCAAACTCGAGCTCGCGGACCCACTCAATGGCACCCGGGTCGCCGGTGCGCGCGGCGGTGTACGCGGCGTTGGAAGCGACAAAACGGTCGAGGATGATGATGCGCTCGCTGGTGTCCACGTAGGCGTCGAGAAGCTCTTTGGCCCCCGCCCTGTCGAGCGCGAAAATGGTCGCCATGCCGTACGCCGAGTCCGAGAGGTCACCCATGCGACCGTGGAGAGCGTCGTGAGCGATGTCTGCGTGGATGGATGCGCCGTAGCGGGGAAACGCCAGCGTCTCGGCACCAAGTGCGTCACGCACCGCGGTCACGAGAGTGTTCTTGCCTGCCCCGTCGATGCCTTCTACTGCGATGATCACCGGCGCGGCCTAGGAGAGGGCCTCAATGAACTGGTCGACATCCTCCTCGGTGTCAACCCCTTCCAGCACTGCGGCGGCGGCCGAGCTGAGCTGCTCGTCGACGTCAGCCACGCCGCCGCGAATGAACTCGTAGGAATCGGCGATCTCCCCCGCGCTAAACGGCGCGCCCGCCCAGATTGCCGCGATGGTTGCGGCGGCGCGCCCATTGTCGAGCTCATCCTCGGTTGCGGACTCGCCCGAGGCGAGCAAGACGGCGTCGCGCACCGCGTCGACGATGCCATCACGGTCGAGTTCAGTGAGCTCATCAAGGAACTCGACGTTCGCCTCGGTGGAGAAAATCTCGCTGTCCCACGTGGTCATGGAAGGACTCCTTTGAAAAGTGCCTGCGGCTCACACTGATCGCCCGGGCGGGCGCGTGAACACGGTGCAGACGGTGTACACGTACATGACTAGCCGGATACGGCACGTGTTGTCCACCGTCTGTGACGCCGGCATCAACGCCTACCCCCGTCGCCCGGGCCGATACCGCGGACCGGGAACTATGATATAAATGCAGACGTAATGTTATAAACCTGTTACATTGGCGTGCGTTATGGTCGATCATGGCGGTCACACGAGGAAAGGAGCACGCAATGGATGAATCGCGGGATCAATCGCGCCGTCGCGTTGCGTCGTTCATGACCCTCGGCGTCGTCGGCGCCGTGCTGGCAGGAGTCGCGGTCTGGAAGCTGTCCATTCCCACCGCCCCCGAGGCAGCAGGCTTCCAGGAAGAAACCACGACTGCGGTCGCGGCAGCTCCGGAGACGACGTCGACGCTGCCGTCGTCGCCGACCTCGACGCGCACCTCCGCGACTCCGGTGGAGGAGCCCGCCGACGCCGACCAGGAGCTCAACGCTGCTGCACCTCGCCCGGCGGCGCCCACGCGCGATCCCCTTTTGCCGCCCAATGCGGTTGTCAACGCTGCTCCCCAAGCAGCGGCCCCGACACAGGTCTACCGCCCCTCCAACGTGTTGCCTCCGTCGGCTGTCCGGGAGACCACCACGCCCGAGGCATCGCCGACGGCCACCACCCCCGCGGAGCCGACACCAGCCGCCCCCACTGGCGCGGAGGACACCCCGTTCCCGCCGCTGCCGCAAGGCCCCGGATCCTCCACAGGCCAACCCGAGCAGCAGCCGTCAACACCCGCGCCGGCTCAGCAGCAGCAACAACCCGAGGTCCAGCAGCCCCTGGCACCAGCACCCGAAAACGAGCCTGCCGCACCGCAGCCGCCGGTTGAGGCGCCGGTGCAGGAGCAGGCTCCGCCCGCCCCCAGCCCCCTGCCGTGGTGGGAGCGCCTCCGCCAGGCGTGGGGCGTCTAACTCCCCTTCTCAGGGCACTCCCCCCAGAGAGGGCACCCATGCGGCGGTGAGGCCGCTTAGACCCTGGCGATGAACAGCTCTCCCGCGCCGTCGCCGACACCCGCCGTGGCGCTTTCGCCCGCCGGGATCCATGCGGCCTCGCCGGGAGCGAGGTCGATCTCCGTTTCCGCGGACGACACCCGCGCAGTCCCCTCGGTACACAGCGCGATGGACGGGCCGTCGTGGCTCAGGTCCACGCAGTCACCTGCCGAGAGGCGCATCCGGCTTAAGGCGAAGTCCTCGCACGGAACGCCGTAGACGGTCTCGGCGCCACGCTCTTCCGTGCTGGCGAAGGGCGACTCGAGGTCCTCGAAGCTGACGATCCGGACAAGCTCCGGCACGTCGACGTGCTTGGTGGTCAGCCCACCGCGCAGGACATTGTCGGAGTTCGCCATGATCTCCACGCCCATGCCGCGCAGGTAGGCGTGGAGCTGCCCGGCGCCGAGGTAGAGCGCTTCACCCGGTTGAAGCTCAACGTGGTTGAGCAACAGCGACGCGAGGGTGCCCGTGTCGTTCGGGTACTGCTCCGCCAGTGCGAGGAAGTTCTCCGCCGTGCGGCTAATCCAGGTGTCCTCGCCAATGAGACGTTGTGCGCTTTCGGCGAGGTCGAGGATGAGCTCATCGCGGGTCCCCGGAGGCAGCGCGATCCATGTGGTGAACAATGCGCGGTAGGCGGACGGGTCGCCCGCGGGGCCGAGCAGTGACACGTAGCGGTCGAGTGCGGGGCACTCGAGGGCGTCGAAAAGCTCGCGTGTGCGTTCGGGCGGCCGGAATCCCGCGATGGCGTGGAATGGTGTCAGGGCCACGATGAGCTCGGGTTTGTGGTTTCTGTCCCGGTAGTCACGCTCGGGGCTGTTCAGGGGAATCCCGAGCTCATCTTCGCGCGCGTAGCCCTCTTCAGCCTGCTGCTTCGAGGGGTGCGCCTGGATGCTCAGCGGCTCACCGGCCGCAAGCAGTTTGAGCAGGAACGGCAGCTTGCCATCGAACTCTGCGGCGACTCGCGCGCCGAGGGAGGCAACGGGATCGGCGGCGATCACGGCGTCGAGAGCTTCGCCGCGCACGGTCGACGGCGCCGCAGCGTGCGCGCCGAACCAGAGCTCAGCTTCAGGCTGCTCGGCGGGCACGGGGCGCCCGCGAAGGCGCGCGAGCAACGAACGCGAACCCCACGGGTACGACCGCAAGGTCGGTTCCAATCGCTCAATTGGCACAGTTTCTCCCCTCTGATTAGAGACATTCCTGCCGCTGGATGAGCGCATTAATCGCTCATGGCCGTTGCGGCGAAAGCGCGGGCCACAAGTCGGGCCGCCGACGCTGCATCGCCGAGACTCGTGGATGGGGCCGCCTCGGCACGCGAAGCGGGCAGAACCGTCTCTGGTTCCGCCCACACAACAGCCTTCAACGGTACCAGCCCTGGCTCCGAGTCGAGGAAAGGATCGTGAAAGATGTCCGTTACCGCCTGCTCTGCTTGGGCATCTTCCAGCGCCCTGCCCGCTTCAGCCCGCGTGGCATACCCGGAGGCGATACCTCGTGCGGTCCAGATCTGCGCCGCGAGCGAGGCGACCGCGTCGCCAGCCGGGCTGAACCCTGTGTGGAGAACGCGCGCGCCGGAGGCGAACTCGCGCAGCTGGCGCGCGGCGTTGACGGTCGTATCGCGTTGCGGGGACAAAGCCTCCAACTCTTCGTCGACGTCGTTCGCCACAGCGTCGAGGAACTCGCGCGTGAGCTCTTCGGGCTGGTCCAGGCAGTCCAAAATCGCCCACACAAGCGCCATGGCGCGCAGTGGCGAGGCCCCTGCCGCACTGGGCAGTGCGGGCACAGTGATCACGCCCTCCGGCGCATCATCGAGGATCGCGCCACGATGCGGCCCCGCCAGGATCGTCTCGGCCCCGCGGCGCACCGCCGTGAGCAGCGAGCGCGTGTCCTGGCCCGTGTACGGGTCCGAGGTGCATTCGCCAATCACCGCGACGACGTCGAGCGGCCCGACGTAGTCCGGCAGAACCGTCGTCACGACAACCGGCAGGGGTAGCGGCTCGCGCAGTCTCAGCGCCGCCTCAGCAGCTGCCCGCGAGACCTGGTCCTTGGCCACCGCGACGACGCTGCGGGGCGCAAGCCCGCGCAGCCGCGCCAGGTCGCCGACCGCGTTCGCCACGGCGCGAATCTGGGCGCCTTCATGGGCGACGTCGAAGAACCGCACCGTCTCGCGGTCGTAGCTGGCCGCGCCCGCGTAGTAGTCCTCCACCGTGTCTGCGGCGTCTGCGGCGTCTGCGTCACGTACAGGCTCGTAGTTGTCCATGGCCCCAGGGTACGGGGTGGCCCGGACACGTAGGCTCAGGCGCGGATGATCGAGAGGATCTCGGCGCTCAAGGCGTCGACCTCCTCGCGGGTGGGAGCCTCCACGTTGAGGCGCAGCAGCGGTTCGGTGTTGGAGGCGCGAACGTTGAACCACGCCTTCGTCCCGTTCAACGTCACTGTCACTCCGTCGAGGTTATCGATGCCCGCCGTGCGGTCCGCGAAGGCGTCGAGGACGCGCTGGGTGGCGGCCTGCTGGTCCTCGACCTCGGAATTGATCTCCCCGGAGGCGACGTAGCGCTCGTAGTCGGCCATCAGCTCGGACAAAGGCGCGTCCTGCTCGGCAAGCGCCGCCAAAACGTGCAGCGCGGCGAGGAGGCCGGAGTCCGCGTTGAAGAAGTCCGCGAAGTAGTAGTGCGCGGAGTGCTCGCCGCCGAACAGCGCGCCGGATTCGGCCATCTGCGCCTTGATGTAGGAGTGCCCCACGCGCGTGCGCACGGCGGTGCCGCCGAGTTCTTCGATGATCTCCGGGACCGCGCGGGAGGTGATCAGGTTGTGAATGATTGTCGCGCCGGGGTTGTCCTGCAAGGTCCGGGCGGCCACGAGTGCGGTAATTGCGGACGGCGACACAGGGGTGCCACGCTCGTCGACGACGAAGCAGCGGTCGGCGTCACCGTCGAAAGCGAGCCCGATGTCCGCGCCCTCCTCGACAACGAACTTCTGCAGGTCTTCCAGGTTCTTCGGGTCGAGCGGGTTCGCCTCGTGGTTGGGGAACGTCCCGTCGAGCTCGAAGTACAGCGGGCGAATATCCATGTCACCCAGCGCGGCGGGCACGGTGTGGCCTGCCATGCCGTTGGCGGCGTCGACGGCCACCGTCAGGGTGCGCCGCGACGGGACCTCGACCAGGTCGCGCAGGTACGCGGCGTAGTCAGCAAGCACGTCGCGCTTCTCGACGCTCCCCTTCTCCCCGTTGTAGGCCGGGATGCCGTCGACAAGCATGCTCGCGATCTGGCCCAGCCCCGTGTTGGTGCTCACCGGCGTCGCGCCAGCGCGGCACAGCTTGATGCCGTTGTATTGGGCCGGGTTGTGCGAGGCGGTGAACATGGCACCGGCGCAGCGCAGGGTGCCAGCCGCGAAATAGAGCTCGTCGGTGGAGGTCAGGCCGAGCTCGACGACGTCGAGGCCGTGCTCACTCGCGCCGCGGGCGAATGCGGCGGCGAAGTCCGGTGAGGAGGGGCGCATGTCGTGGCCGACTGCGATGCGCGTTTCACCCTCGCTTGTCAGGATGGTGGCGAAGGCGGCGCCGACGTCGTAGACGAAGTCCTCGTCGATCTGCTCGCCGACGAGCCCGCGGATGTCGTACGCCTTGATCACCTTGTCGATGTCTGCGGTGGCCCGCTCACGGTTGTTAGACATGCGGGATATCTTAGTTGTCCGCTGATGACTCCCCGTCGCGTGCCTGTCCTTGCGTGACCTCCGGGTCGGGCACGACGCGCAGATGCGAACGGCGCGCGGCTTTCGCATGGGCGACGTGTTCCTCGATGCGCTTGGTGCGATGCACGGGATGGTTGGAGGTGCTCGGGTCATTGAAGTCGCGCGTTGCCTCGTATTCGATCGGGTCCTCCCCCGACTCCACGAGCCCAGTGGTCACCCGGCCCGCCTCACGCACGGCCGCGGCGAGCGCGGTGAGCTCGGACTCGTCCATATTCTCGAGCTCGTCGTCGTCAATCTCCACCGCCTCGACGCGCACCAGGTCCCAGCCGACGGGGGCGGTGATGTGCGAGGCGTGGTGCTCGCACAGGTCCCAGGCGTGGGGGTCCTGGGCTGGCGACAGGGGCCCGATCACCGCTGTCGATTCCGCGTATGCGTAGATCAACGTAGCCACGGCAGGCCTGCCGCAGCCCGGACGGCAGCATCGACGGAAGGTACTCACGGGGGCCAAGTCTAAACCTCGGCTCTAGATTCCGGGACTGGACACGCGGCGTGGCCCCCACCACCTGCCCACGCCCGGATTTAAGATGGTCAACCATGGACCAGCCAGCGACCCCGTTGCACCTGCGCCCCGCGCGGGACCGCCGCGGCCGCGGCGCGCGCGGACCACTTTTGCCCGTGGGCGTGCCGCGCTATCGCACCCGCACCATGGCATTCGATCAGCTGGTCCTCGAGGCCTACGCCCCGCTGCACAATGCCTACTACGACCAGCTTTCCGGGGTTGATCTGGCCGTTGACACTATTCCGCGTATGCGTCTGCGCGCGGACAGCCAGGTGCTTCCCGACGAAATCGTCGCCGACGGCCCGGTTCCCCTTGGACGTGTTCTCCAGGCCGGCGTCGACCGCGACGGCAATCCAACGCGGGCGCGTTTTGTCATTTTCCGGATGCCCGTGGAAAAGCGGGCGAAGACAAAAATGGAGCGGGCAGAACTCCTGACATGGATTCTGACCGCTCTGGTCGCGAACTACCTCAACCTCGATCCGAGGGAGATGGACCCCGACTTTCCGTGGTGATGGGCGTTTAGCCGATCTGCTTTTTCAGACGGCGCCGCTCACGGTCGGACAGTCCACCCCAGATGCCGAAGCGCTCGTCGTGCTCGAGCGCGTACTCGAGGCATTCGTCACGGACGGGGCACGCCTGGCAGATGCGCTTCGCCTCGCGGGTCGAGCCGCCCTTCTCGGGGAAGAATGCCTCAGGGTCAGTCTGGGCACACAGCGCCTGGTCCTGCCACTCCTGCTCGACGGTGCCAAACAGTTCGTCGAGGGTCATTCCGCCCGCCGCCGCGCCACGGAGAATGGCGTTACCAGCTGATTCTTCCACGCCGTCTCCTTCCTCCGCTGTAGATGGTCGTGTGTCGGTCAATACGGCGGCACCGCGGTCGATGCGGTTGCCGCCGCCAAAGAGGGGTTACATCCCTGTTATTTCCCTACCGATTACACACCGAAGCCCTAAATAGCCGCAACACGATTTCGCGGACACGTGAGCGTTTGCACGCAAAATGAACGTCATTCGCAACATGCGTCACACGCGCACCAGACGGCCCGCCCCGGGGGTATGAGGCGGGGGTACTACATATAGTGGCACCCCTTAGGGTAAGCAACTAACCGCCATGTCGGCCGCGCTGGGCCGCACACGTCGGCCTCCGTATTACGCGTCAGGCGAAAAGCGCACTCCCGAATCCGGGATCTCCACTCCCGGCCACACGCGCATGCCGCCCTGCAGTTCGCAGCGCGCTCCGATACGCGCCCCCTCACCGATCACGCAGTCCGTAATGCGGGCGTTCGCCCCGATGCGCGCGCCGGCCGCAATGATGGAGTTGCGGATCACCGCGCCAGGCTCGATGGTCACCCCGTCAAAGATGACGGAGTCGTCCACGCGCGAGCCGGCGCCGATGTCGGAGCCGCGGCCCACTGCCGTTCCGCCCATGAGGATGACTCCGGCGGCAACGCCTGCGGAGTCGTCGACAAACGCCTCGCCCGTTTTCGACTCAAGCAGGGGCGAGTACGCGATCCCGCGCACGAGGTCGGACGAGCCCTGGACGAAGTCGCTCGGCCGGCCCATGTCGCGCCAGTACGACGTGTCCACGTGGCCGACCACCTTCGCGCCCGCAGCCAACAGGCCAGGGAAGGTCTCGCGCTCGACGGAGACGACACGGCCTGCCGGGATCGATTCGATGACAGAGCGTGCGAACACGTAGCAACCCGCGTTGATCTGATCGGTGGGCGGATCCTCGGTCTTCTCCAAAAACGCGAGGACGTTGCCGTCGGGGTCGGTCGGTACGGAGCCGAAGGCCCGCGGATCCGGAACCCGCACGAGGTGCAGGGTGACATCCGCGTCCTCGGCGTCGTGGGTGGCCAGGATCTCGCCCAAGTCGGCGCCAGAGAGAACGTCGCCGTTGAACACCATCGCGTTGTCGTAGCGCAGGCGGTCAGCGACGTTGCGGATCGCCCCACCCGTCCCGAGTGCTTCCTCTTCGACGACGTACTCGATCTCGAGCCCGAAGTCGGAGCCGTCGCCGAAGTACTCCTCAAATACCTCGGCGCGATAGGAGGTGCCCATCACCACGTGCGTCATTCCAGCCTTGCGGATGCGTGCGAGGAGATGGCTAAGAAACGGGTATCCCGCCGTGGGCAGCATCGGCTTCGGCGTCGACAACGTCAGCGGGCGCAGCCTCGTGCCGCGACCGCCGACAAGGACCACCGCATCGGTGTTACGTGCATCAGCCATCTACTCGCAAAGCCCTTTCGTGCATTGTTTCCGCCGGATCCCGGCCGTGATCACGCGCCGGGTGATCACCTGGCGCTGCGCCACTCGTGGAGCGCGCCGCGTACCTTCAACCCCGCCCACAGCGCCCAGCGCAGCGGCGCCTGCCACGCGGCGGGGTGGCGGTCCGCCTGGAAACGGTACGCGGACGCGTGGTGCGCGGGCACCGTGACACGCGGGAAGGCACCCGCGACGTGACCTTGGTCATGCAAGATCACCGCATCGGGGCAGTACACGTTGTCCCACCCGGCGCGCGTGAGCCGGTCGCCGAAATCGATGTCCTCCATATACATGAAGTAGCGCTCGTCGAACCCGCCGATCTCGTTAAATGCCTCCCACCTGACCAGCAGGCACGCCCCGGACAGCCACCCCGCTGCGCGTTGGGTGTCCATGTTCTCCCCGGCGCGGTAGGCGGCGGAGAACGGGTTGTTCGGCCAGACGTCGTAAAGCACTGCGTGCCCGATGCCCGTGACCAGGCCGGGGACCTCGCGGGCGCTGGGGTAGGCAGACCCGTCCGCCTCCTCGATGCGGGGGCCGACCGCTCCCGCTCCCGCGGTTGCGCCCATCACGGCACGAAGCTTGTCGACGCTTCCCGGTGTGAAGCTCACATCCGGGTTCGTGATCAAGAAGTAGTCCGGATCGATCTCCCCGGACTCCCGGCGCGGGCGCAGCATGCGCGCGGCCGCGTTGATCGCCGCGCCGTAGCCGATGTTGCCGCCGGTGCCGAAGAACTCGACGTCCTCGCGCTCGGCCGCCATGGTCTGCGGCACTGCGTCGGTGGAACCGTTGTCGGCGCACACCAAGAGGGTCGAGCCTTCTGTTGCGCCCTCGAGCGACTCAACGAGCGCACGCAAGTGGTCGCCGGGCGAGTACGTCACCGTGACGACCGCCAGCGGGCGCGGCTGAGATGCCGAGTCCGTCGCACTGTTGTCCATCGCTGTCACTGTCTCTCCCGAGGTGGTTGAAGTGTTACTGACGTATTACTGAGGTGCCGAAACTTTATGGCACGTCAGTCTAACCATCGACGGCGACAGAACCCGCGCGCGAAACCCCCGGCGGCACGTGGCTCGAGTGACGGCGGGTGGAGCCGTATAATCCCTCGCGTGACCAACACCTACAGGAGAGCCCGCCACATCGAGCCGGCTCCCGTGCGCACCCGGGACGTGCGCCAATCGGGCCACCCTGTAGTCAAGGGCATCCTCGCGATGTCGTCTGCGACGATCCTTGCTATCTCCGGCATCGGCTACTTTTCGGTGGGTTCGCTCGGCGGCAACCTCTCCGCCTCTGAGCTGAGCATTGACAGGACAAAGCGGGAAGCCACCCGGGACGGCGCCGTGGATATCCTGCTCGTCGGATCCGACTCCCGCACCGATGCGCAGGGCAACCCGCTGAGCGAGGCGGAGCTCGCGCGCCTCAACGCGGGCGTGTCCGATGGGGAGATCAACACCGACACCCTCATGGTTATCCGTGTTCCTGCGGACGGCTCCCGCGCCACCGCGGTGTCGATCCCGCGCGACACCTATATCCACGACGACCAGTACGGCAACATGAAGATCAACGGCGTGTACGCGACCTACGCCGGGGAGAAACGCCAGGAGCTCGTCGAGCGCGGGATGGCCGCAGGCCCGAGCATGGAACAGCAGGTCGCGCGCGCCGGGCAGGAGGGCCTCATCCAGGCCATCGCAGATTTGACCGGCGTGGAGGTCGACCACTTTGCGCAGGTGGGCCTGCTCGGCTTCGCCTTGCTTACCGACGCCGTCGGCGGCGTCGACGTCTGCCTCAACGAGCCTGTGGACGAGCCCCTTTCCGGCGCACGCTTCCCCGCGGGTGAGCAGACCCTCGACGGCGCGCAGGCCCTGTCGTTCGTGCGCCAGCGCCACGACCTGCCCCGCGGCGACCTCGACCGCATCGTGCGCCAGCAGGCGTATATGGCCTCCCTGGTGCAAAAGACCCTGTCTGCTGGCACGCTGACCAACCCGGCCAAGCTGCGCGACCTAGCTAATGCGGCGGGCCGCTCGGTCACTCTCGACCAGGGCTGGGACATCGTCGGTTTCGCACAGCAGATGTCGGGCCTGGCCGGGGGAAACGTCACCTTCACCACCATCCCGGTCACCTCCGTCAACGGCGTGGGTGACTACGGCGAGTCCATCGTCACCGTCGACGTGGCGCAGGTGCAGCGTTTCATGGAAGACGCTGTCGCGCCCGCACCGGAGGACACGATGCCGGGTTCTGCTGAGGCACCGGTGGATTCCCTGCTCAGCGGCTCCGAGATCTACATGCTCAACGCCGGCACCAGTGCAGGTCTGGCGCTTGCCGTGGGCAATGTCCTCGGGGATCTCGGGGGAAACGTCGCGGAGGTCTCCAACGCCGCCCCCGGCATCTACAGCTACTCGCAGGTCGTCGCACTCAACCCCCAGGACCCAGCGGCGCGGGATCTGGCTACGAAGTTGGGCGGGTTGCCCATCACCTCCAACGAGGGGTTGGACTCCACGAGCCTGATCGTCGTCGTCGCCGACGACTACACCGGCCCGGGCGCCGACAGGGTCTCCGACGAGCCAGAGGCAAGCGCCGTCGTGGGCACCCCGGGCGAGGACTTCGGCGCCACCCAGGTTGGACCGCCCATCGACGCGGGCGGCTCGGGCCCGCGCTGCGTCAACTAGCTAACCGCCTCACCGCGCACCCGCTGCCTAAGATGGGCGGGCATGAGCATGCTCTCCCCTTTGCTGGCCACCAACCCGTCGAGCCCGCGCCTGACCGTCTACGACGAGGCAGCGGGCACCCGCATGGATTTCTCCGCCCTCACCCTCGATAACTGGGCGAGCAAGGTGGCCAACATGTTCGACGCCGAGTTCGAGCTCGACGCCGATGCGCTCGTGCTTATCGACGTCCCCCCGTCCTGGCAGGCCGCCGTCATCGCCCTCGGCGCCTACAACTCCGGGCGCACCCCCGTTTTCGGGGTGGACACCGCGAGCGAGCCCGACGTCGTGTTCACCACGGTCGAAGGCGCGGCGAAGTGGGTGAGCGTCCCAGACGTCGTGGTCGTCTCGGATGATCCGTTCGGGCGCGGTGTGGTCGAATCGGGTGGGACACTGCCGCTCGGTGCTATCGATTTCGGGCCAACCGTGCGCTTCTACGGCGACGACTATGCAGGTGCCAGCCCGGCGCTGAGCACATGGGCCCGGCCAGATCTCGAGCCCGCCCGCTACAGCATTGCGGCGTGGGAGACGAGTGAGGACTTCGAGTACCGCGTCCTCGGCCCGCTCGCGGCGGACGGCTCCGTGGTGCTGGTGACAGGCCTGGCGTCTGTTGAGCGTTTGGACGACATCGCGGAAACCGAGAACGTTACACACTCCTTAACAACGGATTAACCGTGTGCGCCCGTCCACTTTTGTCAGCGCGGTGGTTTTTGCTATTTCGACATTCCACCCCCGATGGAGGGTAAATTAGGCAAGGTGCACCGCGACGATGGGACGAGTAACTACATTGAAGGCACCGAACAAATTGAAAGGTGTTTTTAATGAAACTCACGGCTTCCCGCAAGTCCGGCATCGCGATCTGCGCCGCCGCTCTCACCTCCGTCTCCCTCGTCGCCTGCTCTACCGAGTCCGGCACTGACAACACGACGGCAACCTCCACCGCGACGGACACCGCTACCGCAACTGAGACCCGCACCGCCGACGGCGCGGGCCGCGGCCCCATCACCTTCGCCATGGGCCGCAACGACACCGACAAGCTGACCCCGATTATTGAGAAGTGGAACGCAGCACACCCGGACGAGATTGTCACCCTCTCCGAGCTCGCGGGCGAGGCCGACGACCAGCGCGACACCCTGGTGCAGTCCCTCCAGGCCGGTAACTCCGACTACGACGTCATGGCACTCGATGTGGTCTGGACCGCCGACTTCGCCGCGAACCAGTGGCTCGAGCCGCTCGAGGGCGACTACGCCGTTGACACCTCTGGCCTCTTGCCGGCCACGGTCGAGTCCGCCACCTACGGCGGAACCCTCTACGCCCTGCCGCAGAACACCAACGGCCAGCTACTGTTCCGCAACACCGACATGGTTCCCAACAAGCCGGACACGTTTGCTGACATCACCTCTGCCTGCGAGGCCATCGAGACCGACTGCCTGACCACCCAGCTCAAGCAGTACGAGGGCCTGACCGTCAACACCCTCGGCTTCATCAACGGCTGGGGCGGCGAGGTCATCGACGCCGAGGGCCGCCCGACCGTCGAGACCGCCGAGGCCAAGGACGGCCTGCAGGCGCTTGTCGACGCCTACGCTGACGGCACCATCGCCAGCTCCTCCACCGCCGCCACCGAGGAAGAGACCAACCTCGCTTTCACCGAAGGCACAACCGCGATGGCCATCAACTGGCCGTACATGTTCGCCAACGCCGAAGAGGCCGGCATCAACTTTGAGGTCCAGCCCCTCGTGGGCAAGGATGGCATTGGCGCCTCCACCCTGGGCGGCTACAACAACGGCATCAACGTCAACTCCGAGAACAAGCAGACCGCGAAGGATTTCATCGAGTTCATCATCTCCGAGGAGAACCAGCGCGCGTTCGCTGACCAGTCCTTCCCGCCGGTGCTCGCCTCCATCTACGACGACGAGGCCCTCATCGCCGAGCACCCCTACCTGCCGGCTCTGAAGGTCTCCCTGGAGAACGCGAAGCCGCGCCCGGTGTCGCCGTTCTACCCCGCCATCTCTAAGGCGATCCAGGACAACGCCTACGCGGCACTGACAGCTGGCAAGAGCGTCGACGACGCCACCCGCGACATGGCTGCCGCCATCCAGCAGGCTTCCTAAAACAGGCAGCGGTACACCTGTAGCGCCCGCACCCCACCCCGGGGCGGGCGCTTTGCCCTTTCGGCGGGTCCGTCTCTGCTAACAATGACGTGTACCCACGCCCGCTTCGACACAGTGAGAACCACATGACAGACGCCTCTCCCCGCGCCCCGCGCGACACCGGCAAGGCCGCCGGCCTCGTCGCGCCAGCGCTCATCGTCCTGGCCACGGTGATCGGTTACCCGATCATCCGCGCCATCTGGCTGTCGTTCCAGGGCAACCGGCGCCTCGACCCACAAACGGGCGTCTTCACCGACGGCGGGTTCGCCGGGCTAGAGAACTACCTGTACTGGGTCACCAACCGCTGCATGTCTCCTTCCGGGGTGGTGGGTCAATGCCCACCGGGGGTGCTCGCCACCGACTTCTGGCCGGCCGTGCGTATCACCTTGTTCTTCACGGTTGTCACAGTCCTGCTCGAGACCATCCTGGGCATGATCATGGCGCTGATCATGAACACCGAGTCGCGCGGGCGCGGCTTCATCCGCGCCGCCGTGCTCATCCCGTGGGCCATCCCCACGGCGGTGACCGCGAAGCTGTGGCAGTTCATGTTCGCCCCGGCGGGCATCGTCAACTCCCTGCTCGGCACGGACATCGCGTGGACAACGGACCCGTGGGCGGCACGAACCGCTGTCATCATCGCCGATGTGTGGAAGACCGCTCCGTTTATGGCGCTGCTCATCCTCGCCGGCCTGCAGATGATCCCGAAAGAGGTCTACGAGGCCGCGCGCGTCGACGGCGCCGCGCGCTGGCAACAGTTCACCCGCATCACGCTGCCGCTGGTGCGCCCGGCGCTCATGGTCGCCGTGCTGTTCCGCACCCTCGACGCGCTGCGCATGTACGACCTGCCGGTCATCATGATCTCCGGCTCTTCGAACTCCCCGACCGCCACGATCTCCCAGCTCGTGGTCGAGGACATGCGCCAGGGCAACTTCAACTCCGCATCCGCCCTGTCCACCCTGATCTTCCTGCTCATCTTCGCCGTGGCGTTCATCATGATCCGCTTCCTCGGCGCCGACGTCGGTAGGACTAAGCGGGAGAGAAAGAGGTGGCTGGTGGGGCGTCGACAAGCGAAGGCTTCGGCTAAGGAGGCGGCACGATGAGAAAACTCACGCACTACCTAGGCGTCATCTTCATCATGTTCTGGGGCCCGGCGCCGTTCTACTGGATGCTCATCACCGCGCTGCGCAACAAGGCGCACACCTTCGACACCACCCCCTGGCCCACGCACGTCACGCTGGAGAACTTCCGCGACGCGCTGGCCACGGACAAGGGCAACGACTTCCTCGGCGCCATCGGCAACTCGCTGATTATCTCGTTGTCCACCACCGCCCTGGCCGTGATCGTGGGCGTGTTCACCGCCTACGCGATCGCGCGCCTGGACTTCCCCGGCAAGGGCCTCATCACCGGCATCATCCTCGCCGCCTCAATGTTCCCAGGCATCGCGCTGGTCACTCCCCTGTTCCAGCTCTTCGGCGACCTCGGCTGGATCGGCACCTACCGCGCCATGGTCATCCCCAACATCTCGTTCGCCCTGCCGCTGACGATCTACACGCTCATCTCGTTTTTCCAGCAACTGCCGTGGGACCTCGAGGAGGCCGCGCGCGTCGACGGCGCCTCCCGGGGCCAGGCCTTCCGCCTCGTCCTTCTGCCGCTGGCCGCCCCGGCGATTTTCACCACCGCGATCCTGGCGTTCATCACCACGTGGAACGAGTTCATGCTCGCGCGCCAGCTGTCCACCACCGCGACGGAGCCAGTCACCGTCGCCATCGCGCGCTTTTCCGGGCCCAGCGCCTTCGAATACCCCTACGCCGCGATCATGGCCGCAGGCTCCCTGGTCACCGTGCCGCTGATCATCATGGTCCTCGTCTTCCAGCGCCGCATCGTCTCCGGCCTGACTGCCGGCGGTGTGAAGGGCTGATGCGCGGCTCCATGGCGCTGCTCGACGCGGCCTGCTCCCGGATCCGCCGCCTCACCCCGCGCGAGGCGTACGAGTCCTCGGCCATGCTTATCGACGTCCGCACCGCCGCCCATCGCGCCCACGGCGGCGACATCCCCGGCGCCATCGTCATCGACCTAACCGTGCTGCCCTGGCGGCTCGACCCCACCTTCGCCTGGCGCATCCCAGAGGCCACCAGCTGGGACACACCGTATGTGCTCATTTGCCGGCACGGCTTCTCCTCCGCAGTAGCGACCGACCTCCTCCAGCAAATGGGGCTGACCGACGTAGCCGACGTCGACGGCGGCTTCGAAGCCTGGGTCGCCGAGGGCCTGCCGGTCGCGCCGGCCGACTACGTCGCGGACGTGCGGGAGTAGACGCCGTGGACACGCGCAAAGACCTCATGTGGCAGACCCTGATCGGCTTCGTCGGTTTCTTCGCCGCGCTGGCCGTGGTCCAGGCCCTGATCAATCTAGCGCGGCCGGAGCCACTGATTTGGCCGGGGTTGCTCGCCGGGGCACTGGTGCTGGCTACCTGGCACCTGGTGCGGCGGTGGCGGCAGTGGCGGGCTGGTGGTTCCGGAGCCTCCCGCGCTTCCCGCGCTTCAGGTTAAGACCGCAAGGCTAAGAAACCGGCTTTTCGGCCGGTTTTCGTGGATTCTTAGCCTTCTGTTCTTAGTCTTGTGTTCTTAGCCCGAAGGGCTGGCCGCCCCGCATCCGCCGCACAATCCGGCGCCACGCCACCCGCGCCACCGAATGCGGCAGCGCCGCCAGCTCGCGCGCGTAGTTGCGCAGTCGGGACCGCGGCGGGGTCGGCGCCCCGACAACCTGCACCGGGATGCCAAGATGCCACGCCCACACCCGGGTGCGCGCGGCGTGAAAAGCATTAGTCACCACCGTGAGGTACGCGGCCTCCGGGAACAGAGCTCGGGTCATCTCCAGGTTCTCGTTGGTGGAGCTCGCGTGGGGCTCCACAACGATTAAGTCGCGCGGCACGCCGTGGCCGACTAGCCACGCGGCCATGGCGCCGGCCTCGTCACGCCCGCTGACCACGAGGGGGCGGGTGGTGTTGAGGTGCCAGAGGTGGAGTGCCGTCGATAAGCGAGCCTCGAGCATGGGCGACGGGTGCCCGTCGATGACGCGGGCACCGAGCACGAGGATGGGTTGCTTACTCACCCATCAACCGGGTGCGCAGGGCTTCGTCCTTGCGCTCCACCTCGGCCGCCATATCGGCCTGGTAGTCGGCCATCTTCTGCAGAACTTCCGTGTCGGAGGAGCCGATGATGCGCGCGGCGAGCAGGCCGGCATTCTTCGCCCCGCCAATGGAGACCGTGGCCACCGGCACCCCACCGGGCATCTGCACGATGGACAGCAGCGAGTCGAGCCCGTCGAGGTCTTTCAGGGCGCGCGGGATACCGATCACCGGCAGTGGCGTCGCGGCGGCGACCATACCGGGCAGGTGCGCGGCACCGCCGGCACAGGCGATGATGACTTTCAGGCCGCGCTCGTGGGCGGAGGTGGCGTACGCCAGCATCTTCTCCGGGGTGCGGTGAGCGGAGACGACGCCTACTTCGAAGGGCAGGCCGAACTCGGCGAGGACCTCAGCCGCCGGGGCGACGGTGTCCCAGTCGGAGTCGGAGCCCATGATCAGGCCAACAATCGGCTGCATATCTACTTCCATTCTGCGTTGACGATGAAGTGGGCCGCGTCCTCGGCGACGGCGCGCGCGGCCTCGGCGGTGTCGCCGGTGACGTTGACGTGGCCCATCTTGCGCCCCGGACGCCAGTCCTTGCCGTAGAGGTGGATCTTGGCCTCCGGGTAGCGGCGCATGACCGCGGCGACGCGCTCGCGCATCGGCATCTCCGGATCCGTCTCCCCGCCGAGGGTGTTGACCATGACGGTGGCTGGGGCGAGCAGGTCCGTCGCGCCGAGCGGCCAGTCTAGGACGGCGCGCAGGTGCTGCTCGAACTGGTTGGTCACGCTGCCCTGCTGCGTCCAGTGGCCGGTGTTGTGCGGGCGCATGGCCAGCTCGTTGACCACAACGCCGTCGGCGGTCTCGAACAGCTCCACAGCAAGGACGCCGGTGACGTCGAGCTCCTCGGCGATGCGCACGGCGAGGTCACGGTACTGCTGCGATTGGGCGTCGGTAAGCCCGGGTGCGGGCGAGATCGCAACACGGCACACGCCGTCGGACTGGATGGACTCGACCACCGGCCAGGCGCGGACCTCACCGGAGCGGTTGCGCGCCACCATGGCGGAGAGCTCGCGTTGGAACGCGACCTTGCGCTCGGCGTAGAGCGGGGTGCCCTTGGCCAACAGGTCGTCGGTGAGCGAGGCGAACTCCTCGACGGAGTCTGGGAACCACACACCGTGTCCGTCGTAGCCACCGCGGGTCGCCTTCAGGCACACCGCGCCGTCGACGCGGTCCCAGAAGGCGCGGGCGTCCTCTGCCGACGCGATCGGTGCGAACTCCGGGACGGGGGCACCGATGGCGCTGAGTTTGGTGCGCTGCTCAAGCTTGTCCTGGGCGTAAATCAACGCCGCGGGGCGCGGCTCGACGGTCACGCCGGAATCAATGAGCGCCTGGGCGTGCTCGTTGGGCACATGCTCGTGGTCGAAGGTAACGGCGTCGGCGCCACGCACCGCCTTTTCCAGGTCGGCGGCGCTGGTGTAGTCGCCAAGCTCGATGTTGCGGAACACCTGCGGCGCGGAGGCTTCACTCGTGCCGGCGAGGACGCGGGTGGTCAGGCCAAGTTCAATGGCTTCGGTGTGCATCATGCGGGCCAACTGGCCGTCGCCGACGATGACAACTGTGGGCAGTGCGTGTTGGTTGTTCACGCCCATCAACCTTAGTACCGGGCGAGCTGGGCGTTGAGGACGCGCTGGACCTTCTTCGCTTTGCCCACGTCGGCGTAGTGAAGAGGTCGTTCGAAACCGTAGACGGCCAGCGACACCCCACCCCGCGCCGTGCGGGCGGAATGGATCTGCTGCAGCGGAATCGAATCAGCCCGACCTGCTCCGCCGCGGGCGATGACGCGCCGGTTGGTCACGGTGAAGCGCCGGCGGCGCGAGCGGGCCACGGGCATGACGAACCTCAGCAGGGCCAGCAGCGCCCACAGGCCCACGACGGCGTTGCGGAAAATCGCGTCGATGCCGTTGACGTCCATCCAGCCGATGGCCATCCAGCACAACCCGGTGACCACGATGAGCTCAAGCAACGGAAAGATGAGCCCGGTCAGTGGCCCACAAGTATCGGCGAGGACCACCTCGCCTTCGCTCAGCTTCATGGCGGGTCAGCTTAGTTGGCTGGGCGCAGGTGCGTCACGTCGCCGGCGGAGTAGGCGGTGCCGTCGATGACGATTTCGCCGGTGTCGGTCACGCGCTCGACGGTGCCGTGCACGTCGTTTCCGGAGCGCTCGAGACGCACACTCTGCCCGATGGTGGAGCACGCTGCGCGGTAGTCCTCGATCAGTCGGGGGTCATCATCGTGCCACTGCTGCAGTCGCGCGCCCAGGGCGTTGAGAATATCCGCAGCAAAGCGGTCCCACTCGACGTCGATGCCCTCGAGGTTGAGAGAGGTCGCGTTTTCGACGGGCAGGTCTTCCTCACGAAACGCCACGTTGATGCCCGTGCCGATGACCACGCGCGGGGTCTCACCGGCAAAGTCAGCCTCGGAGAGCACACCCGCCACCTTTTTGCCGCGGATCAGGATGTCGTTGGGCCACTTCAGGGTGGCCTCGGGGATGACGTCGGCGATTGCGAGGCCCGTGGCCAGCGGAATCAGTCCGATGCGGTTGGTGTCATCAGCCAAGACCATGACGCTGAAGGCGAACTGGGCCCCCTTCGGCGTGACCCACGTACGCCCCATGCGCCCGCGGCCGGCGGTCTGCTCGTCGGCGATCAGGACGTCGCCCGGCTCGCCGTTGGCGAGCAGCTCGGCGTTGGTGGAGCCAACCGACTCAACCCAGCGCACATCGCGCCACACGTCAGCGACTTCATTATGGATGCTCTGAATGTCTCGCACAGTCATGCACTCGAGCATATTGCTTTTCGACGCCTGGCGGGCCGTGCCGGGGGCTACCAGTTTCAAGTAGCTTTCCAGTAGGTTTCTAGGCTGACCTGCGCTAACGCCCCCTACTGGAAACGCTGCGTTTCAAGTAGCTTTCCAGTAGAAACCCGCATTCTCACGCGAGCAGCCCCTCACACGATGCAGACCGCCACCGCGTAGTCCCCGTCGTGCGACAGCGACAGCGACACCGCCGGCGGACCGAGGCGGGCAACCTCACCGCGCAGCGCGATGGCTACTCTCCCGAAAGCGTCGGAGACGACCTCTATATCTGCGAAGTTGACGGTGTCCGGAGCGATAAGGGGTGCGGTGCCGTACAGCGACTGGGACCAGGCCTTAATGTAGGCCTCTTTCGCGGCCCAGCGGCCCGCCAAAGAAGCCGCCCGGTCAGGCTTTCCGGCGCAAGCGCGCAACTCCCGATCGGTGAAGACGGCGGTGAAGTGGGAACCGGGCGTCGATAGCTGGTCGGCGAAAGATGGGATGTGGACTATGTCAGTTCCGACATTCATGGGGCGACCCGCCTTATCTTTGTGGCCAAAATCACATTCAGAGCATAACAGCACGGTAACGCAATAACCTACCTACCCGTAACCTACCCTTTCGTAACTTAATGGTAGTTTGCACTCCCAAACGAGCAGTTTCGGGCCCTAAACTGCCCGCATGACTGTTTCCTCCCACATCCCAGATTTGGACGCACTGGACGGTCCACAGTCCACTGCCGACAAAATCGCCGCGCTGAAGCGGCGACGTGCTGAGGCCCAGGCACCGATGGGCCCCGCCGCCCACGACAAGGTCCGCGAAGCCGGCCGCCTCACCGCCCGTGAACGGCTCGACTACCTCCTCGACGAAGGCTCCTTCGTCGAGACCGACCAGCTTGTCCGCCACCGCACCCACGACTTCGGGATGTACTCCCGTCGCCCCGTCACCGACGGCATTGTGACCGGCTGGGGAACGATCGACGGCCGCGAGGTCTGCGTCTTTTCCCAGGACGGCACCGTCTTCGGCGGCGCGTTGGGTGAGGTCTACGGCGAAAAGATGGTCAAGATCCAGCAGCTCGCCATCACCACGGGCCGCCCGCTGATCGGACTGTACGAAGGTGCGGGCGCGCGTATCCAGGACGGCGCTGTTTCGCTCGACTGGATCGCCCAGACGTTCCGCAAGAACGTCGAGGCCTCCGGCGTGGTCCCGCAGATCTCCGTGATCATGGGCGCCTGCGCCGGCGGCAACGCCTACTCGCCTGCCCTGACCGACTTCGTCGTCATGGTCGACTCGACCTCCAAGATGTTCGTCACCGGCCCTGACGTGATCTCCACCGTCACCGGCGAGCAGATCACGCAGGAGGAGCTCGGCGGTGCGTGGACCCACATGACCACGGCGGGTAACTGCCACTACGTGGCCACCAGCGACGAGGACGCCCTCGACTGGGTCACCGACCTTGTCGGGTTCCTTCCGGACAACTCGCGCACCCGCCCGCAGTCAGAGGACGCCGAGCCCGATACCGAGATCAACGCCACTGACCTCGAGCTCGACGAGATCATCCCGGACTCGCCCAACCGGCCTTACGACGTCCGCGAGGTCATCGCGGCAATCGGAGACGACGGCGAGTTCTTCGAGGTCATGCAGCAGCGCGCCGAGAACGTCGTCACCGCGCTGACCCGCATCGACGGCCACGTCGTCGCAATTCTGGCGAACCAACCCAACGTGTTCGCCGGCTGCCTCGACATCGACGCCTCTGAGAAGGCCGCCCGCTTCGTGCGCACCATCGATGCGTTCAACATCCCCTTGGTCCTGCTTGTCGACGTCCCCGGCTTCCTGCCGGGCGCAAGCCAGGAGCACGGCGGAATCCTGCGTCGCGGCGCGAAGCTGCTCTACGCCTACGCCGAGGCCACCGTTCCGAAGATCACCGTGACAATGCGCAAGGCCTACGGCGGAGCGTACTGCGTCATGGGTTCCAAGGGCCTCGGCGCGGACGTGAACCTGGCGTGGCCGACTGCCCAGATCGCCGTGATGGGCGCCGCTGGCGCGGTCGGTTTTATCAACCGCAAGGACATCAAGGCCGCCAAGGACAAGGGCTTCGACGACGCGGCCTTGAGCGAACTGATCGCGAGCTACGAGCGCGAATACGAAGATGCCATCCTCAACCCCTATCTCGCCGCCGAGCGCGGCTTGATCGACGCGGTTATCCTCCCTTCGGAGACCCGCACCGCCATTGCTGCCAACCTGCGCCTTTACCGCGACAAGACCGTCGCTCGCCCGGCGCGTAAGCACGGCAACATTCCCCTGTAACCGGATCTGTCCGCTCGCGAACACCCGAACAATAGAAAGACTTTCATGACTCTCACCCCCCTTCAGTCCCTGACGAACCCCGCTGTGATCTTCCAGGGCCAGGGCACCAACTGGCAGCTCGCGCTTGCCGACGCCGCCTCCTCCCCGCTCATTTACGCGCGCCTGAATGAGCTTCTCGACGCCGCCCGCCGCCAGGTCGGTCCCGTCGCCCGCCCGCTTGCCTCCGCCGTGCCGGGTGTCAACGAGCGCCTGCGCACCATCATCGACCCGGACCAGGCCACGACCTCATCCGAGATCGACGCATTCCCCGCGGTGAGCGTCCCCGGCATCGTGCTGGCCCAGATCGCGGCCACCCAGCAGCTCAAGGACCTTGGCCTCGATCTGGCGTCTGACTCCGTGCGCCTGGCCGGCCACTCCCAGGGCACCCTGGGTGTTGCTGCCGTGAAGAACCCGGAGCACGCTCTGGCCTTCGCCCTGATCCTCGGCGCCGCCGCGTCTACCGCCTACGGCGCAACCGATTCCGCGTCCCGCATGCTCAGCGTGCGTGGCCTGCACCGCGCGCAGGTGGAGGAGTTCGCGGGCGACCTCGTCTCCGTGGTCAACGGCCCGCGCCACGTGGTGCTCTCCGGCGAGCCGGCACAGCTTAAGGCCGCACGCGAGCGCATCGAGGCCGCAGCTGCCGCGTACAACTCGCGCCTTGAGGCCGCCGAGTTCGGCGGCTCTGAGCTCGTTCCCCTTTTCGACGTGCTCGAGGTTGCCTACCCGTTCCACAGCGCCACCAACGCCGAGAGCGTTGAGCTCGCTGCACAGTGGGCCGAGCAGTGTGGCATCAACCTCGGTGATGTCACCGCGCGCGAGCTCGCCCACGAGATCCTCGCTGAGACCCACGAGTGGCCGTCCACGGTTCGCGAACTGCTGAACGCCGGCACGAGCCACATCCTCAGCCTCGACGCGTCTTTGACTGCCATCACCACCAAGATCACCGCTGGTTCCGGCGTGCCGGTCATCACCATCGACTCCGCAAAGAAGCGCGACGACCTGGCCGTGCCGGGCAAGGAGCTGCCCGCGGCAGCCGACTACTCTCGTTACGCCCCGCGCTTGGTGCGCCTGCCGAACGGCAAGACCTACACGCAGACCCGTTTCTCCACCCTGACCGGCCTGTCCCCGATCATCCTCGGCGGCATGACGCCGACCTCGGCCGACGGTGAGATCGTCGCCGCAGCAGCGAACGCCGGTTACTGGACGGAGCTCGCCGGCGGCGGCATGTACTCCGAGGAGGTCTTCACCTCTCACAAGGACACCCTGGTCAAGCACCTTGAGCCGGGCCGTACCGCCCAGTTCAACACCATGTTCTTCGACCGCTTCCTGTGGAACCTTCAGTTCGGCCAGACCCGCATGGTGCCCAAGGCCCGCGCGGCCGGTGCACCCTTCAACGGTGTGTGCATCTCCGCCGGTATCCCGGAGGTCGACGAGGCCACCGAGCTGCTCGCGCAGCTGCGCGCCGACGGTTTCCCCTACATCGCTTTCAAGCCCGGTACCGCCAAGCAGGTCCGCGACGCGCTCAAGATTGCGGCCGCGAACCCGGACGTGCCGGTCATCCTCATGATCGAGGACGGCCACGCCGGCGGCCACCACTCCTGGGTTGACCTGGATGACCTGCTCGTGGACACCTACGCCGAGGTGCGCGAGTACGACAACGCCATCCTTACTGTCGGCGGTGGCGTGTACTCCCCGGAGCGCGCTGCTGAGCTGATCAACGGTGACTGGGCTACCCGCTGGGACCTGCCGCTGATGCCGGTCGACGCCGTCTTCATCGGCACCGTCGCCATGGCGACCAAGGAGGCCAAGGCCACCGATTCCGTCAAGGACCTGCTGGTCAACACCGCCGGCCTGTCGCCGGAGGACAACGGCGGTTGGGTCGCCCGCGGTACTGGCCGCAACGGCGTGGCGTCCTCGCAAAGCCACCTCCTGGCCGACATCCACGACCTCGACAACTCGTACGCTCGCGCTTCGCGCCTGATCACCAGCATGTCGATTGAGGAGTACTCCGAGCGCCGCGACGAGATCATCGAGGCACTGTCGCACACCTCCAAGCCGTTCTTCGGCGAGATCGAAGAGATGACCTACGCCGAGTGGGTCGAGCGCTTCGTCGAGCTGGCCTACCCGTTCATTGACTCCTCCTGGGACGCGCGTTTCCTCTCCGTGCTGCACCGTGTTGAGGGCCGCTTGAACGCAGCCGACCACGGCGAGATCCCCACCCTCTTCCCCGAGGGCGAGCAGATCGACCCGCGCGACGCGCTCGCAACGCTGCTCAACGCCTACCCTGAGGCACGCGAGATCAAGGTCTCCCCGCGCGACGCCGCGTGGTGGATCGGCCTGCACTACGCCTACCCGAAGCCCATGCCGTGGGTTCCGGCTATCGACGGCGACCTGAAGGTCTGGTACGGCAAGGACACCCTCTGGCAGGCGCAGGACGAGCGCTACACCGCCGACCAGGTCCGCATCATCCCCGGCCCCGTCGCGGTCGCCGGCATCACGAAGAAGAACGAGCCGGTTGCTGACCTGCTCGCCCGCTTCGAAGCCGCCGCTACGCAGTCGCTTATCGACGCCGGCGCGACCCCCGAGGACCTCTTCTCCCGCCTGAGCGATGCAACGAGCGTCGAGGAGTACCTGCGTGCCGCCCCGACCCTGGTCTGGCACGGCCACCTCATGGAGAACCCGGCCTACGCCATGTCCCCGGAGGCCTTCGACATCGTCGAGACCGACGGCGAGTGGTCGATCCGCATCAACACCGACTCCTACTGGGACGACCTGCCGGAAGACCAGCGCCCGTTCTACGTGCGCGACGTGATGATCCCGATCGACCTGCCGAGCGGCGTTGCCACCGGTGGTTCCCCGGTTGTCTCCGACGAGCGCCTGCCCAAGGCCGTCTACGACCTGCTCGCCGGCCTGGCTGGTGTGGGTTCGACCTCCGAGACCGGTGACAAGATCACCGAGATGCCGCGCATCATCGAGGGCTCCCAGTCCGCAGACGCCCCGTTTGGTGTGGCGAAGTCCTCGTTTACCTTCCTGGCTTCCCTACTCGCGGCCCACACCGCCGTGACCGGTGCTGCCCTGGGCTCCGACGTCGTCGCCGGCACCCCGGATGCTCTGGTCGGCCCCTGCTGGCCGGCGATTTACACCGCCCTGGGCTCCGGCATGCTGCCCGACGGCTTCCCCGTCATCGAGGGCCTGCTCAACGCCGTGCACCTCGACCACGTCATCGACCTGCGCGTCCCGCTGCGTGAGCTTGCGGACGGCCGCACCATCGACGTCACCTCGCGCTGCTCCGCCATCGAGGAGTCCGTCTCCGGCCGCATCGTCACCGTCGAGCTCGAGCTGACCTCCGGCGGCGAGCTGGTGGCCACTCAGATGCACCGCTTTGCTATCCGCGGCCGCGCGACCACGACCACCCCGCCGTCGATCGCCCCCGCTTACGGCGGCGGCCCGCTTTCCGACGCCGTCGAGGCCACCCCGCGCTCCTTCGTCGACCGCGCCACCGTCACCGCACCGCACGACATGACCCCGTTCGCGCTGGTCTCTGGTGACTACAACCCGATCCACTCCTCGTACAACGCCTCCGGCCTCGTCGGCCTGCAGGCCCCGCTGGTGCACGGCATGTGGCTGTCCGCCACCGCGCAGCACCTCGCCGGCCGCCACGGCAAGGTCACCGGTTGGACCTACTCCATGTTTGGCATGGTGCAGCTTGATGACACCGTGGAGATCACCGTCGAGCGCGTCGGCCGCGTCGGCATCCGCCCCGCGTTCGAGGTAACCTGCCGCATCGACGGCGAGGTCGTTTCCCGCGGCCAGGCGCTCATGGCGCAGCCGCGTACCGCCTACGTCTACCCGGGCCAGGGCGTCCAGGCCGTCGGCATGGGCAAGGGCGACCGCGACGCGTGCCCCGCGGCCCGCGAGATCTGGCGCCGCGCCGACCGTTACACCCGCTCGGAGCTCGGCTTCTCTATCCAGCGCATCGTGGATGAGAACCCGACCTCGGTCACCGTTCGCGGCACCGAGTTCAAGCACCCGGGTGGTGTCCTCCACCTGACCCAGTTCACCCAGGTCGCCCTGGCCGTCGTGGCCTACGCACAGACCGAGCGCCTGCGCGTTGCCGACGCTTTGGGTGAGGGTGCAATGTACGCCGGCCACTCCCTCGGCGAGTACACCGCCCTGGCATCGCTGGCGAACATCTTCGACCTCGAAGCTGTCATCGACATCGTCTACTCCCGCGGTTCCGCGATGGGCTCCCTCGTACCGCGTGACGCCGACGGAAACTCCGAGTACGGCATGGGCGCGCTGCGCCCGAACATGATCGGCATCGGCCCGGACGAGGTTCAGGACTACGTCGCCGCGATCGCCGAGCAGACCGGTGAATTCCTGGAGATTGTTAACTACAACATCTCCGGACAGCAGTACTCCGTGGCCGGCACCAAGAAGGGCCTTGCCGCCCTGGAGAAGGCCGCCAACTCCGTGCGCGAGCGCGCCTACGTAACCGTGCCGGGCATCGACGTGCCGTTCCACTCCCGCGTGCTGCGCGACGGCGTTCCCGCCTTCGCTGAGAAGCTCGACGAGCTGCTGCCCGCCACCATCGACGTGGACATCCTCGTTGACCGTTACGTCCCGAACCTTGTGGCCCGCCCCTTCGAGCTGACCCAGGACTTCATTGACGCTGTCACCGCCGAGGTGCCATCCGAGCGCCTCGCCGGCGTGACGGTGGACAACACCGACCGCAACACCCTGGCCCGCACCCTGATCATCGAGCTGCTGGCATGGCAGTTCGCCTCCCCGGTGCGCTGGATCGAGACCCAGGACCTCCTGCTCGAGCGCGTCGACCAGATCATCGAGGTCGGCCTGGCTTCCTCCCCGACGCTGACCAACCTGGCCAAGCGCGAGATGGATGTCGTTGGCCGCCACGTCCCGGTCTTCAACGTCGAGGCCAACCAGGACCGCGTCATGCTCGCAGACACCGTCTCCGCTCCGGAGCCGGAGATCGTCGATGAGCCGGAGACCCCCGCTGCTGAGACCGAAGCCGCCCCGGCTGCCCCGGCCGCTGCTGCTCCGGCCCCGGCTGCTGCTGAGGCACCCGCCCCGGCCGCTCCGGCCGCCACTGGCGGATCCCCGGTCACGGACCTGCCGTTCGCCGCTGCGGACGCAATCATGGTGCTGTTCGCTTTCCAGAACAAGATCCGCCTCGAGCAGATCAACGACAGCGACAACATCGAGGAGCTCACCGGTGGCGTGTCCTCGCGCCGCAACCAGCTGCTCATGGACATGTCTGCCGAGCTCGGCGTGCCCGCCATTGACGGTGCCGCAGAGGCCGACGTGGCCACCCTGCGCGAGCGCGTGAACCAGGCTGCTCCGGGCTACTCGGCTTTCGGCCCGGTGCTCGGCGAGTCCGTCACGGCGCGTCTGCGCCAGCTGCTCGGCGCCGCTGGCCTGAAGCCGGCGTTCGTCGAGGAGCAGGTCACCGGCACCTGGGGCCTGCCCGCAACCTGGACCCCACACGTCGAAGCTGAGATTCTGCTCGGCTCCCGCGGCGAAGAGTCCGTGCGTGGCGGCAGCCTCGCTACCCTGCCGGCTGTCGCCAGCAAGGCAGACGCCACCGCGCTTGTCGACGCCGCCGTTCAGGCCGTCGCCGCCCGCCACGGGCAGAGTGTCAGCCAGGCGTCGGCAAGCGCCGGCGCCGGCGGTGGAGTCGTCGACTCGGCCGCGCTCGACGCGTACAAGTCCGAGGTGACCGACACCCTCGTCAGCACCGCCCGCACCCTTCTGGCCAAGCTTGGCGTCGAGGACGAGCGCGTGGAGATCGAGGCACCCGACACCACGATCATCGACACCATCGAGGCCGAGCTCGGCTCCGGCTGGGTCCAGCAGGTCACCCCGGTCTTCGACGCACGCCAGGCCGTGCTTTTCGACGACCGCTGGGCACAGGCCCGCGAGGACCTCGCCCGCGTGGCCCGCGGCATCGCCGACATCGACGTCGCCCGCTTCGCCGGCACCGGCGCAACTGTCGCCGAGCAGGCGCAGTGGTACGCAGACAACGGCTTCTCCGGCCCGCTGGCGGAGATCGCCCGCGTCGCGCTTGAGACGCCGGAGCTCCAGTACGCCAACGACGTCGCCCTCGTTACCGGTGCTGCCCCCGGCTCGATCGCGACGGCCCTGGTCGAGCGCCTGCTCGCCGGCGGCGCGACCGTTGTCATGACCGCCTCCCGCGTCAGCCAGGCGCGCAAGGAATTCGCACGCACCCTCTACCGCGACCACGCGGCAGCTGGCGCTCAGCTGTGGCTCATCCCGGCGAACCTGTCGAGCTACCGCGACATCGACGCGGTCATCGACTGGATCGGCAACGAGCAGCGCGAGACCGTGGGCAGCGAGGTCCGCGTGACCAAGCCCGCACTCACCCCGACGCTGGCCTTCCCGTTCGCAGCCCCGGGCGTGTCCGGCTCCCTCGCCGAGGTCGGCGGCAACGCCGAGACCCAGGCCCGCCTCCTGTTGTGGTCCGTCGAGCGCACCATCGCTGGACTGTCCAAGCTGGCACAGGCGTCCGACGACTTCCCGTCCACCCGCACCCACGTGGTCCTGCCGGGTTCGCCGAACCGCGGCACCTTCGGTGGCGACGGTGCTTACGGCGAGGTCAAGGCAGCCATGGACGCGATCATGAACAAGTGGTCCGCCGAGACCGGTTGGCCGGAGGGTGTCACCCTCGCCCAGGCCCGCATCGGTTGGGTCGCCGGAACCGCCCTGATGGGTGGCAACGACGTGCTCATCCCGGCGGCGAAGGAGGCCGGCATCCACGTGTGGAGCCCGGAGGAGATCTCCACCGAGCTCATGGGCCTGGCATCTGCCGAGTCCCGTGCGAAGGCCGCCGAGGCCCCGCTCGACCTGGACCTGACCGGCGGCCTCGACTCCGCTGGTGTGTCCATCGCGGAGCTGGCGCGCAACGCCGAAATCTCCGCACCGGCCGCTGACGCAGCAGCCATCGACGGCGCGATCAAGGCACTGCCGAACGTGGCGAACCCCGCCCAGCCGATAGGCGCCACAGTTGGCAACGTTACCTGCGACCTCGACGACATGATCGTCGTCGTCGGCCTGGGCGAGGTTTCCTCCTGGGGCTCCGGCCGCACCCGCCGCGAGGCTGAGTACGGTATCCAGCGCGATGGCACCGTCGAGCTGACCGCCGCCGGCGTTCTGGAACTCGCGTGGATGACCGGCCTGGTCACCTGGAACGAGGACCCGAACCCGGGTTGGTACGACGCCGACGGCGCAAGCGTCGACGAGGCCGACATCTACGACCGCTTCCGCGATGAGGTTGTCGCCCGCGCCGGAGTGCGTGAGCTCAGCGACAAGTACTTCCTCACCGACCGCGGTTCCATCGACCTGGCCGAGGTCTTCCTCGACCGCGACGTCTCCTTCACCGTGGAAAACGAAGCAGTCGCCCGCGACATGGAGGCCGCCGACCCGGCGAAGACCCGCGTGGAGCTTGTCGACGGCGAGTGGACCGTCACCCGCCTCGCCGGCGCAACCGCACGCGTACCGCGCAAGGCAACGCTGTCGCGCACCGTCGCGGGCCAGATGCCGGACAACTTCGACCCCTCCAAGTGGGGCATCCCGGCACAGATGGTCGACAACATGGACCGCATCGCCGTGTGGAACCTGGTTACCGCCGTCGACGCCTTCGTCTCCGCCGGCTTCACCCCGGCAGAGCTGATGCAGGCAGTCCACCCGGTCGACGTCGCCTCCACCCAGGGCACCGGTATCGGAGGCATGGAGTCCCTGCACAAGGTGTTCGTCTCGCGCCTGCTCGATGAGGACCGCCAGTCCGACATCCTGCAGGAGGCCCTGCCGAACGTCGTCGCAGCACACGTCATGCAGTCTCTCGTTGGCGGCTACGGCTCCATGATCCACCCGGTCGGCGCCTGCGCCACCGCAGCCGTCTCCATCGAGGAGGCCGTGGACAAGATCGCCGTGGGCAAGGCAGACTTCGTTGTCGCCGGTGGTATCGACGACGTTCAGGTTGAGTCCCTCGAGGGCTTCGGCCAGATGAACGCGACCGCTGACACTGAGACGATGCGCGCCAAGGGCATTTCCGATCGCTTCATCTCCCGTGCAAACGACCGCCGACGCGGCGGCTTCCTCGAGGCAGAGGGTGGCGGAACCGTGCTCGTGGCCCGCGCCTCGGTGGCCGCCAAGCTCGGCCTCCCGGTGCTCGCAGTCGTGGCCTTCGCCTCCTCCTTCGGCGACGGTGCGCACACCTCCATCCCGGCCCCGGGCCTGGGTGTGCTCGGTGCAGCGCGCGGCGGCGAGAAGTCGCGCCTGGCCCGCTCGCTAGCATCGCTGGGCCTGACGCCTGACGACGTCACGGTTGTGTCCAAGCACGACACCTCCACCAACGCCAACGACCCGAACGAGTCCGAGCTGCACTCCATCCTGTGGCCGGCCATCGGCCGCGACGAGCGTGCCCCGATGTACGTCATCTCCCAGAAGGCGCTCACCGGTCACGCCAAGGCAGGTGCCGCTTTGTTCCAGGTCGGCGGGCTTATCGACGTCCTGCGCACCGGCTCCCTGCCCGCCAATGCCGCACTCGACTGCGTCGACCCGGCCGTGGGCGCGAAGGCACGCAACCTCGTCTGGCTGCGCTCCCCGCTCGCACTGGGTGCAGGCAACGTGAAGGCCGCTGTGCTGACCTCCCTGGGCTTCGGCCACGTCGGCGCGATCGTCGTCCTGGCCCACCCGGGTGTGTTCGAGGCAGCGCTGGCTGCGTCCGGCGCATCTGTCGAGGAATGGCGCTCCCGCGCCACCGCTCGCCTGCGCAGGGGTGCCGGCTGGCTCGAGGCCGGTATGACCGGTCGCCGCGAGCTGTTCGAGCAGGTGGAGAACCGCCGCTTCGCCGAGGGCAACACGCACGACGGTGAGATCGCCCTGCTGCTCAACCCGGAGGCTCGCCTCGGAGAGGACGGCGTGTACCCGCGCGGCTAAGTGCGCTGGGGCTCAGTGGCCCCGGTGCTCGAACCGCATAGGTTAAGAAAAGAAGGCTAAGAATCGCCGGTTCCTGAGGATTCCGGTGGATTCTTAGCCTTCTTTTCTTAGGCGGAAGGGCTTGTGGGGGCACGCGGGGTTATTGCTGCAGGGCGGTTGCCTGTTCACGGGTTGCGGCTGGGGCCTCTGCGCTCAGGTTAAGAACGGAAGGCTAAGAATCGACGCTGAATCAGGATTTCGGCGGATTCTTAGTTTTCTGTTCTTAGGCGGAAGGAAAATATCCCCTGCGCAGAAACCCATCTCCCCCTACTATGCATGTCAAACGCGGGGTAAGGGGGCCGTTGAATAAGCCGTCGTGGGAGTATATTGCTGCCTGCTTTTTGGGCACACTTGCTGTCGTGTACTTCGTTGCTCTCATCGTCGACTCACCGACACAGAGAGTTTCGGTGCTCGCGGCAGGAACCGCGTTTCTGGCCCCGGTTGGTGCAGCTTGCGTGGCTTGGACAGGCGTCTCGCGCACCATGCACAGTAATCGCCAACAAGACCTGCTGAAAGAATGGCACTCCGAGCTTCGCTGGGCCACTGAAATGTGCGCATCGGGGGATCCCGCCAAAGTCCCCATAGGGGTTGCGATCCTCGATGCTCTTGATGATCTACCGTTCTTGGTCAAAAATGAGAACCATCTCATTGATGCAGTCATCTAGGAAGTGACTTACAACTACGACCAGTGACAGGAGGGCTCCGTGAGACAACCACAAACCCGCGACGTGTATGTCCCCAAAACCGACGTCCCTCCGACACGTGGGCAAATAGCGGCCGCCAAGTTGATCATGAAACGTGACAGCGAGGGCAAGGGACGCGTCGAAATTACACCGAAGATCCGGTACCTGGCCGCCTATAAGGGCTAGGATCCGCGGTACCGCTATTCCTCGTGGGCCCGACCTATCGCGGGCGTTCACCACTAGTGAGCCTTTCGGTTCGATGACTTCCAAGGAGCCGGCCGTAAGCGCTGACGCGCTGCCTAGACCAACTCTAGGATCTCGAGTTCGTCGCTCTCTCCGAACGCTTCCCACGCCTCAGCCAACGTGTAGATGATGCTGAACGGGAGCCCACCGTCATCCTCCGAAAACCAGAAGATGACGGGACCGCGCGAACCAAAGTCGTAGTAAGGCGGGAGATCCACGGGCGCTCCGGTTGTAATTACGGTTTCAGCAATAACACGAGCACCTGATTCGTCCAGCTCAGCCTTGAACTTCTGGGTGATTTTCAGTTCGGAGTTGGTGCAGGTCAACGCCGAAGAGATCTCAGAACGGTATTCCAGCTTCTGCCGCGGCACAGTCACATAGGTCAGCTGCGTGTCCGCTTCGGGCCACGCCTCCTGCAGACGGGTGGCCAAGTGGAAGAGCTCGAACCCATCAGCCTGTTCGAGCTCGTCGGGAAGCTCAGCAAACCACACCTCGATAGAGGCACCGTCGGCTTTGCCCACAACCATGGGCACGGTTGTAAGCACCACGTCGTCGATGCGGGCGACGGGCATCTCCCCTAGCGCTACTGCTTCAATGGGGCGGCCATCGTAATCGTCAATCTCCGAGGCATCGGTGTTCAGACTGGGATCCCACCGGAGGTGCCCGGTGTCGATCACAGCTCGTGCGAAGCCGGGTTCTGCCTCTACTTCAGCAAGTCGTTCCAAAACCGCGGAACGCGGCACTGCCAAACCGCGCTGCCCGTAGAGGTCGTAACCGTACTCGCCTAAGGCTTCTGCTGCGATGGTGAGCGTTGTCGGGTCGAACGCCGCGATGCCCCCGATAATCTCCAGAGGTGCGACCGCGTCCTCGAAGTTGTATGTGACTGGCAATGTGTTCCTCCGTGTCGAATCAGTGCCGGGTCCACCCGTCTGCTTGTAACGCACGAATTGTTACATCCTGGCCCGACACGGTCGGCGCGGCGTTCGAACACACCGCGGCACTGCGAGAAGAGTTACCAGTGCTGACGCCTACTGCGAAGATGTCTGGTGAGATCTCGAGCTCGGCGCGGATCGAATGATGCAGCGTCGATCAGAGAGCGTGCGAGTCCGTCGGTGGCCGCGAGTGCCTGCGCGGCGATCTTGCTGGCTAGTTTATCGGTCAATCCCACGTCGAGGCATAGAGCAGCGAAACGCTTTCGGCTCAGTCCGTCTTTTCTTCCGCCAACTTCAAGGGCTAACGAATAATCCCCGTAAGGAACAGTGCTGGGAACGTCATAGACCGGCGAAAGCTCGTATCCCATGCCCCTGTTGATCACGGAAATGTTCTTGGCGTGAAGGTCGCCGTTTCCGCTCAACCATGCGAAGGCGAGCTGAAGCATTAGATCACGGGCAGCAAGCATGGGAGCGGCAGTCACTGCAAGGATTCGGTGGCAGAGTTCTTCATAACTAACGTTGTATTTGTCAGCAGGATAGATTCCCAATAGTTGCGCCGCATCCTCTACCTGGTACTTTTCCGGAAAGGTTCCGTCGAATCGTTCAACGACCAAGCCGGGGAGCCCGTTCATGTCGTGCAGGATCGACGCATCGACGACCTTCTGCTTGGCCATCGGCATCGTGCGATATGCCTGTAGGCAAGTGAATTCGTTCTCCACTAGTCCGGGATACTCAGGCGGAGAAAGCTTCACAATCGCCTCTCCCCCGATCGGCATAGCAATGGTGCGAGCAGATGCTTTGTCTTGGACTCCCGCTAGGGAGTGAGGATCCCCGACCCCAGCGTCCATCAGAATGCGGGAGAAATCGACGGTGCTGCCGGCAAGGTTAACGCTCCCTTGAAGGGCCTTCGGCCGCTTCCCCTCGGGTAATACCGAAACGTTTCCGACAGTATTTCCGCCTACCGCCAGCAACAGACCGAGATCATCATCCGCGGAAGTTTTCACCGACCGTCTTAGGGCGCTGAGCCGGCGCCCTTCTGGCAAAAGCCCGGCGAAGAATGGAGGGATCTGGCCCGGCGCGAGTTCGATGGCTCGGCTGCTCTTAGGAAGCGTAGTGGCGATGGCGGGGAGACTCGATTGCACGTATTCGGGCAAGTACTGGAACTTGGTCCCTGCCCTATCACGCACAATCGTCGCAGCAAGGGCATCACCCGCCCACACGTATGCGGTCGTCTTCCTCGTCATCGAAGTGCCTCGGGAACGTGAACCTGCACCGCAAATTCCAGACCGACCGCCCTCAACACCTGCAATGCTTTGTCAAGCTGAACTGTTTGTTTGCCTGCCTCGATCGCTCGAACCGTGCGCTCCGCTACCTGCGCAAGGTCCGCAAGTTCTTCCTGGGTCAGTTTCAATTCGCGGCGCCGCGTACGCACAGCGGTGGCAAGATCCATCAACACTCCCACCTGCCTAACACTGGACTCTTTCAAACCGGCACGAACGTGCCGTTCTTGTCACTAGCGCACTCTCGCCCCTCAGATTCTACCCACTTCCGGCACGAACGTGCCGAATTTCTACATTTGGTCCAAATGGGGCTCGCTCGAATAAGCATTCCGGCACGAACGTGCCTGCCCAATGAGGGTTCCAACCCAACAGGCCGGCACTCAACCCCCGCAGTCCAGCGTCGGCTTACGCCCCCGCGAACCCGCTACCGCCCTGCAACCTCGCGCATCTGCGCATCAAGCGCCGCGTTGAGCCCCGGGTTGAACAAAACGCAGCTAGCTGGGGCGACCGACATGATCACCTGGAACATTCCGGGACTGGCAAGGCCACTGCCGTGCGCGGAGTTGATAAGCCGATCGCGCGTCGCGTTGGCGCACTCCTTCATTTCCCGGTACGGAGAGCCAGGGGTATCGAATGGGACCGCGATACCGTACGGGTAGAGCTGGATCGCCTCGAGCGAGTAGTTCCCGATCCCGGACATCGGCACCTCAGCCCGGCCCTGGGGAGCCCACACGCTTCCGACCACGAGGACAGCGAGGACGAGGCACGAAGTTTTGCGCAGGAAAGTCATGTTCCCCACGCTACCCCTAGATTGCGGCACGTCCGCTACATTCGCATTGAGCTACATACCGCTGCAAAAGGAGGCTGCCGTGAGGGGCGAGGTCAAGAGGATTCATGTGCCATTTGACGGGATGGACAAGAAGCTGGTCATCCCCGTCTACCAGCGCAATTATGACTGGACCAAGAAGCAGTGCGCGCGACTTTTCGACGATATCGAAGAGGTCGCGCGCACCAATCGCGAGAGTCACTTCTTCGGTTCAGTGGTGGGCAACCCGGAGGATTCCTTTACGTGGGTTGTCATTGATGGCCAGCAGCGCCTGACCACGGTGAGCGTTCTCATCCTTGCCCTTGTCCACGCGGTCCGCGACGGTGAAGTGGAAGAACCGACGCCGGGGCTGACGCAAAAGCTCATGAACAACTATCTACTCGTTAGCGATTCAGGCGAGCAGAAGTTCAAGCTCAAACCCATCAAGGACGACCAGGACTCCTACTCCCGGCTCTTCGGCGACCCCGCCTACTTCAACGAAGGATCCAACCTCACGGCGAACTACTCCTACTTCCGCGAACGACTCCGCGAGACCGTCCTCGACGCAGACCAGCTGTGGAACCAGGGAATTTCTCGTCTCGAAGTGATGCACCTTGACCTCGAACCGAAGGACGACCCACAGCGCATCTTTGAAACGCTTAACTCGACCGGTCTCGCGCTCAAAGAATCCGATAAGATCCGCAACCTGGTGCTCATGGGCCTTCCCCACCGCGAGCAGGAACTCGTTTACGAGAAGTTCTGGAACGCTATGGAGAAAAACGTTGAGTTCCGCACTGACTCATTCATCCGCTGGTTCCTGACCGCACAGACCTCTAAAACTCCGAAAGAGTCCGAGGTTTTCGAGGCGTTCAAGGTGTTTGTGGCGAAATCGCCGAAGACCCCCTCCGAGATCGTCGAAGAGCTACACCAGTTCTCCACTTACGCCAAGGCACTTGCGCACTGCGCCACGGGATATTCTGCGGTGGACCGGCGCCTCAAGACGTCCAACCGCGTGATCGGTGATGTCGTCAAACCATTCCTCTGGCTGACCTACCGCGACTTGAAGGCGGGCATCATCTCAGAGGAGGACTTCGCGTCCATGCTTGCCATCATCGAAACGTATGTTTTCCGCCGCGTGATCGCCTCAGTAGCATCTAACTCTTTGAACAAGACCTTCGCCACCGCCTACTCGGAGCTGCGCAAGCAACGCCGCAACGACGAACCGTACAGCGACATCCTCGCTTACATGCTGCTTAGCCGAGGGCACAGCGGCCGTTTCCCGGCAGATGAGGAATTTGTTCAGGCCTTTCGTACCCGTGACGCCTACCACATGAAATCGACCTACCGGCAGTATCTCTTCCACGTGCTTGAGCGCGGGCACTCGAAGGACGTCGCAGATATTGCGGCCTATATCGAAAGCGGGGAGCTCACCATCGAGCACATCATGCCCCAAACGTTGAGCAACGCATGGAGGGATGATCTCGGACCGGAGGCGGACGAAATCCACCGGACGTGGGTAAACAGAATCGCTAACCTGACCGTAACCGGATACAACTCGCAGTACTCGAACTCATCCTTCGCGATCAAGAAGGAGATGCCTGGCGGCTTTTCCGAGTCCCCGTATGTGATTAACAACTACGTCAAAGCACAGACGTCCTGGGGGCTCGACCAGCTCACGTCCCGCGCCAATGAGCTCGATTCCCGAGCCCTCGAGCTATGGCCGTTGCCGCAGACTGATTTCACACCAGTCCGGGAGGTGCTTCAATCGGAACCACTTGGTGAGGACACCGATTTCGCTGGGGTTGAAGTCTCTGCCGTCGAGATCGGCGGAGCAAAGACACCCGTGCAGACGTGGACTGACGTTTTATCGGTCGTCCTCCGTGCATTGTTGGAAGCCGACCGCGACGGCGTGCTTACCGCCGCGAAAGACGAAGCAATGCTTGCCGTAGACGGCGACAGGAGCACCATGCCGGGCAACGCGAGGATCCGTGAGATTGACCCAGCACTAGGGGCTCGAGTGAACAGCTCTACCCCGCAAAAGGTGGCACTTATCCGGCGCGTGTGCGAAGCAATTGAATTCAACCCGGACGACATCGTCCTATTCGTCAGAAACCCATCAGCTCCTTTGCGTCAGCGCGACGACGCTGCCTCCGAAAACGGCGCCGACACCGATGCTTCCCCCAACCCTTACCTCGACATTGTCGCGCTTCTTCCCCTCATCGACGAGGTAGAAGGTAGTGGGCTCGACCCTGCTGAGACGGCCGAGCTCAGAGAGCAACTCACCACCGCGCTCGCCCCTCACCTGCCCACCAACCACCAGGTCGTCCTCGGAGAGCAGAGCCTAGAGGAGTTCCTCGCTTCTCATCCTGTTGCCAGTCTCAACGCAACCGAGATTCTCGCGTGTCTAAAGGTGTTCCACCTTGAAGCACAGATGATGGGTGGGGGTTACCTGCACCGCCGCATCACCGGCGGCGAGATTGGGCCGCTACTGCGCAGGCTCGGCGATGCGGAACAGGACAGCTAGCCCCCACGCGATGGCACCGTCGAGCTGACCGCCGCCGGCGTTCTGGAACTCGCGTGGATGACCGGCCTGGTCACCTGGAACGAGGACCCGAACCCGGGTTGGTACGACGCCGACGGCGCAAGCGTCGACGAGGCCGACATCTACGACCGCTTCCGCGATGAGGTTGTCGCCCGCGCCGGAGTGCGTGAGCTCAGCGACAAGTACTTCCTCACCGACCGCGGTTCCATCGACCTGGCCGAGGTCTTCCTCGACCGCGACGTCTCCTTCACCGTGGAAAACGAAGCAGTCGCCCGCGACATGGAGGCCGCCGACCCGGCGAAGACCCGCGTGGAGCTTGTCGACGGCGAGTGGACCGTCACCCGCCTCGCCGGCGCAACCGCACGCGTACCGCGCAAGGCAACGCTGTCGCGCACCGTCGCGGGCCAGATGCCGGACAACTTCGACCCCTCCAAGTGGGGCATCCCGGCACAGATGGTCGACAACATGGACCGCATCGCCGTGTGGAACCTGGTTACCGCCGTCGACGCCTTCGTCTCCGCCGGCTTCACCCCGGCAGAGCTGATGCAGGCAGTCCACCCGGTCGACGTCGCCTCCACCCAGGGCACCGGTATCGGAGGCATGGAGTCCCTGCACAAGGTGTTCGTCTCGCGCCTGCTCGATGAGGACCGCCAGTCCGACATCCTGCAGGAGGCCCTGCCGAACGTCGTCGCAGCACACGTCATGCAGTCTCTCGTTGGCGGCTACGGCTCCATGATCCACCCGGTCGGCGCCTGCGCCACCGCAGCCGTCTCCATCGAGGAGGCCGTGGACAAGATCGCCGTGGGCAAGGCAGACTTCGTTGTCGCCGGTGGTATCGACGACGTTCAGGTTGAGTCCCTCGAGGGCTTCGGCCAGATGAACGCGACCGCTGACACTGAGACGATGCGCGCCAAGGGCATTTCCGATCGCTTCATCTCCCGTGCAAACGACCGCCGACGCGGCGGCTTCCTCGAGGCAGAGGGTGGCGGAACCGTGCTCGTGGCCCGCGCCTCGGTGGCCGCCAAGCTCGGCCTCCCGGTGCTCGCAGTCGTGGCCTTCGCCTCCTCCTTCGGCGACGGTGCGCACACCTCCATCCCGGCCCCGGGCCTGGGTGTGCTCGGTGCAGCGCGCGGCGGCGAGAAGTCGCGCCTGGCCCGCTCGCTAGCATCGCTGGGCCTGACGCCTGACGACGTCACGGTTGTGTCCAAGCACGACACCTCCACCAACGCCAACGACCCGAACGAGTCCGAGCTGCACTCCATCCTGTGGCCGGCCATCGGCCGCGACGAGCGTGCCCCGATGTACGTCATCTCCCAGAAGGCGCTCACCGGTCACGCCAAGGCAGGTGCCGCTTTGTTCCAGGTCGGCGGGCTTATCGACGTCCTGCGCACCGGCTCCCTGCCCGCCAATGCCGCACTCGACTGCGTCGACCCGGCCGTGGGCGCGAAGGCACGCAACCTCGTCTGGCTGCGCTCCCCGCTCGCACTGGGTGCAGGCAACGTGAAGGCCGCTGTGCTGACCTCCCTGGGCTTCGGCCACGTCGGCGCGATCGTCGTCCTGGCCCACCCGGGTGTGTTCGAGGCAGCGCTGGCTGCGTCCGGCGCATCTGTCGAGGAATGGCGCTCCCGCGCCACCGCTCGCCTGCGCAGGGGTGCCGGCTGGCTCGAGGCCGGCATGACCGGCCGCCGCGAGCTGTTCGAGCAGGTGGAGAACCGCCGCTTCGCCGAGGGCAACACGCACGACGGTGAGATCGCCCTGCTGCTCAACCCGGAGGCTCGCCTCGGAGAGGACGGCGTGTACCCGCGCGGCTAAGTGCGCTGGGGCTCAGTGGCCCCGGTGCTCGAACCGCATAGGTTAAGAACAGAAGGCTAAGAATCGCCGGTTCCTGAGGATTCCGGTGGATTCTTAGCCTTCTTTTCTTAGCTCTTAGTTCGCTGCTCGGAAACCCAGCTAGCTGTACTGCTCGGGGAGGTTAGTTAACCGGGCAATTGGTGGGTGGCCTCCGCATGCAGTGTGGGTCTGTGGTGATCGTAGTCGTGGATCCAGCCAGCACGTGCCCTTCGACGTTTAGACTCCGATTGGTAGCACTGGGCACAGGCCCACCCATCGGTGAGTGTTCGGTGGAAGCGTTCGATCTTGCCGTTAGTCTGCGGCCTGTACGGCCATGTCCATAACGGCCTTATCCCAAGTTCGGCGCAGGTCTGCTGCCACAACTTCGCTCGGTAGCATGATCCGTTGTCGCTGATGACCCGCGTGATGTCGATGTTTCTGCGCGCGAACCATTCTGCAGCGCGGTGCAGCACCCCGGTGGCGGCTGCGTGGTGTGCCCTGGTGGCAGCCCGGTTGCGTTGGCCTTGTTGCCGACCGACATAACGCCATCCACCACCGTCGGGAATGTGGCCAAACTTCGTCACATCAATGTGGATGAGATCCCCGGGGTGCTCATGCTCATAGCGGCGTGTGACCTCGCCACTTCCACGGTCGGTGTAGGACAGTCGGTGAAGGCGGCATCGTTTGAGCACCTAGTACGCCGTCGACGATTCCACATCGCACAGCGCAGCTAGCTGCAGTGGTCCGATGCGTTTGCGCATGCGCAGCGACACGATTCGTTTGACCACTTCAGGTGCAGTCTTGTTCGGGCTTGTGTGCGGCCGTCAGCAGCGATCCTGCATTGCCTCGCCGCGTCGGTAGCGCTCAGCCCAGCGTTTGATTGTCGGCCATGAGCACTGGAAGCGGGCGGTGACCTCGGCGATGGGCACTCCATCGTCGACGACGAGTTGGCCAACTTTAAAACGGTGGCGTGGAGTCAACGCTGCGTTAGAGTGAACCATTGAGAAGACTTCTTGTGTGGATCGGATGGATTAGGACACTTCCTATTCCACTTCAGAGGTCTTCGTCATATCACCGGTTCACACAAACTCGACCAACGACTCCGGTCAGTACATCTAGGTATCGATTTAACTGCCTTTTTGCCGTGGTGACTTTGATATGTGTAGCCCAGAGGCCCAATAGATGTTGGAAACACGGAAAGCTAGAGGATGCTTAGATGGAAATCACCTGGAAAGACCTTTCATTTAGATACACCAGGTACGCTCCCCTGATTCTCGATTCTGTCTCCCTGACCCTGAATACGCCCGGGATATACGTTGTCCGTGGCCCGTCGGGGAGCGGCAAATCGACGGTGCTGGACCTTTTAGCGGGTCTGCGCACCCCTCAGTCGGGCGAGATTGTCATTGATGGTCAACGGGCTGACCGTTGGTCGGGTAACAAGACTTCACACTGGCGAGCTCAGCATGTTGGTTACGCGCCCCAAGCACCGACGCTACTTGAAAGTCTGACATGTCAGGAGAACCTGGCCCTGGCTGTTAATGTCGCCGGCCGCGGCCTTAACTCGCAGCAGCAGGTGGATCTGCTGGGGGATGTGGGCATGGCGGATTATGCCGGTGTGTACCCGGGTGAGCTCTCGGGAGGGCAGCGTCAGCGTGTGGCGATTGCCCAGGCATTATCCTCCCAGCCGGACGTGTTGTTGATGGATGAGCCGGTCAGCGCCCTCGATGAGAACAACATCGCCGTCGTTGAATCGCTTATGCGCAACGCGGCTGACAGTGGCGCGATCGTCGTGTATTGCTCCCACCGGGAGCTGTTCGGCGGCACATCACACACACTGCTGGAAATGGGGATGTGACATGCAGTCCCTCAACCCCACGGCCGCGTACCGCAGAGAGCTCAAGACCACTGTGCGCCCCTACATCGGCGGTCTGGTGGTAACCGCCGTCATAGTCGGAACGCTTGTCGGAACCATCCTGTACGTCGCGTTTTCCTCTGGCGGCAGTTCCGATCTCAAACAAGGCATGGTCAATGTCAGTTTGATCGCGATCTTTCCCACCATCATCGGGGTGCGTCTGGCGCACCAGAACTTCATCAGTGATCACCGGACCACGGTGCTAGCGCTGAAGAACCTAGGCGTTTCGAACGGATTTTTCCAGCGTCATCTCCTTCTGCAGGCGCTGGCCTTGGCGGGTGTGGCCAGTGTGTCGGCGGTGGTGCTGGGGCGTGTCATCCTCCAACCCTTCTTGAACCTGCTGTTCCTGGGCATGGGAAAAGAACTGCCCGATGTGTGGGGGGCGCCCCTACCTGTGCTGGGTACGGCACTTATCGTCCTCGGCCTTATCTACTTGACCGGGGTCGGTACGATCCGCGTCGACCGAGTTGTGGGTCAGACCAGCACCGCAGGCGCAAGCAACGCGGCAGTGAAGAAAGCCGGGAGAATTGCCGGTACCGTCGTCGCGGCACTCAACATCATCTGCGGCGTGTGGCTGATTGCCGCGGGCGGGTCGAGCATGGCGGTGGCGCTCATGGTGCTGACAACCCCGGTTCTCGCTGCGGTCATGGCAGGGCCGTTGAGTCGATTTTTATCTCGCGCCATCTCCTCGGTGCTCAGTCACACCGTCGGATGGACCGCTCCCGCGGTAGGGATTCGCTCCATTGCTGCCACGGGCACACTGTCTAGGGCAGGGTTGGCGGCTGCATTGGTGGCCATCCCCCTCGCCGGGTTCAGCTGGGCCATTTCCTCGCTGGAGGCCGGGGCCTATTACACGACCCAAAACGTCAGTGAAGCTCCCGTCATCGTCACCAGTGATGCTCGCCTTTTGGCTCCGGGGGACGCGGAGAAGGTGTGCGCCCAGATCGGAGACTCCTGCCACGGGGTTGTCTACTGGCAGCCCTCGGATATCACTTATTCGGGTTCCGAGTCCGCCTCGCGCGAGGTCGCCAACGATTACACGATCACCGGGTCAAATCTTCTGGCTATCGACGAGTTCCTCTCCGAGGCCGAGGCCCCGGCCAAGGAAGACCCCTTCCACCTCGACTACATGCAGCTTTCTGCCGCGGTGTCGGAGAATCCCCCGGTTGATCCTGACTGGGCTCTCGTTGTCACCGACTCCTCCGCACAGGCCCCCGAAGGTTACTCGGTGATGCCGGCGAAAAAGTGGGCGGAAGGATCCGGGAAGGATACACAACTGTTCTACGGCCCCAGTGGTGACGGCACCGCCGGTTTCATCCCCCTGGCCGCCTATACGTTGTTGGCAATCTGCGTCATCCTCGTCGTCGCCACGATCGGCAAACGCTCGAGCCTGCAGCGCTTCTTCTCCCCGCTTCACCTGCTGGGCAAGTCGCGATCGGGTATCCAAGCCACCGCTTTTTGGGCAGTACTGTTTCCTTACCTGACGGCCACTCTCGCTGCTGTGACGGCAGCCTTATGGCTGACCACCGTTGCCCACATCGTCACCACGGGCAGAGTTGGAGCGTGGACACCGTTCATGCCGCTGGGGCTGTGGATCCTGTTCGGGGTTGTGTTCCTAG